>JBEVKF010000170.1:0-13582 GCA_040509755.1 Thermoleophilaceae bacterium | reverse complement strand
GGGCGTCGGCAGCCTGGGTGAGCTCGGTGGGGCCGATCAGCGCCAGGATGACCAGGAGGCTGGCCATGGCTGTTAGGGCGATGCAACGTAGGCGAGGCGGACCGGCAAGGGGGTTCATACCTCTTCATCGACCGGCTCTTGCTGCCCCGGGCGTCTCCCGACGGGCCGTAGAACAGACGTCGAGACGGGCCGTAGAACAGACGTCGAGAGGCTGCGTCCCTCTTACGAGTTGCGGGCAGAAGCCCCGGCGGCGCAAATTGCGCTCGCATACATACGCTCATACAAAGGCACCACAACGTCCGCCGTGAACTCTCGGGCTCGAGCACGCGCCTCGGTCCCCAAACGCTTCCGCAGCGCCGGATTCTCGATCAGCGTGCGCATCGCTTCCCTCAGCGCCTCGATATCCCCTGCAGGGACGAGCAGGCCCGTCCGCTCGTGCTCAATCATGTCGGCGTGGCCACCTGGAGTGGTGCCCACGACCGCCTTGCCGCGACTCATCGCCTCGTGCACGACACTGCCGAACGGCTCGGGCCAGAGTGACGGGAACACCCCGAAGAGGCTCTTGTCCCAAGCCTCTAGCACGGCCCAATTCGGCAGCTCCTCGATGATGACCACCTCGAGGGGCAGGTCGTGCGGCGTGTCTGTCTCCCGCGTTCCCAGAAGGACGAGTGGCGGTGGATTGACCAGCCCCCGATAGGCCGCGAGGAGGGTCTCGATCCCCTTGACCGGACGCAACGCGCCGACGAACAGGATGAACGGGCGCTCTGGCAATCGGTGCAGGACGTCGCCGGTACCGTTCGCCGGTGGATCTTCCTCGAAGCGGAAGCTCGGGATGACCTCCAGCGGAGTGCGCGAAGTCGACTCGCCTCCCATGAGATCACGGCGCATCACCATGTCCACGTACTGGCTGACGCTGTGCAGAATCGTGGTCTTGCTCCTGATCAGGGGGCGAAACCCGAGAACACCGGCCGCCGCCAGCCACCCGCGCGGCACGCCGTAGTGCCGGCCGGCGCACGCCATGCACTTCCCGGGCGCGGGCCCGGAGCACAGCCGATCGCGGCGCATGAGCGTCGTGTTGGCGCAGCTGTAGCCATAGTCGCGAGCCGAGACCACGAGCGGAATCTGGCTACCATGCAGCGCACCAGCGCAGGAGTAGGAAAACCAGCCTGCGGCGTGGATCAAATCAGGTTTGAAGCGATCGATGAGGCGGCGAAGCTCGACCACCGTCACGGGATCGGGAAACGGCGGCTGGTACCGGCGCCGCGCCGGACCGCGGACCAGCGGAACGAGCGTTCGTAGTTGCTTGAGCCGGCGCACTCGCACCCCGTCGTCATGCTCGCGCGCCGGCAAGCGATCCTGCCAGGGGGTCGCCACGAGCACGCAGTGTCCCCGCCGCTCGAGCTCGTGCGCGAGCAGCCACGTCTGGCGCTGGGCGCCGCCGATGAACGGCGGATAGTGGTCACTGGCAATCAGAATTCTCATGTCGGCGCCTGCGGGACTACGACTCTGCGGTACGGAAGCCGCTCCGCACCCCGGTACAGAAGGAGCTCGGCGGCGTCGGTACCGCGAGGCCGGCGCACGGTCGCCCGCCAGGAGCGGCCAGGAGCCAGCGCGAAGCGGGCTAACTCCACCGGTCCAGCGTTCGTTGAGATTGCGAGCCGGTACTTGGTCGTCTCCAGTTCGGCGCTGATGACCTCTGCTCGCACAGATCGCGGCGCGGTGCTCGTGGCGGCCAGGGCCGATGATCCCCGGATACCGGCGGGTTGCGGAGTCAGCCTGGCCGCAAGCAGCGCGCCAGAGAGGAGGAGGGCCATGCCCAGAGTGACCGCCACGATTGGGATCAGCGGCTGGCGCCTCCCGGCGGGACGGAGGGGCGTGTCGGCTAGCGACGGGAGCCGCAGCAGCGCAAGCAAGGCTGCGAGCGACGTCAGAACGCACGCAGTAATGAGGAAGCTGCTCGTTTGGAGCCGCACGCCGATGGCATCGAGCAGAATCGCGGGGATCGCGATCAGCGCGAGGCTCGAGGCGAACGCGAGGACGGCCCGCTCGACGCCGCCGATCGCCCCTGGTAGGAAGGCAACCATTGTGAGCGCGTAGCCGGGCGCCCAGAGGACCGCTCCCCCGGCGGCTATCGCCCGCAGCGGCAGGGGAGCGTCGAGGGCGATGGTCCCCGCGCCGCAGACCATGACGGCTATTGCGCACGCAAGCCCACCGTAGAGGCGGAACCAAGCTTGAAACCCGTGTTCAGGCATCGGCTGGGGGCTCCCCCCGCTCGAGCGGCCGGCGGATGTCATAGACCACGATGTCGCCACTGTCGAAGATCCGGCCGCTGTTCGGCAGACCCTCGTACTTCTGGCGCACGTTCTGCCAATTCGAGATAGGCGGGTCGTCCGCCTCGGACGCGCGCGGGTAGAAGTAGCCAATCAGGGTATCGGTGCCCGCGACACGGCGGTCGACGACGACGTAGTCGATCCCCTGCGCGCGGAGGAAGTCCCACTGCCACTGGGGCAGCACATCGTAGGTGAGCAGTTCTGGCACGGTGGGTGTCGGCCCGGCGAAAACGCGGTCGAAGCCGGCGACGGACAGCAGACGTCCGTTGCTGTCGTTAGCCACAAAGGCGCTCTCAGCGGGGAGGTGTGTCCGCGCCCATCGAGCGAACTGAGGTCCTTGCGCCTCGATGCGAGCCCCTGCCGCCTCCGCCGTGAACGGGCGCGGCAGCCGTGCGGCGCTTGGCCACCCGATCACGACCCCGCCAGCGATCGCGATGACACCCCCGATGGCGACCGCCGGCACGCGCCAGCGTCCGCGCCCCCGATCGACGAAGGCGACCGCCGCGACCGCCGCCACCGCTGCCACGCCGGCGAAGAGAAAGTCCGCCGTGCGGTTGGATACCTCCCACGCTCCCGGGAACACGCGCAGCGGATAGGCCGCCAACGCGGCCGCCGCCGCCGCCGCGAGGATCAGGGCGAGCGGATCGGTCCACGTCCGCTTGCGTGCGGTGAGCAGGCCGGCGACAACCCCGAGCGTCACGAGAACCACGGTCGCCGCCGCCAGAAGCTGGTCATCGAGCGGCGGGCCGCCGGCCCCGGTAACGCCCGCCGCGCCGCCCTGGAAGGGCGCGCGCGTAATGCCGGCGTCGCTCGCGCTCTGTGATACCGAATCCAGGAAGCGGCCGAAGATGGAGCCGAGGTAGTTGTCCGTGTCTCCGGCGACTACTAGCGCCCAGGTGACGCTCGCCACGGTCGCCACCACAGCCATGGCGATCGGCGGCTGCACACCGGGGCGCCGCGCCCGTAACGTGAGCGCGACGTGCAGCCAGAGAAGCAAGGCCAGCGCGTACCCGGTCAGGTGATGCGTGACGGCGACAGCGATTGCGATGAGGCAGCCGAGTGCCGACCACGCCATGCGCTGCTGACGTCCTGTGCCGGTGCGCGACACGAGACAGAGCACTGCGACCGCGAGTAACGGCAGGCTAAGCGACTCGTAGGAAAACTGCGAGCTCCAGAAGAGGTAGTTGGAGTGGGCGCAGTAGAGCAGCGCCCCGACGCCCGCGATGCGGGCGGAGCCCGACAGGCGCTCGAAGATCAGGAAGAGCGCGACCGACAGCACCAGCTTCGCAAGCCCGATGATGAGCAGCGCGCAGGGAAAGAGCCCAAGACCGGAAAGCTCTGACAGCGCCGCAGTGACCAGCGCCAGGCCCGGATAGTCGCCGCTGACGGGGAGCAGAAGGTTCTCGTCGAACAGCTGCCCGCTCTCCACAAGGCCCTGGGTGTTGGCCAGGTGAAAGAACTCGTCCGGGAGAAGAAGCCTCACCGGGTCGTGCAGCACCTTGATCCAGTAGAACAGCACCGCCGTGAGCGCCACGATAAGGATGCGCTCGGACCGGCCGGTCGACGGCGCCAGCATTCGCACGAGCGCGGACCCGCCGATGACGGCGATCGCGCCGAGGAAGAGGAAGCGCGCAACATCCAGGTCCAGATTCGCTCGGGCGAGGGCGAACGAGTAGGAAACCATCGCGATGCCCGCCGCGCCCCAGAGCGCCACTACGGGCAGCCACGGGGTTACCCCACGCGTTGAGCCGCCCTCCGTCGGCGGCTCCTGGCTCGGGCCCGACTCGGAAAGGATGGTTTCGCGCTCGCGGACACTCATGCTCGTGCCCGTCCGACCATCGAGGCGTAGAGCTGTTCGAAGCGAGGGACCACGGCGTTGGCGCTGAAATGCTGCTCGAGACGCCGCCGGCCCGCCTCGCCAAACCGCTTGCGCAGATGGTGATCAGACATCAGCAGCCGCAGCGCCCGCTGCAGCTCCTCGACATCGCCGCAGCGGACCAGCAGCCCTGTCTCGCCGTGGACGACGACCTCCGGCAGCCCCCCCGTCCGGGAGGCGATCACCGGCTTGCCCATAGCCATCGCCTCGAGCGCCACGAGCCCGGAGGGCTCAGGCCACAGAGACGGCACGACGGCGAGCGCGCACCGCCGGAACGCCTCAAGAACCGAGCCATGATCAAGCGGGTCGATCCGGATCACCCCGCGTGCCTCCTCGGGTCCCGGCTCGAGGAACTGACGCCCGATCAGGACGAGCGACATCGCGGACTGTCCCGTCCGCGCGAAAGCCTGCAGCAGCACCCCTGCGCCCTTTTCATAGGAGACATCGCCTGCAAACAGAACGAACTCACCCTCCGGCAAGCGGTCCGTCCAAGGTGGCTCCGGTGCCCGGGGCGGCGAGAAGAAATTCGGGATCACTTCATAAGGCGTGTGGCGCAGATGGAGGCGATTACCGTCCGCGACTGCCTGACTGACGGGCACGTATGCGTCGATCAGCGCGGCTTCAGGCCAGGCGGTAGCACCGACCATTGCTGCGACGCCCGCGCCCTTGACCGCGCCGTAGTGGTCGCCGGCGCAGCGCAGGCATTTCACGATCCCGGGTCCGTGACAGGGCCTGCCGCGGCGCATGAGCCGCTTCATGGAACACACGAGGCTGTAGTCGTGCAACGACAGGATGAGCGGTAGTCCGGCCGATAGCTTGAGGGGCAGGTACGAGTGGATCATCCAGTTGTGCGCATGCACGATGTCCGGCCGCTCGACCTCCAGGACCCGCCGAAGCTGCCACCCGAGCGCGGGATCCGGTCCCGGCGGAGCGTGGAGCCGGTCGTCGCTGTAGAGGAATCGGAGGGCCGAGGCGGCGCTGCGGAGCCGATGCACGTGCACGCCCTCCACCTCCTCCCGCCTCGCGAACCCGGGATGCTGAACGGTTGCGACGGCCACGTGGTGGCCTTTGCGCGCCAGCTCTATCCCGAGTGCCTCGACCACATGCTCCTCGCCGCCCGCGATCGGCGGGTAGAACTGAGCGAGCATCAGGACGCGCATTGAGGGCACGCCGCGACCCGGCGATAGAGCGAGGCCAAGTCGCGCGCGCACGCGTCCCAGGTCGGGAGGGGCACTGTAGGGATGGGCGGCGGACTCAGGAGGTGCTCGACGATTGCTCGGGCGTGTGCGTCCGGCGAATCGCTCAGCTCGACGGCCCGGGCCAGGCCGCGGCGCGATAGCTCGGACAGGCCGGAGTTGTCGGCAACCACGAGAGGGATGCCCAGCGAGGCCGCCTCGAGTGCAGCCACCGGTTGCGATTCGAACTCGCTCAGTAGCACCGCGAGCGACGCGCCGCTCAGGCGGTCCACCATTGCCTGGCGTCCGGCGAGCCCGATCTCTACGCGGTCGGCAACCCCGAGCTCGGCCGCGAGCCGGTGCAGCTCGCTCTCTCGCGGGCCGGCTCCCGCGATCCATAGCCACGCGTCGGGGATCGCAGCTAGGACGTGCGGTAACGCCCGCAGGACCCGCTCGTGGCCCTTGTAGCGCTCCAGCCGTCCGGAGGAGACTATGAGACGGCCGCTGATCGGAGGGGCGTTGGCCGACGGCGCGGGCAGGTCGGCGCCGTTGGGGATGGTGACGAAGCGACCGCGCGGAAGCCCGAGCGCTGCGCCATAGTGCTCGATCTCAAATTCTGCGACAGAAACGAGTGCTCTTGCACGCGCGAGCAGCGGGCGCAGCAGCCGCAGCTGCGGGCCGCGGATCGCGTTCCGAAGCCGCGAGGAGTGTCCGCCGCCGTGGAATGTCACCACGTACGGGATACGCGCCCGGGCCGCGGCCGTCATCGCCAGCGGCGCGACGAGCGTGTGATAGGACTGCACGTGCACCACGTCCCAGTTCCCGCGCTGGACGCCGGTGAAGACCTCCGGGGCGAACAGCAGGTCACGGCCGCGCGGCCATGCCGCTGCGCGGATCACCGGCACGCCGTCGAGTTCGGCGCGGGGAGGCAGCCGCCGCGTCTCGTCCGTGGTGAGAATCGCAGACTCCACGTCGTGCGCCGACAGCCGGGAGACCACCTCTCGTACGTGGGTCTCTACGCCTCCGACGTGCGGGGCAACGCGCGGCGTCACCTGCAGGACGCGCAGCGGCGGTCGCTCACGACGGCGGATGGGATGGGGCTCGATGACGGGGTCAGGAGGCCGGGCACCGGTACAGGCCTCTAGCAACAATAGCTCGGCGACCGCTGCTTCCACCCGACTCCGCGGAGCGTAGAGCACGCGACCGGGGCGGCCCTGTGATGATGACCTTTTCGATGTCCGCGCACTCTCAACAACCGCGTCCCGCGGGCGCGCGCGCCCCACGCTTCATGGAACCCGGAGGGCACACGGCCTACGGCGGCACCGTCTCCTACCGGCTCGGAAAGGTGGCTCGCAGCGGTGTCATCACGGGCGACTGGTTGGATTGCGGGTGCGCCCAGGGCTACTACGCGGATGCGCTCGTCGAGCGTGGCGCGGACAGCGTCGTCGGCGTCGAGGCGATCGAGGAAGTCGTGCGCGAAGCGGAGGCGCGCGAACACCCTACGGCCGTGCGCTTCCTCTGCGCCCAGGCCGAAACCCTTCCCTTTCCTGACGCGGTGTTCGACGGCGTCCTGCTCAACGAGGTATTGGAGCACGTCGCGAGTGAAGCGGCCACACTGTCCGAGGCGCGGCGCGTCCTTCGGCCCGGCGGTCACTTGGCTTTGTTCAGCCCGAACCGCGGGTTTCCGATAGAGGGACACGGCCTCCGCCTGGACCATGACCGGCGCTCGTTCGGCCACCCGGTGCCGTTGATGCCTTGGCTGCCCGGTCGGTTGACGCGGCGCGTCGCGAAGGCGCGCAACTACTGGCCCCGCGAGCTGCGGGCACTTGTGACCGAGGCCGACTTCGACGTCGTGGAGCAGAGCTGGGCGCTGGCGCAATTCGATCTCTACCGCTGGATGCCCGCGCCTATGATTCGGCGCTACCGCGCGGCGATCCCACGCCTCGAGCGATCTCCTGTGGCGCCGCTGCTGGCGGTCTCCACCTACATCCTGGCTCGTAAGCCCGAGCACGCTCCACACCCACGCGAAGACGCGATCAGACTCTAGTCTGCTCGTAGGCGGCGCAGGGGTCGCCCGTCATCGCTACGGTGACCTGGCCCTGCCTCCGGAGCCGTTCGCGCAGGATCGTCCGAAGTACGCGCAGGCCGTCCCGCACCGCGTGCAACTTGCTGGCGCCGTGGAGCCGCCGGTGTTCGAAGCTGGCGACTTCGCGTACCACGAGGTCGGCGCGCGCGACTCGGATGCAGATGAGCGTCTCCACCTCAAACCCCTCGCAATCGATGGTGATCGCGTCGAGGGCCGGCCGCCAGAAAGCGCTGTAGCCGTAGTTGAGGTCTGTGTATCGCGTGCCGAACAGGACGTTCACCAGTCTGGTGAGGCCGCGGTTGCCCAAATGGCGGACCTGCGTGTTGTCGTCGCTGCCCGCACCCTGGAGTAGGCGCGAGCCCTTGGCGAAGTGCGCACCGTCGAGGAGCGCTTCGACGAAGGCCGGGATTTCACGCGGGTCCATCGACCCGTCGCCGTCGAGAGTCACGATGATGTCGCCTCGAGCGGCAGCAAAGCCGCGCGCCAGGGCGAAGCCCTTGCCGATCCGCTCGTCGAGGACAATCTGCACATCGCTGCGAAGCTGCTGTGCGACCTTGATCGTGTCGTCCGTTGAACGGCCATCAACGACAATCACCTCGAAGAGCTCGGGCGGCAAAGCGGCAAAGACGTGAGGGAGGTTCTGCGCCTCGTTGAGCGTCGGGATGACGACGCTGACGCGGGGGACCTCGGCCGACCCGGCCCGCCTTGCGAACCGGCCATTGCCCAAGCTTGTATGGGGGTCGTAACCATTCCCCGGGATGGGGTCAGTTACCCGACCCTGGTCGAACGAATCAAGCAGAGAATCTGTCCCATCCGGCGTACGGGCGGGTGGACTAGTCATGAGAGGCCCCCACTTTGACCATCCTTACACGGTTCGTCGACGAGCGCCACCAGCAGTTTGGGCCCTTGGGGGCTGGCCCCCAATCGCGCGCCTCTCACGGGCGACTCGAGCGGATGTGGGCGCTATCTCGTCAGCGCTCGCCGTACTGCTCAACTGCGTAGCCCAGGAGGCCGCGCGCCTCCAGCCGGTCGGCAGGCGCACGGAAGGTCACTTGCACCACGCCGGGATGCCGGCCGATCTCGATCGCGCCGGCGATCGTCGCCCGGTTCTTGACCTCGGGCACCGACATGTCCAGGAGCTCCGCCGACCGCGCCAACCCGTTGTCTGTGGCCGAGTTGAGGTCGGGGCCGGTGCCGATCACGGAGATCGGCAGCGACTCTTCGAGCGCTTCCATGCCGTGCCGGCGCGCCAGCGCCAGGGCCCGCTCGCGCTCGGCGCGGCTGAGCGGCCGAGCCAGGAACGGCAGATCCTCCTCCAGCGGGAAAAGGATCGGGCCGTCGTTGCCCAGATCCTTGAGAACCCCGACCTGCAGCGTCACGGCGCCGGACACGTCGCAGGTGTGCCCGGCGATCTCCCCGTCGCCCTGCAGCGCGTGCATGTCGCCGAGGTAGATGCCGGCGCCGTCGAGCTTGACCGGGCAGACGAGGATGGCGCCCGCGCGCACCGCGTCGATGTCCATGTGGCCGTCGGTCTTGTGGCGCTGCAGCTCCTGCGCGTCGAGGGCGTAGCGGTGCGGCGCCCCGACCAGGAACGAGCCGAAGTCGCCCGCGTTGTGGGAGTCGGGGATCGTCGTCGAGGGCGAGGTGCCGAGCTGGCCCATGAACGGGCGCAGCCGCGTGGCCAGCGCGACGATGTCGTGCGGCGCGAAGCCGAGGATGGGGTTCTGCACCGAGTTGTCGGGCAGCGCCGCGAAGCGGGCCGCTTCGCGGGCGAAGCGCTCGGCCGTCTCGCGCGGCACGGTGACCCCGAGCGAGCGCAGCTCGTCGAACGCCATCGTGTAGCCATTGGTGAACGTGAACGGCGTGCAGTCCGCGCCGCAGTCCGTGCAGCGCACCGACTCCTGCCCGACACCCTCGACGCGGGTCTCCGGCCACTCCGTCCCACAGCCTGGGCAGACCGGCGCGCAGAAGGGATCGCCGTTGAAGCGACCCTCCATCGGCTGGTCGTTGCCCGACGAGGTGGCCAGGGAGGTCACCTCGATGTCCTTGATCCGGATCACCACGGCATCCCCCGCCTTCGCGCCGTCGACGGCTACGGGCTGGCAGACCTCGTGGCCGCCGCGGATCGACGGCGTGATCATCGGCCCCCAGCAGCCGGGGGTCGAGTTCCACACGACGTGACCGCCGTCGGCGACCGGGCCCAACATCGGAACCTCGGGTCCGAGCAGGCCGTCGGTGAAGGTGTCAACGAGGACGGTCTGGCGGGCCTCGCTGGTCCGCACGGGGGATTGCTGGATGGCCATGAGTTCCTTTTCAGTCGTGGCGGTCGTACGCCGGTCAGCCTCCGGAGACGGGAAGCAGCAGGGCGATCTCCTGGCGGTCCTCAAGGCGCTGACGACGCTCGGCGTGCACGCCGCCGATCACGGGCAGCACCGAGCGCAGCGCCGGAGCCAGATCCGGCTCGCTGTCTCCCAGGCGTGCGAGCAGATCGTCGAGGGTCGCGCCGTCGTCGAGCTCGAGCGTGAGCGCCGGCGCCTTGGCGAGCCGGGACAGCCCGGCGCCGAGACGGACACGCACCTGCACTGCTCTCACGCTCTCCCTTCAGGCTGCTGGCTGCCGCTGGCGCGGCGTCGATCGGAGCGTATCGCGGAGCGGCCCACGAGGGGCGCGGTAGCCTGCCCGCGTGGACGCGCGTGCCGGCCTGCTCATCCGCTATGGAGGGGACTTCGTCGACGGGGTCGTGGCCCGAGCGTCGGGGTCGTTTGTGGAGACGGTGGACGGTCGGCGCGTCCTGGACTTCACCGCGGGCCAGATCTGCGCCACCATCGGGCACAACCATCCGCGGGTGGTCGCTGCGATCGAAGCCGCCTGCCGCGAGGTGCTGCACCTCAACTCGTGGATGCTGTCCGAGCCCGTGCTCGCCCTCGCCGACCGCTTGGTCGGGACGCTGCCCGAGCCTCTGCGCCGGGTGATGCTGCTGTCGACGGGCGGCGAGGGCATCGAGGCCGCGCTGCGCATGGCCAAGCTCTCGAGCGGGCGCTTCGAGGTCGCCGCGCTCACGCGCAGCTGGCACGGGGTGACCGCGGGGGCCTCGGCGGTCACCTACGCCGCCGGGCGGAGCGGCTACGGCCCGGCCACGCCGGGGGCGTTCGCCCTGCCCGCGCCCTACGCCTACCGCTGCCCGATCCGCCATTGCGACGGCGACTGCGACTGCACGTGCCTGGAGGCGGGCTTCGACCTGTACGACCAGGCCTCGGTCGGCTCGCCCGCCGCCGTGGTAGCCGAGCCGGTCCTGTCGGCCGGCGGGGTGATCGTCCCGCCGCCCGGCTACTTCATGCGACTGGCAGAGCTCGCGCGCGAGCGCGGGATGCAGCTCGTCCTCGACGAGTGCCAGACCGGACTCGGGCGGCTCGGGGCGATGTACGGCTTCGAGATCTACGGCGTGGTGCCCGACCTGCTTGTGCTCTCCAAGACGCTGGGCGGGGGCGTACCGATCAGCGCGGTGGCGACCAGCGCCGCGATCGAGGAGGACTGCCACGCGCGCGGATTCGTCCACGTGACCTCGCACGTCTCGGACCCCATGCCCGCTGCCGCGGCGCTGGCGGTCATCGACGCCGTCGAGGAGGAGGGGCTGGCCTCGCGAGCGCGCGCGCGAGGCGAGTACCTGCTCGCCGGGCTGCGCGAGCTGCAACAACGCCACGAGCCCATCGGTGACGTGCGCGGCCTCGGCCTGCTGTGCGGCCTCGAGCTCGTCGAGGACCGCGACACCCGCGCGCCGGCCGACGCTCTCGGCCTAGCACTCACCGACGAATGCCAACGCTGCGGGCTCTCCATCAACCTCGTGCGGGGAGGCACGGGCGGCCAGGCCAGCTGCCTGCGCATGGCGCCCCCGCTGACAGTCTCCGAGGACGAGATCGACCTCGCCGTCACGATCATGGACGAGGCCCTGCACACCGTCACGCAGCGCCGCGCGGCGGACGTGGCGTCCAGCTCCGGCCTCTAGGTGGTAGCCCTCGAGGGGGCATCCTCGTACTCATCGCGGCGGCGCACCCACAGGACCTGCTCACCCTCCTCGTTGCGGCCGATCGGTGTGCGGTCCAGGAGGCCGTAGTAGCCCATCGCCGGTTCGAGACCGCGCGTGGTCGTCAGGTAGGTCCGGTAGACGGTGCCGTCCGAGAGGATGTACGAGCTCAGCCCGGGGCCCTCTGACACGTACGTCGCCGCATCGACCCCACACGCCTCGGCGTAGTTCTCGACCGCCGGCGGCACCCCGCCCTCGAGGAACGGCTTCAGCTCCTCCTCGGTGTACAGCAAGCCAAGCTCGCGGTTGAACTCGCTGCCCGCCGTTGAGGCCCAGTCGAGGCTCCAACCCATCCGCTTCGTGTATCCCTGGAGCTTCTCCAGCGGGGCCCGCGAGACGAGCATCAGCTTCACGTCCCGCGCCGCCAGGTGGATCGCGTTCGGGTCGAGGTTGTCCGCGATCGATGAGCAGACCGGGCAGCCGGCCGCGTATTCCGGGCCGAACATGAAGTGGTAGATGAGAAGCTGCGAGTGACCGTCGAACAGCTCCACGAGCGACTTGGTCCCGTCGGCGGTCTCGAAGCCGTACTCCTTCCCAACCTGCACCCAGGGAAGCTCCCGGCGTTTCCGAGCCAGCTCGTCGTTGCGGCGGGTGAGCGCCTTCTCCTCCGCGAGCAGCTCGTCGCGGGCTGCCTGCCACTCCTCTTGCGTCCCAACCTTGTGCTGCGTCATTGGCTTGCCTCCTATCTCAGCGCGGGTGCCCTTGTCGCCTCGGTGCTTCGTTCGAATTGGATCTTCGCCGGTCGGGCCGGGTCTGTTTGCTGTGACACCACTGGGGGCCGGAACGAAGCGCCATCCGAGGATGCCGTGGCCGAGAACGAAACCGCACAGGGCGGAGCCGGGTGGTGGTCCTCGACGGTGTGCCACCCGACACAACCCCGGAGCACCTCGCGACCCCGTCGCCGAAGGAGTGCCCAACTGCTCGGCTAGCTCGCGAATCGAGAGGCCGGACAGGATCCGGAGCAAGGGCCTACGCGTCGCGCAGTGACGAGACGGCCGCGGCCGCCTATCGTCGGGCCCCCCTACCCACGCCGGCTGGTACGTGGAACAGCGGAAGCATCACGCCGTTCGACAAAGTCGCCCTCGTCCAACCGGATGCGTCGCAGGACCTCGGACACCGAATCGAGCTCCGGCCGGCCGAGCGGCGCGGTGCCGAAGCGACTCCCGTTCAGGTCGAGGGTCGCGTCCTCCGCGACCTTTCGACCCCGATCAGTAATCGACGCGAGCGTCGTACGCCGATCACGCTCATGGGCCAAGCGCTGCACGTATCCGAGCCGCTCGAGGCCGTCGACGGTGTTCGTGACGCTGGTGCGATGGACTTGGAGCCTGTCTCCCATCTTTCCGAGCGGGAGGGAGCCATGGCGGCTATAGAAGAGCAGCATCAGCGCCTCGTAGCGCGGGAACGTCAGTCCGTAGGGTTTTAGCTTCTCGTTCAGGCGAGCCATCAGGATCTGGTGAACGCGCATGATTGACGTGACGGCGCCCATGGAAGCCGTCGCCGACGGCCCCCAATGGCGGTTCCACTGGCGACGTGCCTCGGCAATCGGATCAAATGCCAGTGGCGCCATCCCGGCACGAAGCGTGCCACACCGAGTGGTGGTAAGCCGAGAACGCTGTGTTATTCGAGGTCACCGTTTGTGGGAGCAGCCGGCCGACGGAGCGCGGGGCGCCCCGCCGGCCTCGAGGGGAGGAGAGACTGCTCCTGCACGGTCACAAGAGCGACCGTAGGACTTGGCGAGAGTCGGTGGACATCATTAGAAGACTGGTGTTTCGGTGTAGGTGCCGAAGACTTGTTGGAGTGATTGGATGATTTCGCCTACGGTGCAGTGGGCGCGTGCGCAGTCGAGGAGTGGGTCCATCAGGTTTTGTTGGCTGGCGGCGGCTTGGCGTAGCTGGGTGAGCGTGGTTTCGACGTGTTGGCTGTCGCGCCGGGCGCGGGCGGCTTGGAGGCGGCCGATCTGCTTTTGCTCGAGCCCTGGGGTCATTTTGTGCAGCTCGGTTTGGGGTTCGTCTGTGTCGATGTGTTGGTTTACGC
>JBEVKF010000169.1:0-27078 GCA_040509755.1 Thermoleophilaceae bacterium | reverse complement strand
CAGGCCGCGCTCGGCAGCGGCGCGGGCTATGTCGGTGCGCTCGGGAGCCGCAAGACCACAGCGGACCGCAACCGGCGCCTCGCCGAGGTCGGTGTCGCGGAGGAGGACATCGCTCGCGTGTACGCCCCGTGCGGGCTGGACATCGGTTCCTCGACGGTCGAGGAGACCGCGGTGGCCATCCTCGGGGAGATAATCGCTCGGCGCACGGGGCGCGAGGGCCAGTCGCTGCGGCGCAGCTCAGGCCCGATCCGGCGAGACCACGACGAGTCCGCACAACTCGTCGGTCCGGGCGCTCAGGCCGGCAAGCCGCTCGCCTGAGCCGGCGCCGGTGCAAGCGCCGCCTCGCGGATGCGGTGGATGTGCGCGGCCATCCTCGCGCGTGCTGCGTCGGCGTCGCCGGCTGCGATCGCCTCGACGATCGCCGAATGCTCGGCAACGGTCTGGCGAAGGACGCCCGGCAGTCGCGCAGTGTAGGCGCGGCTTTCGGCACCGAGTGCCGCTGTGGCGGCCGACAGGTGCTCGAGCAGCGGATTCGCGGCGGCCCGGACGATTCGCTCGTGGAGCTCTGTGTCGAGCCGGAGCATCGCGTCCGGGTCGTCGACCGCGAGCCCGGCGAGTGCCGCACATTCGCGCAGCCCCTCCACTTGCTCCGAGGTTGCGCGCTCCGCCGCGAGCGCCGCGGCGCCGGGCTCGAGCATCAGGCGGACCTCGAACAGGTACTCGAGCCCCCCGTCGGCCAGCGAGAGCACGAACTGGAGCGGCGCGAGCAGCTCCTCCACGCTGAGCGAGGCGACAAAGGTCCCCGCCCCGTGGCGGCTCTCGAGGATGTGCATCGCCTGCAGCGAGCGGATGGCCTCCCGCACCGTGGGGCGGCTGATACCGAGCGCCTCGCTCAGGGCTCGCTCGGACGGGAGCCGCTGCCCGGGCGCGAGGCGGCCGTCGAGGATCATGTCCTTGATCGTCCGAATCGCGTCGGCGACGAAGGTTCGGCGCGCCAGCGGCTCGAACCGCGGGTCGGTCACATCAGTCCATGGTCTCGTAGAACTCGCGCCGCCGCTTGGCCAGCCGCGGGATCGCGTCGCCCACGCCGTCGCGTTGGAAGTGCTCGGTGTCGGCGTGGGCGGCATACGACGCCTGCTCGCTGTACTGCTCGTAGATGTGGAAGACCTTGGCGTCCTCGGGGTCGCGATGGGGAATCCACATCAGGACTCCGTCCTCCGCGAGCGTCGGCTCGCGCAGGCGCTCGAGGGCGGCGGCTACCGCTTCCTCCTCACCCTCCTTGGCGGTCCAGGTGACGCTTACGACATAGGCCATGCGGGTGCTCTCCTTGGTCTGGTGTCAGCGCTCGACGTGCCTCGACCCGCCATCGGGGCCGAGGACGAGGTCACGAGCGCGGTCGGGAACGTGGTCGAGCGGCACCGGCGCAAGCGCCTCCATGAACGTGACGCCGTGCTCGGAGTGCAGCTCGTGCTCGAGACCCCGGTTTACGACCACGGTGTCCCCGGCCCGGAGCGTGCGGGTCTCGTCCTCGATCGTCATCGTCACCTCGCCATCGAGGATGTACATCACCTGCTCGGTCCGCTCGTGGCTGTGCCGGGGGACCTGCTTGCCCGGCTCGTAGCTGACCTTGCAGAGCAGCACCTGCTCGCCGCCCACGGCCCGCAGATGCACACCCGGGACGAACTCATAAGGGTCGATCCCCTCGAAGCTTCCAAATGGTCTGGCCACTTGCCCGGGAGCCTAGCCGTTTACCACCCCTTACCGAGCCCTATCCGTCCGCTGGGAGGTTGCTTGCCGGTCGACGGCGATGCTGTCGCAGGCAATCAAGCAACCAGAGAGGTGATCGTATGAAGTTGACCGCAATCTTGGTAGTTCTCGCCGCCGTGCTCGTGACCGCTACGGCGACGGCCACGGCCAGAGAGGCCGAGTCGGGCGCCGCGTCCGGCGTCGCGCCGTTGCGCGAGTTCGAGGGCACGGTGGTCTCGGTCAACCGCGACGCACGGCGCTTTCGCCTACGCGACTCAGAGCGCGGCACGGTGCGCATCAAGGTGACAGACCGGACGCGCTTCGAGCGCCTGGCCGGGCTCTCCTCGCTGCAGGCCGGGGTGAGCGGGATCGAGGCCAGGGTACGGCGCTCGAAGGGCATCTGGGTGGCAGTCGAGGTCGAGCGCTCGGGTGGCGGCGGGAACCACGGCGGGGACGACGACCGCTAGGACAGAGGCTGTCGATTTACGCCGTTCCCGCGTGTCGTTCATGTAGGAGGAGCCGTGAAGCGCGGCTCGAGGCGACACGCGAGAGGCGGATGGCATGGCACAGGAATTCGAGGCGAGACGACCGGGGCCGACCGAGAAGGGAGGTCGGCCGGTCGTCGCTTCCACGTTCGTGACGCTCGACGGCTACATGGTCGGGCCTGACGAGGACATGAGTTGGGTGACGGCGGGTTTCGACCCGGAGATGCAGGCCGACATCGCAGAAGATATGAGCCGCAAGTCGGATGTGTTTGTGTTCGGGCGCGTGACCTACGAGATTTTCGCCGCGTACTGGCCCAGCGCCGTTCCCTACGACGACGGCGACGAACTGAACCCGGCGGAGGGGAAAGAGGATCCCCGGATCATCGGGGCACTCAACGACTATCCCAAGCTGGTGTTCTCTACGACGCTTGAGGGGACTGTTTGGAGCAACACGCGAGTGGTCGATGAGGGACTGGAGGACGAGATTCGGAAACTGAAGGAGCAACCGGGCAAGGCCGTCAACATCCAGGGCAGCGCCAGCATCGTTCAGGCGCTCGCGCGGGCGGACCTGATCGACGAATACCACCTCTACGTTCACCCGGTCCTGCTCGGAGACGGCAAGCCTCTCTTCGCGAGCGGGCTCAACCGCCAGGACTTCGAGCTGGCCGCCATCAAGCCGTACACGAATGGCGTCGTCGCCATGAGCCTCAGTCGCAAGGCGGTGGCGTGATGGCCCAGTACGCGGTGATGATCTTCGAGCGCGTGGCGCCGGAGGACCTCCCGCCGGAGGTGATGCAGGCCCACGCACAGCTCCCGGAGCGGATCGCGGAGCTGGGCGGGCGGGAGGTGGCCGGGATGGCGCTCCATCCGAACGAGACGGCGACCTCGATCCGCGGCGGTCTGGTCACCGATGGCCCGTTCATCGAGAGCAAGGAGGTGATGGCAGGCATCTTCGTGATCGAGGCGCGCGACCTCGACCACGCGCTGGCGCTGGCCAAGCTGACGCCGATCGTCGACGGCGGGGTGGAGGTCAGGCCGCTGCTCGGCTTCGAGGTCGCGGAGGCGAGCTGAGCGCCGTCGACCAGGCGGTCGCCGTCGCGCACCGTCGCGAGTGGGCCTTCGTGCTGGCCGCGACGGTGCGCGTGACGCGCGATCTGGACGCCGCCGAGGAGGCCGTGCAGGACGCCTACGTCCAAGCGCTTCGGACCTGGGGGCGCGATGGGGCGCCGGACCGGCCCGGCGCCTGGCTGACGACGGTCGCGCGGCGCAACGCGCTCAACGTGATGCGCCGGCGGCGGACGCTCGAGGCCAAGCTGCCGCTGCTGCTCGAACCCGAACATACCGAGATGCCCGAGACCAACACCGACACGATCCCCGACGACCGCCTGCGGCTGATCTTCACCTGCTGCCATCCCGCGCTGGCCCAGGAGGCGCAGGTCGCGCTCACGCTCCGGCTGGTGTGCGGCGTTGCGACGCCGGACATCGCGCGGGCGTTTCTGGTGGCCGACGCGACCATGGCCGCGCGCCTCACCCGGGCCAAGAAGAAGATCGCCGCCGCGCGGATCCCCTACGCCGTGCCGTCGGCCGACGAGCTGCCCGAGCGAGTCGACGCGGTCCTGACCGTCATCCACCTCCTGTACGCAACCGGGCACACCGCCCATTCGGGCGAGGATCTCGTGCGCGACGAGCTCACCGAGCGCGCGCTCGACCTGGCGCGCATGCTGGCGCTGCTCCTGCCGCGCGACCGGGAGGCCGCGGGGCTGGTGGCGCTGCTGCTCGTCCACCAGGCGCGACGCGCGACGCGCACCGACGCGCAGGGCCGGCTGCTGCGCCTCGAGGACCAGGACCGTTCCGCGTGGGATCGCGAGCTGATCGCCGAGGCCGATCGGCTCGTGGTATCGGCGCTTGGCGCCGGTCCGCCAGGGCGCTTCACGCTTCAAGCCGCGATCGCGGCGCTGCACGCCCAGGCCCCCAGCTACGCCGGGACGGACTGGCCGCAGATCCTCACTCTCTACGACGAGCTGCTGCGGATCTGGCCGTCGCCCGTCGTCGCTCTCAATCGCGCCGTGGCGGTGACGATGGTCGACGGGCCGGAGGCCGCGCTGGCCGAGGTCGAGGCGCTCGAGCGCGACGGCCGCCTTGCCGGCTACCGCTACCTGCCCGCGACAAAGGCGGATCTGCTGAAGCGCCTCGGCCGCGACGCGGAGGCGGGGGACGCCTACCGGGCGGCGCTCGCGCTGAGCGACAACGCCGCCGAGCAGGAGTTCCTCGCCGAGCGGGCAGCAGACTAGGGACTTCCCTGATGTGATCGCCCTCGCGCCGGGAGAAGCTTCCGGCGCGATGACCCAGACTCAGACAGCGACTCCGACCACCAGGCAGGGTGCTGCAGACTCCGCCTTGTCGCAGCGGGCCGCCCCCCGGCGTAACCGGTCCCCGCTCTTCATGGCAGCGGTCGGCGTGATCGCCCTGCACATAGCCGACGATTCGTTCCTGCAGCCTCAGCCGGGCACGTCCGCCGGCGACCATCTGGTCAGCGGGCTGGTTCCGCTGGCGGCGCTCACGCTGGCGGCGTTCATGTACCCGCGCGTGCGTGGCGGTGCGCGCGCGACGATTGCGCTGGTGGTCGGGTTCTTCGGGATCGTCGCCGGGATCGAGGCCTTGCACTACACGACAAACGTCGGCCCGTCGGGCGACGACTTCACCGGTCTCCTCGCGGCCGCCGCCGGGCTGGCGCTGCTCGGGTTGGGACTCGTCACGCTATGGCGGACGCGCCGAACCGACGGCAGCCTGCTGCGCCGCTCCTTGCGCAGGGTCGCCATCGGCGCCGGTGCCCTCGTCTCGCTCTTCGTGCTGATCCCGGTCGGCTACGCGTACGTGGGCACTCACGTCGCGCGCCCCCCGGTCGAGGAGATCGACCTCGGCAGCGCCAACGTCGAGGAGGTCCAGCTGCAGACGAGCGACGGCCTGACGCTCGAAGGGTCATATGTGCCGTCGCGAAACGGCGCCGCGGTGATCGTTGCCTTCGGGCGCAAGGGCACCCAGCATCCCGCCCGGATGCTGGCCCGACAGGGCTACGGCGTGCTGATCTTCGACCGCCGCGGCGAGGGCGAGAGCGACGGCGACCCCAACCCCTACGCCTGGGACGAGGGCGAGCGCGATCTGCACGCTGCGGTCGAGTTCCTCAAGCAACGCCCGGACGTCGAGCCTGGGCGCATCGGCGGACTCGGGCTGTCGGTCGGCGGCGAGACCTTCCTCCAGGCCGCCGCGCACAGCGAGGACATCCAGGCCGTCGTGTCAGAGGGCGCGGGCGCCCGCTCGGTGGGCGAGCTCGCCAGCGTGCCCGGCAGCGCGGCCGGCCCGGTCGTGTTCAACGCCTTGGTCACGGCCGGTACGGCCGTCTTCTCGGACGCCACCCCACCGCCGCACCTGATCGACCTCGTCGGGCAGATCTCGCCGCGCGCGATGTTGCTGATCCACGCACCCGCCGTGTCCGACGGCGAGGAGCGCCGCTTCAACCGCGCCTTCTACCGCGCCGCCGGCCGGCCGAAGGCGATCTGGGGCGTCCCCGGCGCCGGCCACGTCGGCGCGCAAGAGACCCGCCCGCGTGAGTACGAGCAGCGAGTCACCAGCTTCTTTGACGACAACCTCCGAAAGGAACAGCGATGAACACCCAGACGCATGAATCCGGCCAGTACACCCGCCCACTGATTGCCTTCCTGATCGCGGTCCCGCTCGCCTGGGCGGTGCTGTTGGTGTTCCACGGGGCCGGTCCCGGCGCCGACGGCGTCTACGCGAGCCTGCGCGACGAGGCCGACACCTGGATGCTCGTGCACGTCGGCACCCTGGTGTTCATCGGGCTGATGGGCGTTGCGCTCTGGCTACTCGTCCGCGATCTGCCGGGAACAGCTGCTCGCATCAGCCGGCTGGCGATCGGGCCTTTCGTGCTCTTCTACGGGGCCGGAGAGGCGCTGTTGGGGGTGGCGACCGGAGCGCTCGTCCAGCACGCCAACGACGTCGGGGCGGATCAGCGCCCCGCGGCAGCCAACGCCGCCCAGGGGCTTTGGGACGACTTCATCGCCAGCGACCTGCTCATTGGGCTTGGAACGGTGGCGTGGATCGTCGCGGCCATCGCGGCCGCCGTCGCCTATCACCGCCTGGGCGCCTCGCTTGCCGTCACGGTCTTGCTCGGACTGTCGGCGGTCGTCTGCGTTCACGCGCCGCCATTCGGCCCCTTCGGCCTCGTGTGCTTCGCGGTGGCCGCGGCGCTGGTCGTCCAGCGAGCGCCGGGTGCTCAGGCCGCCCGCGTCGTCCGCACCGCCGTCCCATAGGCGCAGATCTCGGTCCAGGTGCTTCCGAGCTCCGAGGTGTCGAAGCGGAACGCGATGACCGCGTCCGCCCCCTTACCCTCGGCCTCCTCGACCAGGCGCTGGGTGGCATGCTCACGCCCCTCGGCCAGCATCCGCGTCATCCCCTTGAGCTCTCCGCCGACGAGCGACTTGAACGACGCGCCGATCTGCGAGCCGATGTTCCGCGAGCGGACGGTGAGTCCGAACACCTCGCCGAGCACCTCGTCGATGCGGTAGCCCGGCAGGTCATTCATGGTGGTGATGATCATTGCCGCTCCTTTCAGAGTGAGGTGCTCACCAACTCGATGCGCGACTTCACGCCCAGCTTGAGGAACACCTTGTGGAGGTGGTACTCGACCGTCTTGGGGCTTACGAACAACTGGGCCGCGACGTCGCGGTTGGTGGCGCCGCCGGCCACGAGTTGAGCGATGCGGAGCTCCTGAGGGGTGAGGTCGTCGCGCGTGCTGTCGTCTCGCTTGCGCGCGGTCTCCCCGGTTGCGTTCAGCTCTCCGCGAGCCCGCTCGGCCCAGAGTCGGGCACCGACGCCCTCGAATACCTCGAGCGCGGGGCGCAGCTGCGCGCGCGCCTCGACCCGGTGCCGGTCGCGGCGCAGCCGCTCGCCGTAGGCGAGCTGGGTTCGGGCGGATTCGAACGACGGTACATCGCCGGCGTGGGACGCCAGGCCTTCGGTGAACAGGCGCTTAGCTTCGCCCGGGTCCTCAGACATCATCCCGCGGCAGCGCGCGAGCATCCCCGCCACGAGCGGCTCCCGGCTAACCGGCGCCCACGCGGCGAAGCGCTCAAGCGGAGCCCGGGCCCGTTCGGGCTCACCAGCCCGCAGCGCCGCGTCCACCAGGTCCGGCGTGGCGAGCAGGGCCTGCGCCGGGAACATCGTCGGGTTGAGCTGTTCGAAGTGCTCGAGCGCCTTGTGAGAATCCCCCAGGCCCAGCTCAAGCTCGGCGAGCGCCAGCCTGGCAATGGTGGTCGCCCAGCCGAGCCCATTGGCTATGCCGTGCGTCAGCGCCGCCTCCACGCACTGGCGGCACTCGTCCTCGCGCCCCTGCAACGCCGCCACTCGCGCCTTGATCGCGAGCAGAGCGGCCGTGTCGTTGTCGAAGCCGAGCTCCTCGGCGATCTCCAGACCCTCGGCGACGAGCGTCGCCGCAGCAGTAGGCCGCCGCGCCGTGATCTCCACGAAGGCACAGAGCGGAAGCGTCCCGGCAAGAACGGAGATGCCGCCATGCGCACGGTGCTTGGCGAGGGTCTCGAGCAGCAGCTGTCGTGCGCGCGACAGGTCGCCGGTGCTGAGGCGCCAGAACCCGCTGAGGAACAGCAGCGGCCCTGTGCCGAAATGCGTGCGCGAATCGGAGTCGACCCGCTCGGCGATCTCGCTGGCGGCATCGAAGCTCAGGCGCGCAACGTCCATGTCACCCGCCACGAGCGCTTGAGCCCCCTCCAGGAAGCGGCCGGCGAATCGCTTCGTGTCGCCCTCCGGGCCGATGCGGTCCACTCGTTCGATCGCCTCTTCGAGAACGCGCTCTCCCCAGCCCCCCTGGAATCCGGCCGGCCATGACCAGAGCACGACCTCGAGCGCCATCGCGGCCTCGGACTCGGCGAGCTTCTCAGCAGCGTCCGAGACCAGCGCGTACGTCTCTTCTGGCGACCCACGCCGGCCCACCACCGCGGAACGCACGAAATTGAGGCTCGCCTCGTCCAGAATGCTCTGGACCAGAGGCCGCGCGCGCTCTGCGAGGGCGAGGGCGGCCTCCGGACGTCCGGCGTCGACGGAGGCCTGTGCGGCGCGTTGGAGGCGGTGGCCCTTGGACGCGTCGTTTTCGCTGAGGTCCGCGGCGCGCTCGAACGCCGCGGACGCGGTGGCATGTGCGCCGCGTGCCACGGATTGAACGGCTGCTTCCTCAAGCTCCGCCGCGATCGCCTCGTCGGTCCCGTCGGCCACCAGCGCTCGGTGCCAGGCCGCCAGGACGGGGTCGCTGACCGCGGCCGCGAGGGCCTCGTGAACGGCCTTGCGCTCGCTGCGACCCGCCGAGCGGTAGACCGCGGAGCGTACGAGCGGATGGCGGAAGGCAACGGTCCCGTTCAGCTGCACGAGGCGCGCATGCTCGGCCGCCTCGAGCTCAACGGTGGCGTCCAACCCGAGCTGCTCGGCCGCTCGTCGAATCGCCGCGAGATCGCCGGTCTCGTCCGCCGACGCGATTAGCAAGACGCGTGCGGTCGGCTCTGAGAGGGCCTCGACTCGTGTCCTGAATGCCTCCTCGACGGCAGGGCGAACCGGCGGTGGGCCGAGGATGGGCTCGATCCCCTGCAGCTGCGCCGAGCTGAGCGCCGCGGGCAGCTCCAAGAGCGCGAGTGGATTGCCGGCGCCGGCGGTCAGAAGCATGTCGAGCACTGCAGGCGAGGCTCCCCGGTCAAAGCGCGCGCACAGCAGCGCCCGGGAGTCTTCAGCGTCGAGGCCCAGAAGCTCGAGCTCCGGCAGGCCGTTTGGCTCGAACCTTCTCAACTCGCCTTCGCGGACGGCGAGCAGGACCGCGATCGGTTCTGCCTCGAAGCGGCGCGCGGCAAAGGCGAGCGCTTCGGCCGAAGGACGGTCGAGCCACTGGGCATCGTCGACGCAGCACAGCACCGGACCCTCCTCGCACGCCTCTGCCAGCAGGCTCAACAGCCCAAGCGAGACGAGGAAGCGGTCTTCAACTCGGTCCTCGCTCAGCCCCAGCGCTCCTCGCAACGCGTCCCGCTGCGGTTTCGGGAGGCGGTCGAGCAGACCCAGGCAGGGACGCACGAGTTGGTGCATCCCTGCGAACGGCAGCTCATGCTCAGCCTCGATCCCGACGCAGCGCAGCACGTTCATATCCTTCGCCTGCTCGGCGGCGTATTCGAGCAGCGCCGTCTTGCCGATTCCGGGATCGCCGCGTATGACGAGGACCGCGCTGCGAGCGTCTCGCGCGCTCTGCAAAAGCGCGTCGAGCCTGCGCCGCTCAGCGTCTCGACCCACCAGCATCCCGCGGATCGTATTGACACTCGCGCGACCGCCGAGGACTAGGAGGTCACCCGATGCGACGGGGGCCGGCGCAACCTAGCCTCGCCGCATGACGTTGGCTCCGACACGCCGAGTGGCCCGTAGCGGCGTGTTGGTACTCGGCGGCGGCTTCGCCGGGGGCCACGTGGCCCATGCGCTTCGCCACAGCGGGGTCACGATGGTCGAGCCCGCCCCGGCGCCCCGGTCGAACGCTTGGCCGAACGCCGAGCTCGTGTCCGGCTGGGCCATCGAACTCGATCCTCAGCGTCGCGTGGTGGGTGTCGAATCCAAGACGGGCCGCCTGGCGATCGCCTACGCCCAGCTCATCGTGGCCTTCGGGCCCTTCTCTCGTGGCGCGGCGCGGCTCGGGCTGCCGCACGACGCCGAAGGGCGGATCCGTGTCGACGAGACCCTCCGCGTGGTCGGCGCCGCCAACATCTGGGCGCTCGGCGATTGCGCCGCGCTACCAAACGGGGGCACCGCACGACGCTGCCCCCGCGGTGCTGGCGACGTTCTACGAATAGTTGCCCGGCGGCGCTTCTAGGGCAGTGGGACGAGCTCATCGAGCACGTCCGCCAGGCCGCTGAGGCTCGACAGCTCCCGGGTGGGCGCGGGCTCGCGCTGTTCGCCGCGGCGATTGATCCAGACCGACGGGATGCCGAGCTCGTTCGCGGGCACGATGTCGTGGAAGTGGCTCTCCGCGACGTGCACGTGGCGGTCTCGATCGGCGCCCGTGGACTCATAGAAGGCGCGCCAGTGACCGTGCGCAGGCTTGTAGGAGCCGATCTCCGAAGCCACGATCGCGCTGTCGAACTGGACCCCAATCTCGTGCATCGAGGCCTCGATCAGGTCGCGGTCGCTGTTTGAGAGCGCAACGAGCGTCCAACCGCGCTCGTGGGCCTCGGCCAGCGCCTCCGTCGTGTCGGCGAACACCGGCCAGTTCGGTAGCGAGCGGCCGAGGGCGTCGCGCTCATCGTCCGGCAGCTCCGCGCCGGAGTCGGCGGCCAGCTCTGCGAGCGCCAGGGCCATCACCTCGCGGTAGCTCGCCTCGGGGCGCTCGCTTTGGATACGCGGCTCGATGTCGTGGTAACGCTCCAGCAGCTCGTCCGCCCGCGCACCCCCAAGGAGGCGCCCGAGCTCCGCTCGGATACCGGCATTCCAGTCGACCAGCGTCCCGTAGCAGTCGAAGGTGGCCCAGCGCCGGGGGGTGGAATTCACGCCGGCAGCATAGATCGCGTGGCCGGTGATGAATACGGGTACTTCTCACGCATTCGCATCCGTCCCGAAGCACACGCCGACCGCGACGCCATTCGCCGCGTGAACGAGCTTGCCTTCGGCAGCCCTGAAGAGGCCGACCTCGTCGACGCACTTCGCGGCTCGCGGGCCTGGGTGCCCGAGCTTTCCCTTGTGGCAGACGACGAGACCGGGATCGTCGGGCATGCGCTGTTCAGCCTCGTCCAGCTTGATTCCGGCCCTCAGCTGCTCTCGCTCGGACCCATGGCGGTGGCACCCGACCGCCAGCGCGGAGGAGTCGGCACGGCACTCATCCAGGACGGTCTGGAGCGTGCGAGGCGCACGAAGTACCCGCTCGTCGTGGTCCTCGGTCACCCGGAGTACTACCCGCGTTTCGGGTTTCGGATGGCCCGGAGTCTCGGGATCGGAACCCCGTACGAGGCGCCGGACGAGGCCTGGATGGCCCTCCCGCTTCCCGCCTACGAGAGGGACCTTCAAGGCACCGTGCAATACCCGTCCGCCTGGCGCAGCGTCTGAGGGGAAGACAAGGTCAGCAGCTAGGGCCTGTCTCGAAATGCCGCAGGCAGCGACAGAGCGGCCAGCGTGAGGCACAGCGGCGAGTAGACGCGCCGGTCCAGCCGCCTGAAGTTGTCCGAGACCGAGCCCGGTGAGAGCACGTCTGTGCGCCCGGCGAGTCCGAGCGCGCCGCGGGTGGCGAGCACCGCGACCACCCCGGTCGCTCCGAGGCGGCTGATCGCCGGCAGCGCCCGCGGCCGGCCGTCGACGAGCGTGGCGGCGGTCCCGAGCAGCCCTGCCACGGCCAGGCACGCCGCGGGCGAGGGGGGCACGTCGTCCTTGCTGCCGACCACCGCGTCGGACAGCAAGCGCCTGTCCTTCATCGGCCATGACGACCCGGTCGACCAGACCACGTGGAGGCCGCCGATCGCGAGCAGCCCGGCGCTGGCGATCTTGGTGGAGGCGCTCACGGGCCGCGATCGATAGCACATCGTTGAGGGGTCAGATGCCTAGACCGCGAGCGCCAGGTGGACCGCGATGCCGAGCACTGCGACGCGCCCGCCCACGGCGAGGGCGTGGCGCACGCGCGGCGTGATCAGGCGGCCCGCGTGGCCTGCGGCGAGGGTCAGCATCAGGTGCCAGGCCGCCGAGGCACCGCCCACGCCGGCCGCGAAAGCGATGGCCGCGGCCGGTCCCGCGAGCGACAGCGAGGCCGCCACCGCGGCAAAGGACGCGATCGTCAGCGGGTTCGCGCCGGTGATCGCCAGGAAGCGCGCGTAGTGGACTCGAGCCCGGTCTCGACGGTCTGCCGCGACCGCCGTGCCGGCGGCAGCGGCAGCCTCGTCATCCCCCTCTCCCCCCAGTGCCAGCAGGCCATGAACCGCGATCGCCGCCAGCACCACCGCGGCGGCGATCCGTATCTCGGCTTCGTGGCTCGACAGCGCCGCGCCCGCCGCGCCGCCGGTGACCGCGGCGATCACCGCGAAAGCCAGGTCGGCGGTGGCCACGCCCAGCCCGGCGGCGACGGCCGCCCGCGGCGCCGCGACGATCGCGTTTTCCACCAGCAGCAGGCTCACCGCGCCGACCTGCGCGGCGATCGCCAGGCCGGCGACCAGGCCGGCCAATAAAGCGGCGCTCGGCTCCATGCCTTCTGGGTAGCGGCGCGACCGCGTTAACGCAAGCTATAGCCGATGCAAACTGCGATAATCGCCGCCATGGACGCAGTAGACAGTGAGATCGTCAGCCTGCTCAGAGCCGACGGGCGCCTGTCCTGGCGCGACCTGGGGGCGCGGGTGGGCCTGAGCGCCAACGCCGCGGCCGACCGGGTGCGCCGGCTGCGCCGGGCCGGGATCATCACCCGCTTTGCCGCGCTCGTCGACCCGGCGGCGGGCGGGCGGCGCCTCGAGGCGCTCGTCGGTGTCACGGTCTCGTCCGGCACCGACTCCGACGAATTCGCGACGGCCGCGGACCGGCTCGACCCGGTCATCGAGGTGCTGCACCTGACCGGCGCGCCCGACTACCAGCTCCGCGTGGCCTGCCGCGATACCGCCGAGCTCGATGCCCTGCTGCGGGCCCTGCGCTTGCGCCTCGGCGCCGCCGACACCGAGACCACGATCATCCTCCGGTCAGGACCGCCCGTCACTGGCGCGGCGGAGGCCGACCTCCTCTGACGCGCGTCGCCCGGCTCAGGATGTCGAACCAGAACGGGGCGCCGAAGGACAGCGCGGCGGCCGTGAGCAGGACCCCCAGGAGCCAGGTCCAGGCGCTCTCCTCGCCGGGCCCGGTCGAGCCGAGGGTCAGGCCCGACCACTCACCGTTGGCCGCGTTCCAGCCCACCGGGAGCTCGAACTGCTTGATCCCGGCAAGCGTGTCCCCGGTCCTCTCGATCTCTGCCCGGATGTCCTGACGGATCTGATCGACGGACTGCGCGTCGGCCACTCGGTCGGCCTGCCTGGCCACCGCCGTGCGCACGGCATCGTCGCGCCACAGCCGCTCCGTTACGTCGACGAGGTCGGCGTTGGCCACGCCGGCCACGATCACGCCGAAGATGAACAGCCAGATCCGCGCCCGGCGCTTGTACCAGGCCGAGACCCGCTGCATCGTCGCGTCGTACCAGTCCTGCAGGCTGTCCTTGAGCTTTTGAAGGTCCCCATCTGCCTCCTGCATCAGCTCACTGAGCTTGCGCTCCACGTCGTCGGGTAGCTCCTTGGGCCAGCGCCCGGAGCGCGCGGTCTCGATCAAGGCGCGCGCGAACGTCGTGCTCGGCAGGTACGCGGGAACCCGCAGCCCGGGCCAGAGCAGCCGCCGTTTGCGCAGCTTCTCCCGCACGAACGGGCTGTCCGTGACGGCCTGAGAGAGGGGACCGGCCGTGGTGTCGTCGCCGTCGAGCATGCTCCGGATGCCGCGCTCCAGGAAGCGGGCTCGCCATGAGAACGAGGTGGCGAGGATCTCCTGAAGCAGTGAACACAGCAGGCTCAGCACCAGGAAGATGAGTGCGAGACCAAGTACGAGGTCAAGGAGCTGATTGCCGAGCTCGGGCATGCGCGGTCGAGCGAGGGTAACGTCAACCCGATGGTCGCGTCCAACGTCGATGTGGTGCGGAGCCTGTTCGACAGGTTCGCCTCAGGCAGCATCGAAGCGGCACTCGAGCTGATGTCCGAGGACCTCGTGGTCGTCGTCCCGCCCTCGATGTCCGCCGAGCCCGACACCTACCAGGGGCACGAGGGGGTGCGGCGCTACTTCGCCGGCTTCGACGGCCAGCTCGACGACGTGCGCTTCGAGCCGCTGGAGCTGATCGACGAGGGCGACCGGGTGATCGCGGCACTGCGGCTGACCGGGCGCGGAACGACAAGCGGGATCGAGGTCGAGCAGCGGGCCGCGAGCGTCCTCGAACTGCGCGATGGCAAGGTCGTTCGCATCGAGTCACATCCCGACGTCGAGGCGGCCCGCCGCGCCGGTTAGCTCTCGGCCTTCTCCTTGAGTCCGTCCGCGGCCCCGCCCACCAGGAAGTCGCGCACCTTGGCCTCGGCCGGACCGCGCAGCAGCATCCCCAGGATGCGCCCGGGGTCGGACTCGAGGGCGTAGGTGGCGCGCGTGCGCCCCTCGCCGAGATCTTCGAATGACCAGGAGCCGTGGAGGGATTTCGCGTCGCCCTTCTCCTGCTCCCAGTGGATCGCCGCTGGCGGGTCATACGTGAAGCGCAGCACGGCCCGCACGGTCTTCACCTTCGCGTCGGACTTGGTCTCCACGACCAATGCCCGTCGCTCGCCGTCGCGCTCGAGGACCTCGACGTCCTTGAGTGATCCCTGCCACTCGACCGCGTTCGCGATGTCGGCGGCGATCTCGTAGCAGCGCTCGATAGGCGCTTGGATCTCGACGCTGCGGTCACCCTTGATCACACCCATGCGCGGGACTCTACGGGCTGGATCAGCGTCTGGCGCCTTGCCATCACCACCGCTGCGCCCGCCACGCCCACCGCGATGGCGGCGAGCACCCCGCCGCTCCACGAGCTCGCGTCGATGATCAGGCCCGCGGTCGCCGCCCCTATCGCCACCCCTCCCACGAGCGCCGTCAGCGGCCACGTGAACGCTTCGGTCGCCGTGCCCGGCAGGGCCACCCGGTCGACCAGCTGGTTGCGCGATGCGATCAGCGGAGCGATGGGCAGGCCCGCGAAGATCACGAGCAGGGCCATGGTGGCGGGAGAGGTCGCCAGCAGCAGCGGCGCCACGGCCACCGGCAGCAGCCAGGCAAAGCGCAGGTGCGCTTCGAGCAGCGTGCGCCGGCTGCCGCGCGCCCCCCAGACCAGCCCTGCCGCGGCGCTCGCTCCGGACCAGACCGCCAGTAGGACGCCGGCCAGCTCGGCGCTGCCCTCGGCCGCGCTGAAGGCCGGGAGGACGACCTCGAGCGTGCCCAGCGTGAACCCCACCGGCAGGCTTGCGAACACGAGCGTGCGCAGGCCGGGGGAGGCCAGCGCGCCGAGACCGAAGGCGCTGGTTCCTTCAGCGGTGCGCTGCGGGCCGGGCCGTCCGCGCAGGCCGGCGAGCAGCACCAGGGTGCCGCCGAGCGCGCACGCGGCTGAGACGATCAGCGCGTACGAGGCGCCGACGGTGGCCACAACGATTGTCGTGATGAGCGGCCCGGTCACGAAGATCAACTCGATCATCACCGAGTCGAGCGCGAACGCCCCCGCGAGCAGCTCCGGCCGCTCGGCGAGCAGCGACGGCCAGCGCGAGCGCAGGACCGAGGACACCGGCGGCGTGGTGATTCCGGTCACCAGCGCCGCGGCCGCGAGCAGTGCAGTCGTGGCCCCGGCCTCGCCCGCCGCCCATACCACCACCAATCCGGCGGCATGGAATCCCGCGAGCGGTAGCAGCATCGCGACACCGCGGCGGTCGATCAGGCGCCCCTGGAACGGGGCGCCGGCCGCGCTGCCGAGTGCGAGCGCCCCGGCGCACAGGCCCGCGGAGGCAAACGAACCGGTGATGTCGCGGACGAAGAGCAGGATCGCAAGGCCGCTGATCCCGATTGGCATGCGGCCGATCAGAGTCCCGAGCACGACGACGGCCACGCCCGGGGTGCGGAGGATGCGCGCGTAGACGCCCACCTCCCCAGGATGTCAAGCGCGGCGGGCCGGGCCTAAGCTTTCGGCCCCGTGGAACCGGACGCCGTCGAGATCCGCGTGGTCGCCTGTCTCGTGGAGAAGCAGCGCACGACCCCCGACCAGTACCCGCTCACGCTCAACTCGCTTCGCCTCGCGTGCAACCAGTCGACCAATCGCGATCCGGTGGTCGATTGGGACGAGGCCACGGTCCGCGCCGCGCTCGACCGGCTGACCAACCGAAAGTGGGCCACGCTGGCCAGCTGGTCGACCGCCCGCTCGGTCAAGTACAAGCACCTGCTCGGCCAGGCGCTCGGGCTGAGCGACCCACAGCTTGCGCTGATCACAGTGCTGATGCTGCGCGGGGCCCAGACACCCGGCGAGCTGCGCCAGCGCACCGAGCGCATCCACCGCTTCGATTCGAACGAGGAGCTCGAGCGGACGCTCGAGGAGCTGCTCGAGCGCCGGCTGGCGACGCGCCTGCCGCGCCGCCCGGGCGAGCGCGGCCAGCGCTACCAGCACCTGCTGGCGGCGGGCGAGGAGGCCCAGCCCGTCCAGGAGGCCGCCCAGTCACCCCAGCCGCCCCGGCCGGCCGCCCAACCCACTCCGCAGCCGGTCGACGGTCTAGAAAGCCGGATCGAGCGCCTGGAAGGCGAGGTTGCGGCCCTTCGCGAGCAGCTCGGCGCGCTGCGCGACGAGCTCGGCGCTTAGCCCCGGTTCACTAGAAGATCCGGCCATAGGCCGGCAAAACGCTCACGCGGGGCCGCGATGTGCCCGAAAAGGGTGACATGCAGCCCCCGGCGACCCAGCGGGAGGCGCAGCTCGCACCTGTCATCCCTCCAGTGGAGCCGAGCGCCCGGTTTGCCGCGCGCGTGGCCAGCGGCATCTTTGCGAGCGAAGCGCTGATCCTCTTCGTATTGGCGCTGATTCCTCACGCCAACGAGCCGCTGCCGGCGCGCTTTGTGATTCCCGCGGCCTGCGCGCTCTGCGCACTGGTGCTCCACCTCACGCAAAAGCGAGTCGGCCCTGCCGCGCTCCAAATCGCAGCCACCTGCGGGACGTTGCTGGTATCGCTTCACGTGCTCCAGTCGGCCGACGGGCCTTCGCTCTCCAGCGAGATGCTGTACGGCTGGCTTGCCCTGTACGCCGCCTATTTCTTCACCGCTCGCCAGGCCGCTGCCCAGCTGGCGCTGATGAGCGGCGCCTATCTCGCCGTGCTGCTCGCTTCGGTCCCCGCGGACGACGTGATGGGCAGCTGGCTCACGCTCGTGGCCGTCCTCTTCACAGCCGCCGCGCTCGTGCGCGGCGTGCGCGACGGTGTGAGCCAGCTCGTTCAGAGCCTTCTGGAGGCGGCGCGCACAGACACCCTGACAGGGCTAAAGAACAGGCTGGCGCTGGAGGGGGAGATCGAGGTCGAGATCGAGCGCGCGCTGCGCTCGGAAACCATGCTCAGCATCGTCATCGGCGACCTCGACCACTTCAAGGCCGTCAACGACGAGCTGGGCCACCGCGCCGGCGACGACGCGCTCATGCGGATCGGGCGGATCCTCGCCACCCTCCGACGCACCGGCGACTCGATCGCCCGCACCGGAGGGGAGGAGTTCACGCTGCTGCTGCCGGGCGCCTCCGAGCACGAGTCCTACCTGGTGGCCGAGCGCCTGCGCTCCGCGGTCGAGCGCGACTTCGCCGGCGACGCCGTGCCACTCACCTTCAGCTTCGGCATCGCCACCTATCCGGCCCACGGCCGCAGCGCCGACTCCGTGCTCGAGTCCGCCGACCAGGCGCTCTACGCGGCCAAGGCGCTCGGTCGCAACCGCTCGGTGATCTTCAACCGCGAGATCTCGGCGATCTTCGCGCCGGAGGCGGGCGGTCGCGGGGTCGACGAGACGCACCTCGCCACGCTGCTCTCGCTTGCCGAGGCGCTCGACCTGCGCGACCGCGGCACCGCCGCCCACTCGCGCACGGTGGGGCGCTACTGCGGGCTCATAGCCATGCGACTCGAGCTACCCCCGGAGCGCGTCAAGCGAGTGGAGATCGCCGGTGTGCTCCACGACATCGGCAAGATCGGGCTGCCCGACGCCATCCTGCAGAAGCCGGGCAAGCTCGGGCGCTCGGAGCTGGCGAAGATCCGCACCCACCCGGAGATCGGGGCTCAGGTGCTGAGCGGGCGCGGTCTCGAGGACCTGCGCTCTTGGGTGCTTGCTCACCACGAGCGGCCGGACGGCCTGGGTTACCCGGCGGGGGTCAGCGACAAGGCGATCCCGATCGAGGCAAAGATCCTGGCGGTGGCCGACGCCTTCGAAGCGATGACGACCGACCGCGTCTACCGCGCCGGCGTAGGCAGCCGAGCCGCTCGGGCGGAGCTGCTGGGCTGCGCGGGCACGCAGTTCGACCCACGCGTGGTCGCGGCCTTCATGGTTGTGCTGGACGGGCTCGAGCGCGAGGCCGACGCGCAAGAGCTGAGCGCGGTCTGAATACTCGCGGGCGGTGAAACGAGCGCGGTCTAGGCTGGGGGCGTGACCGCGACCCGTTCCGGCATCCTCGCGCGCGGCCCGTGGACCACGGAGCAGATCGAAGCGCGCTGGCTCGACGAGGCCTACGACCCGCCCGGAGATCTGCACCGGCTGGCCGACGCGGCCGTTCGCGGACTGCGCGAGCGCGGCTCTCCCGCTCACGACGGGATGGCTACGCGGCTTGCGGGATGGCGCGAGGACAGCGACCGGCTGGTGCTCGACCTCCAGCCCTCGCGCTGGGCCCTGCGTCTCGTCGAGGGCAACGCGTGCGACAGCCTGACGGCGCTGTGCGTGGTCCGCGCGAGGGACGGCCGCTGGCTGGCGGGACGGCGCGCCGGCTGGGTCTCGACCTGGGCGAACCGCTGGGCGCTCGGCGCCGGCGGCGCGGTCGACCTCGGCGAGAGCCCGGCGGGAACCCTCACTCGCGAGCTGCACGAGGAGTGGCAGCTGACCGCCGATCGGGTGAGCATCGAGGCGCTCGTCGCCTTGGCGGGCGGCATGGCGATGCTCGTGGGGATGGCCACCGTGCCCGATTCGGCCACGCCCGTGCCCGACCACGAGCATGACGACTGGGCATGGTGGCCCGCGGACGTGAAGCGCTGGCCCGACGAGGCCGACGAGCGCCTGAAGACGATGGCGACCCTGCTCAGCTAGTCGTCTGGGGCCGGGCCAGCCCGACCGGGCAAGCGACCCCGGTCCCGCCCATGCCGCAGTAGCCGGCGGGGTTCTTGGCCAGATACTGCTGGTGGTAGTCCTCGGCGTAGAAGAGCTCCGGGGCGTCGAGGATCTCCGTGGTGATCTCGCCGTAGCCGGCGGCGGCGAGCTGCTCGGCGTAGGCGGTCCGCGACGCCTCCGCCGCGGCGCGCTGCGAGTCGCTGGTCACATAGATCCCCGATCGGTACTGGCTGCCGACGTCGTTGCCCTGACGCATCCCCTGGGTGGGATCATGGCCCTCCCAGAAGAGCCGCAGGATCTCCTCGAAGGAGATCTGCTCGGGCCAGAAGACCGCGAGCACGACCTCGTTGTGGCCGGTGCGCCCGCTGCACACCTCCCGGTAGGTCGGGTGGGGGGTATGGCCGGCCGCGTAGCCGACGGCCGTTGTGTACATGCCGGGCGCCTCCCAGTAGGCCTTCTCCGCTCCCCAGAAGCAGCCCATGCCCACGATCACCTGCTCGGTGTCGGCCGGGAAGGGCGGTTGGAGCGGCGTGCCTAGCACGAAGTGCGTATCCGGCACCTCGAAGGGGCGGGCGTCACGCCCCGGCAGTGCGTCCGGAGCGTCGGGCATCTCGGTCTTGTTCTTGAAGAGGAAGCTCATCTCCATCGAGATTAGCCATCCGCTGCGCCCGGGCGCTTCGCGCCTCGAGGCTCGGTTACGGTTCCCGAACGTAATGGCGCTCGTCACCGACATGGAGCTGCCGGAGCTCGACTACCTCGGGCCCGAGCTCAAGGGCGAGCGCTTCCACGAGGTGATGGCCGACCTCGCCGAGCGCTCCTGGCTTGCGACCTCTCCAATCGGATTCTTCGTCCTCGACCGCGAGGCGGCGTCCTACTTCCTGCGCACGCGCTCGGCCACCTTTCCGGGAATGAAGATCGCCGAGATGTTCGAGGTGCGCGAGGGGCCGCTGCTCGAGGAGATGCGCCGCAACATCCTCCACGTCAACGGAGACCAGCACAGGAGGCTGCGCAACCTCGTCAATCCCGCCTTTACACCGCGCGCCGCGGATCGCTGGCGGCAGGTCATGCGCGAGTACCTGGCGCGACTGTGGGACCCGCTGGCCTCTGCAGACCGCTGCGATTTCGTCGCGGCTTTCGCCAAGCCCTACCCCTCGCTGACGATCGCCACCGTGATGGGCGCCCCGCTCGAGGACGCACCCAGGCTCTACGAATGGTCGAATCTGATCCAGCGCCAGTTCGACCCACACAGCCTGATGCACGAGATCGACTCGATCGAGCGCGCCTGCGCCGAGTTCTATGAGTGGGCCGCCGCGCTGATCGAGCGCCGCCGAGACGAGCCCGCCGACGATCTCATCTCGACCCTGATCGCGGCCGAGCAGGAGGGCGACCGGCTCTCGGACGTCGAGTGCATGAACCTGGTGCTGAACGTGCTGGTGGGCGGCGTGGACACCACGCAGTCCCAGCTCGCCCACGGCCTGCGCATGTTCGCCGGCCACCCGGACCAGTGGCAGCTGCTCGCGCACGAGCCGGAGCGAGCTGCGGCCGCGGTGGAGGAGCTGGTGCGCTTCGAGCCGATCACCCCCTTCACCGCGCGCCTCCTTCACGAGCCGGTCGAATACCGCGACGTGGTGTTCCCCGAGGGCACGGTGGTGATGGTCTGCGCCTTCAGCGCCAACCGCGACGGGGTGGACGGCGAGCCCGCCGAGTTCGACATCACCGCCGACCGCGGGGACGCCAAGCCGCTCACCTTCGGCGCCGGCGTCCACTATTGCCTGGGCGCGAACCTGGCACGCGCGGAGCTCCAGGAGGCGCTGACCTTCCTGCCGCGGCGCATGCCCGGCCTGAGGCTTGACGGCGAGCCCGAGCTCGGCTCGGTGCACGGCATCTATGGCTTGGAGAGCCTTCCGATCCGGTGGAATACGGCATAGCGATCTTCCCGACCGACTACTCGATCGAGCCCGCCCCACTGGCGCGGCTGGTCGAGGAGCGGGGCTTTGAGTCGCTCTGGTTCACCGAGCACACGCACATCCCGGTCGGCCGCGAGACGCCGTACCCGCGCGGCGGCGAGCTGCCCAGGGAGTACCGCCACTCCTACGACCCGTTCGTCGCGCTCGCATACGCCGCCGCCACCACCGAGCGGATCAAGATCGGGACCGGCGTCTGTCTTGTGATCCAGCACGATCCGATCGTGCTGGCCAAGCAGGTGGCCTCGCTCGACCGGCTCTCGCGCGGGCGCTTCCAGTTCGGGGTGGGGGCGGGCTGGAACCGCGACGAGATCCGCAACCATGGGACCGATCCCAAGCGCCGCTTCTCGGTGCTGCGTGAGCGGGTCGAGGCAATGAAGGCGATCTGGACATCAGAGGAGGCCGAGTACCACGGCGAGCACGTCGACTTCGACCCGATCTGGTGCTGGCCCAAGCCGGTCCAGCAGCCGCACCCGCCGATCCTCGTCGGCGGTGGCGGGCCGAAGGTGATCGACCGCGTGCTCGCCTATGGCGATGAATGGATCCCGAACCGGGTTGCAGGAGTGGAGGAGCTCAAGGAGCGCATCGAGGAGCTGCGCGGGCGTGCCGGGCGCCACGTCAAGGTGTCCTTCTTCGGCGTCACGCCCGATGCCGGCCCGATCGAGCGCCTCGCCTGGGCGGGTGTCGACCGCTGCATCTTCTACGTGCCGGCCGACGCCGCGCCCGCCGCGGTCGAGGGTGTGCTGGACGACTACGCGGCGCTGCGCTGATGGGACGGCTCGACGAGCTCGACCTGAGTCTCAAGCTCTCGAAGGAGGAGGAGGCGGCCCGGCTCGAGGCCGGCTGGGAGCGGCTCGAGGTGCTGCGGCTGGCGCTCGGCGCAAAGCTCGAGGGCTACGAGCTCGGCCCGCCAATCTGCGTGCTGTTCGAGGGCTGGGACGCCTCCGGCAAGGGCGGCGCGATCAAGCGGCTCGTGCGCCCCTTCGACCTCCGGCACGTGCGGGTGGCGTCGTATTCGGCACCCACCCCCGACGAAAAGCGTCACCACTACCTGAGCCGCTTCTGGCCGGCGCTGCCGGGCAAGGGCGGCTTTACGGTGCTCGACCGCTCGTGGTACGGACGGGTGCTCGTGGAGCGCGTGGAGGGCTTTGCGACCCCCGAGGAGTGGGGGCGCGCCTACGACGAGATCGTCGGCCTCGAGCGCCTGCACGCGGCGGACGGAATGGTGCTGATCAAGTTCTACCTGCACGTCTCGGCCGAGGAGCAGCTCAAGCGCTTCGAGTCGCGTGGCGCCGACCCGGTCAAGAGGTGGAAGCTGACGCCCGACGACTGGCACAACCGCTCGCACCGCGCCGACTACGAGGAGGCGCTCGAGGACATGTTCGCGGGCACAGACCACGAGGCCGCGCCCTGGCACCTGGTGGAGGGCGACTCCAAGCGCTACGCGCGCGTGAAGGTGGTGGAGACCGTTATCGAGCGGATCGAGGCGGGGATGCGCGCGCACGGGGTCGAGCCGCCGGCGATCGCCAGCTAGGCGATCAGGCGGCGAACAGCGTCAGATCCGGATCGCGCTGTCCGCGCAGCACCGCGAGGTCGATCTCGACGCAGGCGATTCCACGCGACTCGGCGAGCACGCGTGCCTGCGGCTTGATCACCTGAGCCGCGAGCACTCCCCGGCAGCGCGACATGCCGGGCTCGGTGCAGATGCGCTCGAGGTAGCGGGTGAGCTGCTCGACCGCGTCGATCGTGCCCACGCGCTTGATCTCGACAGCGACGAACTCGTCGTGCTCGTCGCGACACATCAGGTCGACGGGGCCGACGTCGGTGGGCCACTCGCGCCGCAGCAACCGCAACCCCTCGGGCGGGGAGTCCGCGAGCGCCTCCTGCAGCTCGCGCTCCACGCCCTCCTTTTCGAGCGCGGCCGCCTCACCCATGTCGTGGGCCACGTCGGAGATCACCTCGGCGATGCGGATCTCGAGCCGGTCCTCGCTAGCGCCCGCCTTCTTTCGCACCACGATCGACCCGGGCTCCTCTTCGATGACGGTCGGCGGCGTCATCCAGTTCTGCGGTTTGAAGCCGCCGGTATCGGCGTGCACCATCACCGATCCGTCCGACTTGACCATGACCAGGCGCAGCGCCTCCGGCAGCACGGCGGTCAGCCGGCCGGTGTAGACGACCTCGCAGCGAGCCACGATCAGCCTCATGCGCGTCGAAGCTAGTTGCGGAGCCGGACGGCTGACCTGGAACCGGCGGCCGGGCAAGGGCCGGGGCCGTATGATCGCCGCGTGCCCGTCAGCTGGCCCGACCACGTCGATGAGATCCTCGGCGGGGACCTGACCGCGGCGCTCGGCTACGCCACCCCGGCCGGCGGTGCGGTTGTGATGGCGGTGGCCCCGGTCGGGCTCAAAGACCGCGAGCGCGGCACCGTGGGCTTCACCACGTCGCTCGGCTTCGCGAAGAAGCTCGAGCGCCTCAAGCGCGAGCCGCGCGTAGCGCTCGCGTACCACGCGCGCGAGCATGGATTCTCGAATCGCCCCGAGTACGTCCTGGTGCAGGGCCGGGCGCAGCCGGTCGAGCAGCCCACGCCCGCCGAGCGCCAGGAGGTACGCGCCAACGCCGAGCGCCATCTCGGCAAGGGCCGCAGCGGCCCGTTCTGGGATCGCTGGCTGCGCGAGTACTACATGGTGCGCATCCCGGTGCGGGTGCATGTCGAGCGCATGACCATCTGGCCCGACCTGCGCTGCGCGGGACCGAGCGAGTTGCACGGCCTGCCCGACCCAGGCCTGGCACCCGAGCCGCAGCGCCCGCCCAAGAAGGGGACCGGTCCGCGGGTGGACATGGAGCGCGCCGCCAAGCGCCTCGGCAAGACCCCGCACGTTCTGCTCGCCCATATCGCGGCCGACGGCTACCCCACCGTCGCGCCCGTGGACATTCGCGCTTCCGACGCTCGCGGGCTCGAGTTGACCGCCGCGCCCGGCTTGCTCCCCTCGGGCGCGCGCCGCGCCGGGCTGCTGGGTCACGCTTATCGCCGTCAGCTGGTCGGGCTGACAGCGCGCCAGCACACGGGCTGGCTCGAGGCCGCCGGAGACGAGGGCCTCTACGCGCCCCATAGCGAGACCGGCTTCGTCGCTCCGCCAAACAAGACCCTGCTGCTGTTCTTAAACGGCCTTCAGGCCAAGCAGGGCGTGCGGCGCGCCGGCGCCTCTTGAGCGGGCGTTTCCGCAAGCACCCACCGGGGTACCCGAGACTCGCAGTCGACGAAGGAGCTGGCCCAGTGAGCATCATTGACAAGATCACGGGACGTGCCAAGAAGGCGGCCGGGGATCTGACCGGCGATGGCTCGATGCGAGCCGAGGGTCGCCGCGAGGAGCGCAAGGGCGAGGAGAAGGAAAAGCTCGCCGAAGCGCAGGCTCGGGTCGAGGACAAGGCACAGGATGTGGCCGACCTCGAGCGCCGCACCTGAGCCCGGCCGCGGCGCCAAGACGCGCGACGGACGGGCGCCGCGAGGCGCCCGTCCGCCGTCTGGGCTCGCGCTGACCGGGGGAGTACGGTAGGCGGCGGTGTCGGAAGACCGCAGTCCGCACGTCGCCTACAGAGCGGTCCTGCTCGCCGCGGGGCTGCTCCTTTTCGGGCTGCTCTTTCGCCAGCTCGTCACGCTTCTGCTCGCGATCCTGATCACGATCGTGGTGGCCATCCCGCTGGCGTCGGCCGCCACGCGCCTGGAGCGCAAGGGGCTGCCCCGGCCCCTCGGGGCGCTGGCCGCTCTGCTGAGCGGCGTACTCGTCCTCGCGGCGCTGATCGCCTTGCTGATTCCGCCGTTCGTCGCCCAATCCGATGACTTCGTCAACGACGTCCCGCGCGTGGTCGACGACCTCGAGACGCTCTATGCCGACACCACCGGCGAGGACCCCGGCCGGGTGGGCGACCGCGTCCAGGAGTTCGTCGAGAACTGGACCGATGACCCTGAGCGCCTGATCGGGCCGATCACCTCGATCGGCCTCAACGTCGCCGGGATCCTCGCGGCGCTGGTCCTAATCGTGATCACGGCCTACTACATGGCGGTGCGGCCTGAGCCGCTGGTCGGCGGCCTTGTGAGCCTGTTCCCGCCGCGCCGCCGCGACCACGTCCGCCATGTGCTCGACCGGGTGCGCGCCTCTTGGATCGGGTGGATGGAGGGCGTCGGGATCGACATGATCGTCACCTTCGTCCTGCTCTACATCGGGCTGACGATCATCGGGCTCGACTTCGCGATCTTCTTCGCCGTGTTGTCGGCGCTGCTCGTCGTCGTGCCGTACTTCGGTGCGATCGCGGGCGGCATTCCGCCGGTGCTGTTCGCGCTCACGGAGTCGCCTGGCCGCGCGCTCCTCGTGCTCGTCGTCTACACGCTCGTCCAGCAGCTCGAGAGCAACGTGACGATCCCGGTTGTAATGGCGCAGCGCACGCGCATGCATCCCGCGGTGATCGCGATCGGCGTGGTTGTGGTCGGGCAGCTGTTCGGCTTCGTAGGCCTGTTCGTGGCCGTGCCGATCCTGTCGCTGATAGTCATCTCCGTCGAGGAGTTCTGGGTCAAGCCCGTCGAAGAGGCAGAGGCACGGCGGGCGCGCGCCGACATAGCGCTGCCGCGTGACGTGGAGGTCGAGCCGGCCGGCTCAGACCAGCTTCGTGATCGCGATGACCGCGCCGATCAAGACGAAGATCACGATCAGGACCTGAACGACGATCCAGAAGCGGGGAAGCTCCACCGGCTCAGCCCCTGACCGGAGCCGGGCACGAGCTGGAGCCCTGGTTCATTCGATGATGGCCTGGCGCAGCGCGTTCGCGACCGCATGCACCCGCGTGTCGGCTTCGAGCTTGAGGATCGCGCGCTTGGTGTCCGACTTCACGGTCTCGGTCGACAGGCCGATGCGGCGCGCGACCTCCTCGGTGTGCAGCCCCTCGGCCAGCAGCTGCAGGATCTCGCGCTCGCGCTCCGACAACGGAGCGTCGGGGCCGATGTGCGACATGAGCAGCGCCGGGGACAGCGAGGGGTCCACGAACGGCTTGCCCGTAACGACCGTGCGGATCGCCCGGAGCAGGTCTTCGGGCGGCGAGCCCTTCATCACATAGCCGCGCGCTCCCGCGGCGATCGCGTCCGAGAGTAGGCGCTTGTCGCCATAGGCGGAGAACATCACCATCTGCACGTCCGGACACGACTCCGCTATCCGCTTGACGGCCGAGATGCCGTCGATACCTGGAAGGCGCACGTCCATGATCACGACCGTGGGCTGAAGCCGCTTGACCGCTTCGACGACATCCTCGCCGGTCTGAACATGGCCGACCAGCTCGAGGTCCTCGGCGTCGCCGAACATGTGACCCAGGCCTTGACGCACCGTGGGGTGGTCGTCCACCGCCAGGCACCTTGTTGGTGTGGTCATCAGACCAAAACACTAGCTGTGATTTGTTGTGTGGGTAGCCGAACTTCGGACAGTGCACTCTCGCCACAGGCGTGGCGGCATATGATGCGCCGCGATGTTCGACTCGATGGTGGTTGGGACCGACGGCTCGGAAACCGCCAAGGAGGCGGTGCGCCAGGCCACCGATCTCGCGGGACGGCTGAGAGCGAAGGTGCACCTGGTCAGCGCCTACGAGCCCGTGTCCGAGAGCCGCCTGCGCGAGGAGCGCGAGCAGGCGCCGGGCGACCTTCAGTGGATGGTGAGCCCACGCGAGGACGTGAGCACCACGCTGGAGGAGGCGGCCGTCGTGCTGCGTGAACTCGGCGTCGAGGTGGAGACTCACGCGCGCGAGGGCGACCCCGCCGATGCCATCCTCGACGTCGCCGAAGAGCAACGCGCCGACCTGATCGTCGTCGGCAACAAGGGCATGACCGGCGCCAAGCGCTTCCTGCTGGGCTCGGTGCCGAACAAGGTCTCTCACCACGCTCCCTGCAGCGTGATGATCATCCGCACTTCCTAACGGGAGGGAACATCAGC
>JBEVKF010000168.1:0-18550 GCA_040509755.1 Thermoleophilaceae bacterium | reverse complement strand
CGACGGGCCGATAGTCCGGGCGCTCGGCGCCGTCCTGTGCGATTTCGGACCTGATCCTCGAAGTCTCGCTCATACTGCGCGTGCAGATGGGGGCGAGCGGCTCGCGACAGCGTGACGTCAGGCTGATCGTCGGTGCCGTGGGAGTCTCGGCGCTGGGCGATTTCCTGCTCTGGATTCCGCTGACGCTTTATCTCCAGGAGACGACCGACTCCGGCCTGGCGGTCGCCGCGCTGTTCGTGGCGCTGTGGGCGCCCGTGGTGTTGCTGGCGCCGGTGGCGGGCCTGCTGGTCGACCGCACCGAGGCGCGCGCGGTCCTCTGCGTGGCGTCGCTCTGCCAAGCCGCGGTCGCCGCGGCCCTGGCGCTGGCACTCGACTCAGTGGGCGCCATCCTGGTCTTGGCCGCCTTGCTCGGCGTCGGGTTCGCGATCGCCCAGCCCGCCGAGTTCTCGCTGGTGCCGGTTATCGGCGGCGACCGCGAGCGCCTCACGCAGCTCAACGGCTGGGTCGAGACGGCACGCTACGCGGGAATGACGGCCGGGCCGCCGATCGGCGGGGTGCTGGCCGGCTTGGGCGGCACCGACGTGGCCATGCTCGTCAACTCGGCGACGTTCGTCGCCGTGGCGGTTGCCGCGCTCCTGCTCCGTGCGCGCCGGCCGCCGCAGCCGGCGGCCGAGGACGGTGAGCCCGATCGAGCCCGTGACGGCGTGGTCTACCTCTTTCGAGACCGTGCGCTCGGGCTGGTGATGAGCGTCGTTTTCGTCTCGCTGTTGTTCATGACGGCGTCGGCGACCGCGGAGGTGTTCTTCATCAAGGAGGACCTCCAGGTCTCAGACGCCCTCTACGGGCTGTTATTCGGGGCGTGGACCTGCGGCATGGTGGCGGGCGCGCTCGTCGTCTCCCGGCGGATTCCGGCGACGGCCCTGGGTCTCGGCGTGATCGTCGCAGTGGGGGTTCAGGGCGCCGGGCTGGGCCTGCCCACCGTTTGGCTGGCGGTTGGCTTCGGCGCCGCCATGTGGTTCACCGGGGGGCTCGGGCACGGCACCAAGAACGTGCTGGCGCGGACGCTCATACAGCAGCGCGTCCCGGATCGCCTGCACGGGCGCGCGTTCGCCGCCTACAACGGGCTGCGCAACGGCGCGGAGCTGTTCGCGCTGGCAGGCGGCGGCCTGCTGGTCGCCGCTATCGGCGGTCGCGCCACGCTGGCGCTGGCGGGCTCCGTCCCGGTGGCCGCCGCGGTGGTAGGCCTCGCCCTCTACAGGCGGCCGAGCGCGCCCGTGTCACCGGTGGACGCCGAGCCGGCCTTCGCCGGGGGCGACCCGCCTCCGACTTCCTGATCGAGCGCCAGGCACCATCAGCTCACCGCCGGAGCGCTCATCCGCACAGCCACGTCGAGCACGACGGACTTCGGTACCTCGGGGCGGTCGATCCACCACTGCGCCAGGCCGGCGAGCCCGCTGGTCAGCAGCTCGGCCGTGGGCTCGACCTGGTCGGCGGGCATCCGGGAGCCGGCGCGCTCGGCGATGAAGCCCGCCATCACCCGCCGCGCGGTCAGGCTCACCTGCAGCCGACACGCCTGAATCTCGTCATCGCCGGAGGTGTCGCGAAACAACATTGCCCATGCGTGTGAGTTCGACCGCACGTAGTCCAGCCAGACCTCGAGGATCGGGCGCACGAGCGAATCGCCGGAGAGATCCGCGGACGAGCCCGCCATCACTTCGATGAAACCGGGCAGGTCCTTCTCGTGGCGGGCGAGCAGCGCGATGTAGAGGTCCTTCTTGGAGGCGAAGTGGCGGTAGACCATCGGCTTGGTCACGTGCGCGGCCGCCGCCACGTCCTCCATCCGTGTCCCTGCGTAGCCATGGGCCGCGAACAGGCGGCCGGCCGCGAGCGCAATCAGCTCGCGCCGCTCGTCGCCGGCGATTCGCTTGGTCTGTGCGGCTGCCATGGTTACCGGAGAGTAACTCCAGGTAGTATGTTACCCGTCGGTAACAACGAGAGGAGCGAGCGTGCATCCCACTGCCCAAGATCCCGTACACGGCGTGGCCTACGCCTTCACCACCGAGGGCGAGAACCTGATCGTCGACTCCTGGTTCGAGCCCGGCGCCAAGCTTCCCAAGCACTTTCACCCGATCCAGGAGGAGCACTGGTCTGTCGTGGAGGGGCGGGCTCGGATCCAGAACGGCGACTTCGACGGCGTGGTGGTCTCCGAGGACGGCGCCCAGATCGTCAAGCCCGGGACCAAGCATTCGATCGAGGCGCTCGACCAGCCGGCGCGCCTGCGGACGCTCGTGCTTCCCGCGCTCGGCCTGCAGGAGTTCCTCGAAGACAGCGCCGCCGCGGCCCGCGAGGGCCTATTCATCAAGGGCGGAATTCCGCGCAACCTGCGCGGCGCCCGATGGGCCGCGAAGTTCCTCAAGCGCCACCGCGGCGAGACCGTGATGACGTTCCCGCCGCAGTTCGCGCAGTCGGCGATGATCGCCCTGCTCGGGCGCTAGCGGCGCGCCGCGAATTTTCAAGGAATCAGGCCCCTCTTAGGGGCCAAGGACTCGAAAAGCCCCGCAACTTGCGTCCATTGTCGACTTAGCGGTCTCAGGGACCGCTAACTCGACAACCGCGCCAGAAAGCCGCGATAAGGGAGCCCCACGGCAACCCGTCCCGCCCTTATAGCCCGTCGTTTGTGGGTGCCCAGCGCCCGCGCCGCGGAGCGCAGCACCCGCGGCCCAAAGACTCCAAAGCCCCGGAACCGCAGTCATTGTCGACTTAGCGGTCCCAGCGACCGCTAACTCGACAACCACGCAAAGCCCGGTTACGACCCGGTGCGCTCGACGATCTCGCGCGCGTGCGCGAGGAACGCCTCCCGGTGGTGGCGGTTGAACTGCTCCCAGGTGGTGAGCGTCTTGGGATCGCGCACGCGGTCGAGGAAGAGCACGCCGTCGAGGTGGTCGACCTCGTGCTGGAAGGTGCCGGCGGTCAGCCCGCGCCGCACGTCCTGGCGCTCCGTTCCGTCGCGGTCGAGATAGCTGACCCGGACCGCAAGGTGGCGCCCCACGGTCCCGCGCAGGTCGGGGACCGACAGGCAGCCCTCGTTGATCTCGGCGGTCTCGCCGTCCAGGGGTTCGATGACCGGGTTCACGATGACCGTCAGAGGGATCGGCGGCTTGTACGGGTAGCGCGGGTTGTCGTCGACCTCGACCACGGCAATGCGCACCAGCTCACCGATCTGGTTGGCGGCCAGACCTGCGCCGCCCGCGTCGCGCATGGTCGCGATCATGTCGTCGATGAGTTGCTGGACCTGCGGGGAGCGCAGCTCGTCGGGCGTGACCTCGCGGGCGCGCTCGCGCAACACGGGGTCGCCGACCGTGGTGATCGCGCGAACGCCCATCAGGGTGCGGCTGCCCCGCCGCGCCAGACGCGGGCGACCAGCGGCACGCCGGGCCGGTAGGACAGGTGCACGTGGGAGGGCGCCTCGAGCAGCACGACGTCGGCGCGGGCGCCTACGCCGAGGTGGCCGACGTCTGGCCGTCGCAACGCGCGGGCGCCCCCCAGGGTCGCGGCCCAGACCGCCTCGTCGGGCGTCATTCCCATGTCGCGGACGGCCACGGCGATGCAGAAAGGCATGTTCGTGGTGAAGCTGGAGCCCGGGTTGCAGTCGGCGGCGAGGGCGACCGTCACGCCGGCGTCTAGCAGGCGCCGGGCGTCGGGGTAGGGCGAGCGGGTGGAGAACTCGACAGCCGGAAGTAGGGTCGCCACCGTGCGGCTGCCGGCCAGCGCCTCGACGTCGGCGTCGCTGAGGTGGGTGACATGGTCGGCCGAGGCGGCGTCGTACTCGACTGCGATCTGCACCCCCGGTCCCGGGCCGAGCTGGTTGGCGTGAACACGCGGCCGCAGCCCGCGAGCCACGCCGGCGCTCAGGACCGCCTTGGACTGGTCGCCGTCGAAGGCTCCGCGCTCGCAGAAGACGTCGACCCATTTGGCGTGCGGGGCGCAGGCGTCGAGCATCGCCGAGCACACGAGACCGACGTAGTCGTCGGGGCGGTCGGCGTACTCGGGGGCGACGACGTGCGCGCCCATATAGGTGACCTCGTCGGTGTGCTCGGACGCGACCTCGAGGCTGCGCCGCTCGTGCTCGACGGTCAGCCCATAGCCGGACTTGCACTCGATGGTCGTCGTGCCTGAGCGCAGCGCCTCGGCCACCAGCCCCGCCATGTTCCGGCTGAGCGACTCCGACGTGGCAGCTCGGGTGGCGGCTACGGTGGTCGCGATGCCGCCCGCTGTATAGGGCTCCCCTGCCATCCGGGCGGCGAACTCGGCGGTCCGGTCGCCCGCGAAGACGAGGTGCCCATGGCTGTCGACAAAGCCGGGGATGACCGCTCGCCCGCTGGCGTCCATGCGCTCGCCGGCCGCCCCCTGCGGGATTGCCCCGCGCGCGCCCGCCCACCTCACGACCCCATCGCCGAGGACCAGCGCGGCATCGGAGATCAGCCCGAGCGGTCCTTCGCCGAGCGAGGGGTCGTTCGTGACGAGCGTCCCGATGCCGTCGATCAGCAGGTCGCTCATTCCAGCACCGCCCGGATGGAGGAGTCGAGTTCGGCGGCGACTTCGCCGACCAGCTCGTGGCGCCCCTCGGTGACGATGTGCCGGCCGCCGACGACGACCTCGCGCACGTCGGCGGCGCCGGCTGCGAAGACCAGCGACTCCAGGAGCGTCGCGGGGGCGGCACCGGCCAGGCGGACCGAGTCGAGTCCAATCGTCGTGAAGTCGGCGAGGGCGCCGACCGCGAGTCGCCCGCCTTCGGCCCAGCCGAGGGTGGCGTTGCCGCCCGCGGTCGCGGCGCGCAGCAGATCGGCGGCGTCCCAGTGCCCGCGCCGCTCGGAGGCAAGCCGCTCATCGAGCTCTACCGCCCGCGCCTCCTCGAAGGGGTCCACGAACGCGTTGCTGTCGCTTCCGAGCGACAGCGGCGAGCCGGCGTCGCCGAGCGCTCTGGCGGGCCCGATCCCATCGGCCAGGTCACGTTCGGTCGTCGGGCACATGCAGATCGTCGTGGCCGATTCGCCGAGCAGAGCGATGTCGTCCTCGCTCAGGTGCGTGGCGTGCACCGCGCAGGACCGCGCCCCGAGCACGCCGTGGTCCTCGAGCAGGGCCGTCGGGCTCCGCCCATGCGCGGCCAAGCAGGCCTCGTTCTCGGCACGTTGCTCCGACAGGTGGAAGTGCAGCGGCGCCCGGCGCTCGTGGGCCCAGGCGACCACGGTCTCGAGCGCCTCCGCGGGCACGGCCCGTACCGAGTGGATCGCGGCGCCCAGACGGGCGTGTCGAGTGCCGCGCAGGTCCGACGCTCGCTCGGCCCACGCTTCCGCATCGGCGTCGCCGAAGCGGAGCTGAGGACCCTGGAGCTCTTGTCCGATTCCACCCGCCAGGTAGCAGGTGTCCAGCAGCGTGATCTGGATGCCGGCGTCGGCAGCGGCAGCGATCAGCGCCTCCCCAAAGGCGTTGGCGTCGTCGTAGGGGACGCCGCCGGTGTCGTGGTGCAGGTAGTGGAACTCGCCAACACAGGTGATACCGGCCATCGCCATCTCCGCGTAGGTCGCGCGCGCCAGCGCGTGGTAGGAGTCGGGGGTGAGGCGGGCGGCGACCGCGTACATGTCCTCGCGCCAGGTCCAGAACGAGCCGCCGGATCGATGCGTGCGCCCACGCAGCGCGCGGTGGAACGCATGCGAGTGCGCGTTCGCGAGGCCCGGCAGGGTCACCCCGGCCAAGCGCGTGGCCTCGGGCGAAGGCTCGGCGCCCGCGCGGACATCCCCGATGCGCTCCCCGTCGACGTCGATCTGCACGGCGGCGTCCACGCGGTCGCCGCCGAGCCACGCGTAGTCCGCGTAGTAGGCCGTCACTCGGCCTCCAGCATCGGCACCCGCACTCCTTGCTCGCCCGCGACCTCCTGCGCGCGCTCGTAGCCGGCGTCGACGTGGCGGATGACACCCGAGCCGGGGTCGTTGGTCAGGACCCGCTCGAGCTTCTGTGCGGCCAGCGGCGTCCCGTCGGCGACCGTGACCTGGCCGGCATGGATCGAGCGGCCGATGCCGACGCCGCCGCCGTGGTGGATCGACACCCACGAGGCCCCGGAGGCCGTGTTCAGCATCGCGTTGAGCAAGGGCCAGTCGGCGATCGCGTCCGATCCGTCGAGCATCGACTCGGTCTCGCGGTAGGGCGACGCCACCGACCCGCAGTCGAGGTGGTCGCGGCCGATCACGATCGGCGCGCTGATCTCGCCGCTCGCCACGAGCTCGTTGAAGCGCAGGCCCGCCTGGTGGCGCTCGCCGTATCCGAGCCAGCAGATGCGCGCCGGCAGGCCCTCGAAGTGAACCTTCTCCGAGGCCATGCGCATCCAGCGCGCCAGCGACTCGTTCTCACCGAACAGGTCGAGCACGGCCCGGTCGGTCGCGGCGATGTCCTTCGGATCGCCCGATAGCGCCACCCAGCGGAAGGGGCCTCTGCCCTCGCAGAACAGCGGCCGGATGTAGGCCGGCACGAAGCCGGGGAAGTCGAACGCCCGCTCACAGCCCCCCGTCCTGGCCTCGGCGCGAATCGAGTTGCCGTAGTCGAAGACCTCCGCCCCGGCGTCCTGGAAGCCGACCATCGCCTCCACGTGGCGGGCCATCGACTCGCGCGACCGGGCGATGAACTCCTCCGGCCTGTCGCGTGCGTAGGCCTTCCAGTCCTCGAAGGCGACGCCCGCGGGCAGGTAGGCCAGCGGGTCGTGAGCAGAGGTCTGGTCGGTGACGACGTCGATCGGCGCCCCCATGGCGAGCAGTTGCGGCACGACCTCGGCGCTGTTTCCGAGCAGGCCGATCGACAGCGGGCGGCGGGCATCCCGGGCCTCGACCGCGAGTCGCAGAGCGTCGTCGACATCACTCGCCTCGACGTCCAGGTATCCGTGCTCGATCCGCCGCGCGATCCTCGACGGATCGACCTCGACGCAGATCGCGACCCCGCCGGCCATCGTCGCTGCGAGCGGCTGCGCGCCGCCCATCCCGCCGAGTCCACCGGTCAGCAGGATCGTGCCCTCGAGCGAACCGCCGAACCGCTTGGCGCCGACGGCCGCGAACGTCTCGTAGGTGCCCTGCAGGATGCCCTGGCTGCCGATGTAGATCCACGAGCCCGCGGTCATCTGCCCGTACATGGTCAGGCCGAGCGCCTCCAGGCGGCGAAACTCCTCCCAGGTGGCCCAGTCACCGACCAGGTTGGAGTTCGCGAGCAGCACCCGCGGCGCCCATTCGTGGGTGTTGAACACCCCGACCGGCTTGCCGGACTGCACGAGCAGCGTCTCGTCGCCGCCGAGTGTCTGCAGCGTGCGAACGATCGCGTGGTAGCAGGGCCAGTCCCGCGCCGCCTTGCCGGTGCCGCCGTAGACCACGAGGTCCTGGGGGTGCTCGGCGTTCTCGGGGTCGAGGTTGTTCTGCAGCATGCGCAGGGCCGCCTCCTGCTGCCAGCCGCGACAGGACAGCTGGGAACCCCGCGCGGCCCGTACGACTTCCACTGCACTGCTCATGCCAGCCCTCCGATCACCGACTCCGCGGCGCGCCGAGGGCGCCCCGCGCTGACGAACTCGACAGCGGCTTCGATCTCGGGCGCCATGAACCGGTCGGCCGCGGGACCGGGCGTGGTCTCGCGCAGCGCGGCGATCACGGCCGCGGTCGCGGGGGAGGGCGCGAGGGGAGCCCGCAGCTGGATCCCGCGGGCAGCCGTCAGGAGCTCGATCGCCAGCACCTGAGTCAGGCCGTCGATCGCGCGACGCAGCTTGCGCCCGGCTGACCAGCCCATTGACACATGGTCCTCCTGCATCGCCGAGCTTGGGATCGAGTCGACGCTAGCTGGCGCCGCCAGCCGCTTGAGCTCGGAGACGATCGCCGCCTGCGTGTATTGGGCGAGCATGTGACCCGAGTCGACCCCCGGGTCGGCGGCGAGAAACGCCGGCAGCCCGTGACTGCGGGAGATGTCGAGGAAGCGGTCGGTCCGGCGCTCGGACATGCTCGCGAGGTCGGCGGCCACGATCGCCAGGAAGTCGAGGACGTACGCCAGCGGCGCGCCGTGGAAGTTGCCGTTCGACTCGACCCTGCCGTCGTGGGTGATGACCGGGTTGTCGACCGCGCACGCCAGCTCGCGCGCCGCGACCACCGCGGCGTGGCCAACCGTGTCGCGCGCGGCCCCGGCGACGGCCGGCGCGCAGCGCAGCGAGTATGCGTCCTGCACTCGCGTGTCCTCGGGACCGCGGTGGCTTGCCACGATCGCGCTGCCCGCCAGCAGCGACCGTACGTTGGCCGCCGACTCGGCCTGACCCGGCTGGGGCCGCAGCTCCTGCAGATCGGCCGCGAATACCGCGTCGGTGCCGAGCAGGCCCTCGACGCTCATCGCAGCCGTCACGTCGGCGGTCACGAGCAGCTCGCGCAGGTCGGCGATCGCCAGCACGAGCATGCCGAGCATGCCGTCGGTGCCGTTGATCAGGGCGAGCCCCTCCTTCTCGCGCAGCGTGACCGGTTCGATGCCCGCCTCGCTCAGTACAGCGCCGGCGTCGCGCAGATCGCCGGATGCGTCGCGGACCGGCCCCTCTCCCATCAGCGCGAGCGCGCAATGGGCGAGCGGCGCCAGATCGCCCGAGCAGCCAAGCGACCCGTGCTCGCGCACGACGGGCGTGATGCCCGCCGAGAGGATCGCCGCGTAGGTAGTGGCCGTCATAGGCCGAACTCCCGTCCGGCCGCTCGCCAGGGTCGACAGGCGCAGCAGCATCATCGCCCTGACGACCTCTCGCTCCACCTCCGCGCCCGAGCCGGCGGCGTGGCTTCGGATCAGGCTGCGCTGGAGCTGGACGCGCCCGTCGGGGGGGATGTGCCGAGTGGCGAGCGCCCCGAAGCCGGTTGAGATGCCGTAGTGCGGCCGCGCGTCGCCCGCGAGCGCCTCGACGATCTCGCGACTGGCGGCGATCTCAGCGAGCGCCTCGCGGGAGAGCTCGACCGGCGCGTCGTGCCGGGCGACCGCGACGACGTCATCGAAGGCCGGTGCGTCGACCCCAACGATCACGGGCTGCGCCGGGCTCATACCCTGCATTAGACCTCACGCGGGCAGTAGCTCGCGGTAGTCGAAGCGGTCGGCCTTGAGGATCGGGCGCCCGTCGGCGTCGAACCAGTCCGCGCGCGGGCGGTCGTAGTAGAGCTCGACCCCGTTGCCGTCGGGGTCGGACAGGTAGACCGAGACGGTGCCGCCATGGTCGGTGGCGTGCTCGATCGGATAGCCGTTCTCGAGCAGGCGCCCCACGGCGCGGCCCAGCTCGCGGCGGTCGGGGTAGAGAAACGCCACGTGGTAGAGGCCGGTGTGCCCGGGCGGCGGCGGCGTGCCGCCCGCGCTCTCCCAGGTATTCAGGCCGACGTGATGGTGGTAGTCGCCGGCGGCGAGAAAGGCGGCATCGAGCCCGACCTCGCGGCCGTCGGCCGTGACACCCAGGCCCAGTCCATCGCGGTAGAAACCGATCGCGCGGTCGAGCTCCGCGACGTTCAGGTGCACGTGGCCGACGCGAACAGCGGGATGAATGGCTTCGTTGGTCATGCGGAGGAGTCTTGACGTTCTGGACGCCGGCGACTTGAAGCTTGTCGAGTTCTGTACCTATGCGGACAGAAACTCGACAAGCTTCGCTCAGGCCCGGCTCTCAGTTGCAGATGTCAGGCGGCGCCGAGCTCCCGCAGAGATTGCCGAAGAACACGTTGCCGGTGCCGGCCTGGCCGTCGATGTCAAGCGGCTCGTTGTTCTGCGCCCAACGGGGCCGTCGACCGCGGCGCCAACAGGGCGCAGGGCATGGCCTCGACCCGCAATGCACCGGCGTGACCTGCTCGTAGAGGATTGGGCAGACCGATGACCCTACGTCGACTCGCAGGACTGGCCGGGCTCGCCTACGTCGCGGGCGTCGCGATCGAGAACATGGAGGTTCTCGAAGCGCCGACGCTGGCGAGCCCGGTCGCCGACGTCCGTGCGCTCTACGCAGACCAGGCGCTGGCGGCGGTGACCTCATCCGCCGGGGCGCTCGCGCTGCTCGCCTACTGCCTGTTCGCGGCAACGCTGTTCGGGCTGCTGCGCGAGCGCGAGCGTCCTGGCGAGGCCTGGAGCGTCGTCGCCCTGGCGGGCGGCATCGCGGGACCGGTGGTGGCGGTGTCGGCGCTGGCCGCGTCCGCCATCCTGACCGCGGACGGCGGGGCCGGACTCTCCGACGATGTGGTCGCGTCCGTGTTCGATCTCTACCTGCTCGCGCGGATCGTCTCGGGCATCTTCGTGGCCATGTTCCTGGGCGGGGTCGGCGTGGCGGCCCTTCGCTCAAATGCGCTGCCGGGGTGGCTGGCGTGGTTCGCCTGCGCGATCGCCGTTCCGATGAGCCTCGCGCCGATCGCCGCGTTCACCGCGGACCACTCGCTCGAGGTCGCGGTCAGGATCGGCTTCGCGTTCCAGACCTTCTGGATATTCCTGACCTCCCTTTGGCTGGCGCTGGGGGAGGGCGTTGGGGCGGTGACCTTCATCCGGCGCTGCGCCTTCGCGCTGCTCGTGCTGGCCGCCGGCCTGATCGGGATCGCCCTCGTGGCGGTGCCCGGGGCGACCGGCGAGTTCTTTGCATGGGGTCTGGGGCCGGAGCCGCTGGCGGCTTTCGCCGGGGGCGTTTACGTGGGCTCCGCGGCGGCCTACGCCGTGGCGCTTCCGCGCACGGAGCGAGAGGTCCGCGGTCTGGTCTGTGGCGCGGTCGTGCTGTCGGTCTCGGTGTTCGTGATCACGCTGGCACATCTCGACCAGTTCGACTTCGACCGGCTGCAGGCGTGGGCCTGGGTCGTGCTGTTCGCGGGCTTCTCGCTCGTGACCGCGGGCCTGCTGGTGTTCGGGCAGACCGAGGCGGCCGGCGCGCCGGCTGAGCCACTCGCGCCCTGGATGCGGCTCGTGCTCAGGGTGGCAGCGGTCCTGCTGGGCGCCGTGGCGATCGCGCTGTGGATCGACCCGCCCGGCCTCACCGGTGCCAGCCCGTTCGACCTCCCGCCGCTCGGCGGGCGCTTCGCCGGCTCCTGGGTCGCGCTGCTGGCGACGCTTTCCGCCTGGGCCGCGATTAGAAACGACCGCTACGAAGCGCAGCCCGCCGTTGTGGCCCTCGTGACCCTCCCGGCAGGGGCGCTGATCGCCGCGCTCCGGACGCTCGGGGACCTGGAGCCGGCGGGCCCCGCCGCGGGCTACATCGCGGCACTCGTCCTGGTGCTGGCCACGGGCGCCCTGCTGCTCGCATCGCTTCGGGCGGGAGACGGAGGCGCTGCCGAATGACCCGTCCCGCGCGTCAGAAGCGCCAGCGGACGCGCTTGGCGCCGCGCCTCGCGACGTAGCGATCCGAGTCGCCCCGCAGGTCGCCGGTCACCTGCCAGGAGCGCCACGTGAAGTGCCGTACCCCGCTAGGAGGCGGAGTGATACCGAGCGCCTTGTGGTGGGCACGGCGGGCAACCCGCCGGGCCGTTCGGCACGTGACCCCGGTCGCGCGGATCCGGCTCAGGTCCGCGCCTTCGTACCGGGTGCCCGGATAGGGGTTCACCACGGGGCTGCAGGACCGCGCCGATGCTCCCTCGGCGCTCGCCGTGGGCGTGCCCGCGAACGCGCACAGCACGGCAGCGATCAGGACGGACACGGGCTTCACGGAGTGACGACCGCCTGGAACCGGCCGTAGCGCATCTGGCTCATGTCGCGGCGATTCTTGCAGCACGTCGCTACTTCGTCGTGGCACCGACCCGGGGGCCGGTGGACCTCAGGGCCTCGTCGCGGTCGTGGTCCTGGGCCGAGCGCCAGAAGAAGTAGCCGACCGCGACCAGGATGATCACGACGTCGAGGCTCAGCATCATTCCGCCGGCCGCCTGCTGGTCGGCGATCGGGCTGATCCCGTAGTCGCGCGCCCGCTCGCCATAGAAGCCGTCGTAGGCCGGCGTGCGCATGACGAGCAGTGCCATGCCGAGGAACATTCCGACCATCCGCGCGCCGATGATGTGGCCGGCCTTCCACAGCTCGCCGCGCATGTGCCTGCGGGTGGGCTCGAGCGCGGGCAGCCACACCAGAATGGCGATCGCGATGAAGGACTGGTGCTGGAGCAGGTGCACCCAATCGTTGCGCCCCGCCGCCTCGAAGAGGTAGGCGAAGTGCCACGCGTAGAGGACCACGAGGTAGATGAACACGGCCGCGATCGGATGCGTGATCAGCGTGCCGAAGCGCCGCAGCCCGCGCCGGCGGGCCAGCGTCTTGAGCGCCGGCTTGGGCAGCACGAAATGGATGACCGGCGCCCGCAGCCCGAGCAGCAGCAGCGGCGCCCCGAGCTCGGCCAGCAGCAGGTGTTGGGCCATATGGGCGCTCAGCAGGTCGTCGCTCCAGGAGTCGATCGGGCCGAGCAGGGCCGCCGCCCAGAGAGCAAGCCCGGTCCACCACGCGGCCTGCTGCCAGCGCGAGACGTGAAGTCCCCGCCTGCCGATCACCGACAGCGCCCGGAGGTAGAGCGCGGCCGCCACGCACAGGAGCGCGAGGACGCCCGGATCGAAGGTCAGCGGCACGCACCGATTGTGACGAATCCCTGACCGGCGGCTGTCTAGGGTTGGGTGAGTGAGGCTCTTGTGCGGCACGGGAGTGCTGATCGCGTGCGGTCTCGCCCTTGCCGGCTGCGGCGATGAGCCCTTGCCATCCGCGAAGCGCGCGGCCGTCATCAACGTCGAAATCGACCGCGTCTTCTCGATCGAGGCCGACGGGTCTGGCGGCGAAGTCCTCGTCGCCACCGATCGCGGGCTGATCCGGATCGACAGCGACGGGCGAAACCCCCGCCAGGTCCCCGGCGTCTATCGAGACCGGCGCGGCAGCACTCCGATGGGCGCCCTCTCGCTCGCCCCGGGCACACCGGGCACACTGCTCGCGTCGGGCCACCCGCGCGCGCCCACGCGCGAGTTCTCAGAGACGCTTGGGCTGGTGTCAAGCAGCGACGGTGGCCGGCGCTGGGAGCCGGTCTCGCTCTACGGGCGGGCCGACTTCCATCCGCTGCGTCGGGCGGATGCTCGCATCTACGGCTTCGACTTCCGGCAGCTGAAGTTCCTCGTCACAACCGACGAGGGGCGAACGTGGAAGCCGCTGGAGCTGCCCGCGCCGATGTATGACTTCGTGGTCGATCCGGCCGACCCCGACCGGCTTGCGGCCAGCACCCCGGCCGGACTGCTCGAGTCGGTCGACGGCGGACACCGATGGCTCCCTTCGGGCAAGGGTGGCGACGACCTCCGCCTGGCCTGGCCGCAAACCGGCCGCTTCTATGCAGCCGCTAAGGACGGCACGGTCACCACGAGCGACGGCCCCGGAAGCCGGGGCGCTCCCGTCGGTGAGCTGCCGGCGAAGCCCCAGACGCTGACTGCTCTCGACTCAGACTCGCTGCTGGCTGCTGTGGACGGCGGGCGGGTCGTTCGATCCGATGACGGCGGACAGTCCTGGCGCGACTGGCTGCTCTTCGCGGAACCTTGACCTGGTCATCGGCAAATGGGAGAGTCGGAGCGACGGCAACCAGGGGGGTGGATCATGCCCAAGTTCCTATTCGAGGCCTCGTATTCGACGGACGGCGTCAAGGGCGTTCAGAGTGCGGGCGGGAGCAGCAGACGTGATGCGGTGGCTGAGGTCGCGGAAAGCGTTGGTGGGAGCCTCGAGAGCTTCTATTTCGCCTTCGGCGACCGCGATGCATACGTGGTCGTCGACCTGCCCGACAACGAGAGCGCCGCAGCCGTGGCGCTCACGGTCAACGCGACCGGAGCGGCGACGGTAAAGACCGTCGTGCTCTTGGCGCCGGACGAGGTCGACGCCGCCGCGAAGCGCTCCGTGAAGTACCGGCCGCCCGGGACCTGACGGTCCCCGAGCGCCATTTGCGCAGTCACGGCGACCCGAACGTTCAGGCTGACGGGCAGGCTTTAAGCGCTGCGCCCCGCCAGGCGTAGGCTGGCCAGCCCCTGTCCTGTCCGGTCGAGTTGTTCGAGGTTCCGGTTCAGACCGTCAGCTGACGAAGCGCCCGCGCCGTTTGCGCGCGATCAGGCTCGGCGTAGGCGATGTGGCCGAAGAACTCGGCCGCGAAGCTCCAAGATCTCGCCGATCCGCTCGACAACCTCCGGATCCGCCTCGGTGATGGCCGCGTACACGTCCGCACACGCTCAGAGCAGCTCGGCGATCTGGGTGGCGGCTCGCTTCGCGCCGTCGGTTTCCACCGGGCGGTAGTCGACTCGGCGACCGATCTCCTCGGAGATCGCCTCGGCGATCAGCTCCGGCGTCGACTCCTCGAAGTCCATGCGACGCCCGGCCCCGTAGCGCTCGAGGCGGTGGCGAACGTGGAAGTTCTGCTCGAAGTGGTGGCGCAGCGGGAAGTAGAGGAAGGGCCGGCCGGCGGCGGTCAGCTCCATCGACGTGGTCAGCCCGCCCTGAACCACCGCGAGGTCACAGGCGGCCAGATGGCGGTAGAGATTGTGGACGTAGGTCACCACTTCGAGCCCGGGCGCCGCCGGCAGTGACAGCGGGTCGATGCGCGGGCCGCAGACGACGATCATCCGCAGGTCGGGCACGCGCTGCTTGGCCTCGGGGAAGGCGGCGATCACCCGTCGCAGCAGGTGGCCGCCGACGCCCGACCCGCCGACGGTGACCAGGCAGACGCGCTCGTCGTCGCCGTAGCCGAGCTCGGCGCGCAGCCTGGTGCGGTCGGCGAACTGACTTGGGTCGAAGCCGGTGATGTAGCCGGTGAAGTCGAAGTGCTCCTCGGTCCAGTCGCCGATCATGGGCAGCTCGGCGCCGAAGGACTCCTGCACCACGTCGTCGCGGTTGCCTACGAACAGCGCGCGGTCGCGCACGCGCGGGAAGCGCTCGATGTGCTCGATCATCTCGGCGTTGTAGTCCGCGGTCAGGTGGCTCTCGCGGCCGCCGCCGTCCTGCGTCGGCAGCCAGCCCACGAAGTCTGTGAGCCACACGTAGGCGGCCCGCTTCTGCTCCGGGTTCTCATGCAGGTAGTAGTCGAGCTCCCATGCCTCATCGCCGATCCACAGGTCGTAGTCGTGCTCGCGCACGAGGTCGTGGAAGACCATGAAGTTGGCGACCAGGATCTCGTCCATGCGTCGCCAGGCGTGGAAGCAGTGGAGATCGTGCTCGGCCGACTCGGACTCGATGTGGCGCGACTCGTTCGCGAGCTCCGCGCTCATCGGGTGGATCCGCTCGCCTTCTCCCTCGAGCACCCTGGTCACGGGATTCTGGGCGAGCCAGTCGATCTCCAGGTCGGGCACGAGCCGCCGCAGCTCCCTGGCGATCGCGACGTCGCGCTGAGCGTGCCCGAGCCCGATCGGTGAGGAGATGTAGAGGGCGCGGCGGCGGCGGCTCTTCCCGCGGGTCCACACCGACGCCTTCGGGCGTGCCGGCTCGACGAAGTCGCGTAGCAGCAGGTTCACCTTGACGGGGTCGCGCGCGTGCGGGCCGTGCCCCGCGCCCTCGAGCGAGACGAGCTCGCCGCCCGTCACCTCCGCCAGCGCCGCTCCGCCCGCGTGCGGGCGAACCGCGTCCTCGGTGCCGTGAATGACCATCACCGGACAGCGCACCCGTTCGCAGCTCTCCCGAAAGTCCTCGGGGGGAGCCAGGCCGCGGGTGATGTCGATCATCGTCTCGGGGTCGGTCTCGAGGCCCCAGCCGATGCAGTCTTCGATCTGCTTCGTCGAATGCGGCTCGGTGAACATCCGTCCGAAGAAGAACTCGAGAAAGTCTGGGTAGTCCCTCAGCCAGTAGTGGCGGTTGAGCTTGGCCCAGCCCTCATCGGTTTCGTGCCGCTCCTCGAAGGGGTAGCGCACGCGCTCGGGACGCCCGGGCACGAGCGGCACCGCCGGGCCGATGTAGGCGATCCCATCGACGCGTTCGGGATGGTCCGCGGCCAGCAGCGTCCCCCAGAGGGCTCCGGCGGACAGGGCGACCAGGAGCGCGGAGTCCGTCCCGGTGGCGTCCATGACCGCGAGGGCGTCGTCCGCGAACTGGCGAGCGACGTAGCTGTCGGTGCCCCGCGGTCGGTCGGAGCGCCCGTTGCCGCGCCCGTCGAAGACGAGCACCCTGTGGTGGCGCGCGAAGTAGGGGATCTGCGCCTTCCAGTGCCTCGAGTGGATGATCGACCAGGTGGGCAGGAACAGCACGGTGCGCTCGCCCTCGCCGTAGACCTCGTAGAAGATCCGCACGCCGTCGCGCTCGACGTAGCCGTCCTCGTCCGGATAGCGTGCGCGCGACTGCTCGGCCGCCTGTGCTCGCTCCGGCTGCACTCCTGTGGTGACCGTCATCGCTTCGCCTCCTCTAGGGGCTCGAGCCAGCGCTCCACCATCGCCATCAGGTCGCGGTGTCCGGCGGAGATGCCGGACAGGCGCTCGACCATGATTCCCTCGTTGAACGTGAGTACCAAGCTGACCATCGCCGCGAGCGGGAACTGCCGGCGGTCGACCCCGTACTCACTCATCATCCGGTCAAACGCCTCGGTGAGCACGGCACGCCACTCGCTGTTGACCCTGGCCACGCGCTCCGCGATATCGGGCCGGTTCCAGCCCAGCGCCTGCAGCTCGAGCCAGATCTTCGGATAACCGGCCGCCAGGTCGGACTCGAGGTAGCCCATCGCCGTCTTCCACTTCTCCACCCCGGAGATGTCGGTGCGCCCGTACATCTCGCGCTGACGGGCGATCAGGCGTTCGGTGAACCGTTCGAGCACGCGCACGAACAGGTTCTCCATCGAGCCGAAGTAGTAGTGGACAAGGCCGTGGTTGGCGCCGGCCTCCTCGGCCAGGCTGCGCGTGGTGATGCCCGAGTAGCCGACGCCGATCAGGAGCCGCTCAGCCGCATCCAGGAAGGCATCCTCGGTGTCCGCCCGCGTCGACGGCTGAGAAGCAGCTCTCAAGTACGTCTCCACCCGCGGCGGCGTGCGAGCTGAGCGATGCCCGCCCGCAGGAAGAGCAGCGAGCCCGACAGCCCGCTGCCCATGGCCGCGGCCACGATCAGGTGCTCGCCGGCGTGGTGGGCGAACGGCGTCACTGGAAGATCTCCGTGGTGCAATCGCCGCCCTCCAGGCGCACCTCGTGTGCCCGCGCGGGACCGCTGGGCCGCTCGTGGAAGTCAATGAAGAAGTCGCGGTCGACCGCCATCCCGCCATCGGGATCGCAGTCCACCTTGAGGAGCCACGAGCGCAGCTCGGGGTAGAACTGGTTGTCCCAGGTCGAGTAGAGCGAGTTGGTGACATAGAGCCGCCGCCCGTCCAGCGACAGCTGGAGCATCTGCGGTCCGCCGTTCAGCTCGCGGCCGGCGTCGCTCTCCTTGCCGAGCAGCCCACCGAGCCAGAGCCTGCCCGTCAGCTTCGGGTGCTCCGGATCGGAGACGTCGTACTGGCGCAGGTCCCCGTGCAGCCAGTTGGAGAAGTAGAGGAAGCGGTCGTCCATCGAGACCACCAGGTCCGTGATAAGCCCCGGCACGCCGCCCGGTAGCGGCCAGCCCTCGAGCTCCTCGTTCTCGACGTCGATCACGGTCTCGGCCTGGAAGCTGCCGTTCGAGCGGTGGAAGCGGAACATGTTGCTCGACAGCGCCGCCCCGACGAAACCCTGCTCGGCCTCGGGGTCGTGGAGCCAGCGCACCTCGAGCGGGACCAAGCCGGCCTCGCCCAGGTCGAGCGTCTGCTCGAGCCGCCGCTCGGCGAGATCCCAGAAGTGCAGCCGCTGCCCGTAACGGCCTGCGGCGACGTCCTCGATGTCGAAGCCGGGCTCGTAAGCATTCGGCTCCCCGAACTCCGACGAGATCAGGACGTTCTTGCGTGGCTGGTACCAGAAGTCGTAGTTGAGCTCCGGCTTGGGGCCGCCGTTCTCCCAGCGGCCCTTGACCTCGAAGGTGCGCGCGTCGAGACAGGCGAAGCCGCCCGCGCCACCGCCGTCGGCGTCGCCGAGCATGCTGACCACTATGTTGTCGCCCGGCATGCAGTGGACGGTGTGGGGGCGGCTGTAGCCGGTCTTCTCGGCCAGCTCCTCCGGCTCGATCACCGTTTCGAGCCGCGGCCGTTGCGGGTCGTCGGCAACGTTCAGGATGTGGATGCGCGACGAGCGGAAGCCGGGCACGATCAGGTGCGAGCGGTCCGGCCCGTGGCAGGCCGAGCTGCAGCGGTTCCAGCCGAAGTGGTGAAGCTCGTCCCCGGCGTTCGGCATCGGCGTCTCATGAACCAGCTGGCCGTAGCTGTCGGAGCCGGGATCGGCGTCGACCACCGCGATGAAGTCCGGCTCGTCGACGCCGGTGCCCTCGTGCAGACAGGCGAGGTAGAGAAATCGCTCGGCAGGGGCCTGGGTTGCCTCCGCGGGTGAGGCGTGGAACGACCGCGGCCGCTGGTCGTCAGCTGGGGCGGGGGTGGCCATACGTGTCTCCTCTCGTAGGCGCTCTATCGTCACCTAATACGTTCGTATTAGTCAGTTGACCAAAACCAGCTCTGAATGTCAAGCCCCGATGCCCGGCC
>JBEVKF010000167.1:0-52568 GCA_040509755.1 Thermoleophilaceae bacterium | reverse complement strand
GAGTACTTCGTCCCGTACGACCTCGGTGCCGACGCCCTCGCCGCCATGCGCGAGCTGATGCTGGCGCGCCTGCCCGACTCGATCTTCCCGCTCGAGGTGCGCACGGTCGCCGCCGACGAGAGCTGGCTCTCGCACTCCTACGAGCGCCCGAGCGTCGTCCTCTCGGTGTCCGGCATGCCGGGGACGGACTACGAGCCCTACCTACGCGACGTCGACCGGCTCCTGGGCGAGTTCGACGCGCGCGTCCACTGGGGGAAGCTCCACTACCTGACGCGCGAGCAGCTCCACGCCCGCTACCCGCGGGCCGCCGACTTCGTCGCCCTTCGCCGCGAGCTCGACCCACGCGGCGTCTTCCTGAACGACCACCTGCGTGAGCTCTTTGCCTGACCCGCGGCGGGCACGATCAAGCGGGTGGAGTTCTACGGCTACGAGCTTGTAGGCGCCCGTCCTACCTGAGCAATGGCCCGCAGTGGTGGTGCAGGAAACCGACGAGTGCCCATCTTCCCGAGCAACTCAGCCGCCCACACATATCGAGCATTCCTCAACCGTGCCCTGGAATGGCTCTTGATCGGAGCGTTGCCATCCGTCGTTGAGCTGAACGAATCGATGCCCCACTACACACGCGGATGCTTGTTGACGAACCCCCTCGGCTGAATACCTTCGTCGGTGGCTACGTTGGTCGGTGGCCGTCGACGGTCGAAGCTCGTATACGGCACTCGAGTGCCTGCTCAAGCCGTCAGCATCTAGGCCAGCCATGAAATTGCTCAGCCTGGCTGCCCGCTCCATGACCACAAGAGGCGTGGGCTCGCTGGGCAACACGTACAGCCTCAACCAGGTCCAGACCGGGTCCTTCCAAACGTCGCTGAGCAACGTCCTCGAGTCCCGGGTGGTCTTCAACTTGGTGTCGGGGGGCAGCGCTCCCAACCTCTTGCAGAATTCGGTGATCCACTTCACCTTCACTCCCGATGGGGAGCTCACGGCTAACGTGGTCCAAATGGGAACGCACTGTGCGGGTCGGCCCTGACTCAAGAGCGGTGACGGTACGAGCGTCGGGCCCGGCGACCATGAACCCGCTCAAAGCCGCGGGCAACCGCTCGACCTATTCGTCGGTCGCTGGTCAAGACCGGCAGATTGGGCCCGCAGCACATTTGGTGCCCCGGTACTTGGTCTCTTGGCGGTTTTGGTCATGGGGCTGCTGTTGGTGCCGTCGTCCGCTGTCGCGGGAGCCGCTCGTGCCGCAGTGCTGCGGGGACAGAGCGACCAATTCCAGCCGCTTCTCCTTAGGGTCGACCAGCGACCGCAGCAGATGCGCTTGCGCATCGGGTTCGTTCTTCGCTGCCGGGTCCGCACCCTAGGCGACACTACGGTGGAGCATCAGTTGAGGGTGGTCAGCTCGCACCGCGTGTTTCGCGTCGGGCGCTCGGGTGCCGTCACGGCGACGCTCCGCAGCCGCCGGCATCGCCACCCGGGAGCGGAGGACTACGGTCTTGTCGACACGCGGACGTCGAGCGTGGTGAGGTTCTGGGGCAGGATCGGCCGCGAAACGGGCTCTGGCTGGCTGCGAGCACGGAGCACTACCCGCGAAATCCTATTGGGAGAATTTGGCCGCCAACGAGTCGATAGGCGATGCGACACCGGGGTCCGTCGCTGGCGTGTCCCGCGAGCGACCTTTTCGGGCCCGTGGCGTCCGGCGGGGCCGATGGTCGTTCCTCGCTTCTCTGGCGCGTTGACTTCGCTGCTCGATGGGCGAGTGCTGCTCGCGGGTGGCCTGAAGACCAAGCCCGACACAACGGACCGCGTGATCGCCACCGCTGAGACCTATGACCCACTGACCAACCGCTGGTCCCGGGCCGGATCGCTGCGCCAGCCGCGGAACCTGCCGGGTTCGGTCCGCCTCGCTGACGGGCGGGTGCTGGTCGCGGGCGGCGGCGGCCGGCGAGGGGGTCGGGTGGCGCGTCTTGCGCGCCATCGAGATCTACGACCCACGACACAACGGATGGACGGCGGCGGCACCGATGCGCGTAGCGCGGATGCAGCCGACGCTCACTCTGTTGCGGGACGGGCGGGTGCTAGCCGTCAGTGGCGATTCTCCGACCGGCCAGCACTCGGCTGAGCTCTATGACCCCACAGCGGGCACCTGGTCTCCAGCGGCCAGCATGCCCCCTTCCCTGGGGTACGGGTACCCCGGGTACGGGTACGCCGGCGGCTGGATGCAGGCGTCGCTTCTCCCTGACGGGCGGGTGCTCGTCGCTGGTGGCTCAGACTCTCTCAACGTCCCTGGTGGCTCCACCCCTCCCAACGCCAGCTCGACGGTGTACGACCCCGCTTCGAACTCGTGGAGCCCGCGCGAGCCGGTGCCCGGGGTGGGGGAATTCTTGGGCGCTGGGACAACGCTCGCCGACGGCCGCGTACTCGTGCTTGGAAACGGCGCCGCGATCTACGGCCCGTCTGGATGGACGCCGGCCGCGCCCCCGCCCTTGGCTCTTGTCCTTGAGGGACCAGCACTTACGCCACTTCCCTCCGGTCGCGCGCTGCTTACCGAGCGCAGCGGCAGCGCCCTCTACGATCCCGCCGGCGATAGTTGGATGCGGTCGCCGGCCTATTTCTTCCCACACGCCGATGTCTCGGGCTTCTTCCCAAACCCGCTTCAGGTCGCACCGTTGCCCGGGGGCGCGCTAATCGCAGATCAAGGCTTGAACCGCTTCAGCTCGTCGGAGCGGTTCTTCGAGTCCGGTAGCTAGACACCCCTCCTCGATACCGGGGCGCGACGAGGGTGGGGTGAGATGCTTGCGGAGGCGCAGAGCGGCCTCCATACTCGGGTGGTGCCTAGCGATGACCGCTTCGCGCCTGCTCTCGGTTGGTCTGGCCGTTCAGGAACCGGACCGGTCGTCCGGACATCCGGATCGGCGGCCCGAAGTGTTGCCGGATCCCAGATGCACTGAGGAAATTCTCGCTCCTCCTGCGATAACGGCGACGACTAGCTCGAGCCGGGGGTTGGCTATCTCCATCGCCGGCGGCGGCCTCCGCCGAAATTCGATGCGGAGGGGGGAGGGGCAGTCCTCCCAGGACCTTGTGCTCGATTCCGTGCGCTGATGCTCACGTACTGCTCAGCCCTTGCGAGCATTGACCAGCTTCGCTGGCCCCCTAGTCCTACTTGATCGAGTCGTAGACCTTGAACATCGGCAGGTACATCGCGATCACGATGAAGCCCACGATTCCGCCGACGACGACGATCATCACCGGCTCGAGGATCGACGTCAGCGCCTTGACGGCCGCGTCAACCTGCTCCTCGTAGAAGTCCGCCACCTTGGAGAGCATCGTCTCCAGGGCGCCGGTCTCCTCGCCGACCCCGATCATCTGGGTGACCATGACCGGGAAGGCCTCGGGGACCTTGGTCATCGGCGCGGTCAGTGATCCGCCTCTCTTGACCGACTCGCGGACCTCCTCCATCGCGAACTCGATCACCCGGTTGCCGGAAGTGCGCCCCGTGATGTCGATCGCCTCGAGCATCGGCACGCCCGCAGCCACGAGGCCGGAGAACGTACGAGAGAAGCGAGCCAGACAGATCTTTTGGACTATGCCGCCGATCTTCATAGGCGCTTTCAGCTTGAGGCGGTCCCACTGGGTGTGCCCGCGGTCGGAGCGCTTCCAATAGCGAAACAGCCAGACCACGCCCACAGTCACGGCGATCATCACGTACCAGCGCTGGGTCACCAGGTGCGAGAGGAAGACAGTGAACTTCGTGATCGTCGGCAGCTCACCGCCGAAATCCGCGAAGATCTTTTCGAAGACCGGGACGAGGAACGCCACCAGCGCGAATAGGACGACCAGGGCGAAACCGCCGATCAGGCTTGGGTAGACCATCGCGGCCTTGACCTGGCGCCTCAGCGCGGCGTCCTTCTCGAGTTGAGTGGCCACCCGCTGGAGTGTCATGTCCAGGATTCCTCCTGTCTCCCCGGCCTGCACCATCGCCACGTAGAGCTCGTTGAAGATGTCGGGGTGGCGCCTGAGAGCGTCAGACAGAGAGACTCCTGCCTCGACGTCCTTTCGGACCTCGATGAAGATGTCGCGGAGCTTGTCGTTCTCGGTCTGCTCTTCGATCACGTAGAGCGAGCGCAGGAGGGACATTCCCGAGTTGACCATCGTCGCGAGCTGCCGGGTGGCGATCACGAGCTCGTCGGGCTTGACCCTATGGAAGCGGGCCAGGAGGTCGCCGGCGTTCGCGGCTTTCTTCTCCTCGATGTCGACCACAATCAGGCCCTTGGAGCGCAGCTGCTGCGCTACGGCCTGCTTGTCCATCGCTTCCATCTCGCCCTTGCTGGCCGAGCCGCCGAGGTCGAGTGCCTTGAAGGCGTAGTTAGACACCGGTCAGGCCGCCCGCACTGTGCCCATGAGCCGGCGCAGCTCCTCGGGCGAGCCCGAACGCCCCTCGGCCAGCTCTCGGGTGATCTTGTGCTCGTTGACCAGCTGGACGAGAGAGGCGTCCATCGTCTGCATCCCGAACTGGCCGCCGGTCTGGAGGGCCGAGTAGATCTGATGCGTCTTGCCTTCGCGGATCAGGTTTCGGACTGCCGGGGTCGGAATGAGCACCTCGGTCGCGACGCAGCGTCCCCGCCCGTCGGCAGTGGGAAGCAGCTGCTGGGTAGCGATGCCCTGGAGGCAGACCGAGAGCTGCACGCGAACTTGCTGCTGCTGCTCGGGTGGGAAGACGTCGACGATGCGGTCGACCGTCTGCGCCGTGTCTTGGGTGTGCAGGGTGGCGAAGACGAGGTGACCGGTCTCGGCCGCGGTGAGCGCGGTCGAGATCGTGTCGAGGTCGCGCATCTCGCCGACGAGGATCACGTCGGGGTCCTGGCGCAGCGCCGCCTTGAGGGCAAGGGAGAAGCTGCTCGCGTCCGCGCCCAACTCGCGCTGGTTGATGATGCACTTCTTGTGCTTGTGCAAGAACTCGATCGGGTCCTCGATCGTCAGGATGTGCTCCTGGCGCTGCTCGTTGATCAGATCGATCATCGCGGCGAGTGTGGTCGACTTGCCGGAGCCCGTTGGCCCCGTGACGAGCACGAAGCCACGCGGCTTCTTAGTGAAGTCCTCGAGCATCTTCGGCAGTCCCAGCGAGTCGAGGCTCGGCATGTGGTGGGGGATGAGGCGGAACGCCGCCGACAGCGAAGCGCGCTGAAAGTAGGCGTTGACGCGGAAGCGCGCCTTGCCCGGGATGGAGTACGCGAAATCGATCTGCCAATCGGTCTCCAGCCGCTGGCGCTGATCGTTCGTGAGGATCGAGTAGATGACCTCGCGCGTGATCTGCGTGCTGAGACGCGGGTAGTCCAGCGCGTGCAGCTTCCCGTGGTGGCGAATCATTGGCGATGCGCCTGCGGTGAGGTGAAGGTCGGAGGCTTCGCGCTCCATCACCTGCAGCAGGACTTCTGCAAAATCGAAATCCATCGTTACTCCTATCGGCCGGACGTTTCGATCACGTGACCCTCGCCACCTCGGCGATGGACGTAATTCCGTTCTTGACCTTCTCGAAGCCGTCGTTGCGCAGCGGGCGCATGCCTTGGGCCACGGCGATCTTGCGAATGTCTTCGGAGGAGGCTCGCTCCACGGTCAGGTCCCTGATCTCGTCGGTCACGACCAGCACCTCGTAGAGGCCGGTGCGGCTCTTGTAGCCAGAGCCGCTACAACGGCCGCATCCGACGGGCTCGTAGGCCTCGAGGTCGAAGGCGACGTTGAAGCCGGCCTTCTCCAGCGAAGAGACAGACAGCATCGCGCGCTTCTTGCAGTAGGTGCAGAGCTGGCGTACGAGCCGCTGCGCGACGACACAGACGATCGCCGACGCGCTCAGGAACGGCTCGATTCCCATCTCGGTGAGACGGGTGATGGCCGACGGTGCGTCGTTGGTGTGCAGCGTGGAGAGGACGAGATGGCCGGTGAGCGCCGACTCGATGGCGATCTTCGCGGTCTCGCCGTCCCGGATCTCGCCGACCATGATCACGTCGGGGTCCGCGCGCAGCATCGCGCGCAGGCCGCCGGCGAACGTCAGGCCGGCCTTGGAGTTCACCTGAAGCTGGTTGATACCCGCGATCTGGTACTCGACCGGGTCCTCGATCGTGATGATGTTGCGCTCGGGGATGTTGATCTCGTTGAGCGCGGCGTAGAGCGTGGTCGACTTGCCCGACCCGGTCGGCCCGGTCACCAGCACGGCCCCGTATGAGCGCCGGAAGCCGTCCTCGAACAGCGACTCGCTGACCTCGGCCATGCCGAGGTGGTCAAGCCCGATCAGCGCCTGCGTCTTGTCGAGGATTCGCATGACGATCCCCTCGCCGTCCACACGCGGCATCGACACGACGCGGGTGTCGATCGGGTGGCCCTCCACGGTCATGGACACGCGGCCGTCCTGCGGCACGCGCTTCTCGGAGATGTCGAGGTCGGCCATGATCTTCACGCGCGAGACCACTCCAGGCACCATTCGGTGCGGGATCGTGGTCGTCTCGCGCAGCACGCCGTCCACCCGGAAGCGCACCCTCATCTCGCGGCCCTCGGGCTCGAAATGGACGTCCGACGCTCCCTCCTCCACCGCCTGGGCGATGATCGAGTTGACGAGCTTGATGACCGGCGCGTCTTCGGCGGACTCGTGGATCTCGGTGATGTCCGCGATCTCTTCCTCGCCCTGCGACACCGCCTCCGCCACGGCGTCGTCGAGCCGGCTCATGCGCCCGATCAGACTGTGGATGTCGTCCGGCGAGGCGACCACGGGGCGCACCTCGTGACCCGCCATCAGCTTGAGGTCGTCGAGCGCCAGCACGTTCGACGGATCCGACATGGCCACCATCAGGTTGCCGTACTGGTCGAACCCGACCGGTGCGGCATTGAGCCGGCGCGCAGCCTGGGAGCTGATCGAGTTGAGCGCGCCCACGTCCGTCTTGTAGATCGCGAGGTCGACGTGGTAGAGCCCGAAGCGCTGCGCGGTGGCGCGCGCCAGCTGGTCGCCCGTGATCGCGCCCGCCTCGAGCAGCATCTGCTCGGCGGCGCGGCCGGTCGCCTTGCCCTGCTCGACGGCCTGGTCCACGCGTTCGCGCGGGAGAAAGCCCATCTCGACGATCACGTCTGAGATGAAGCGCGATCTCCCGCGTCCGATCGGCGGCGTGAGGCCGTTGGCGAGTCCGCCGTTGTCAGACGCGGGCGGAGCCAGCGCGTCTGCCGCGACTGCGACAGTTCCGTCCGGTACGGCGCGAAGCGCCGGACCGCCTGCCTGATCGCTCATCGCGCATCCGCAACAGCCTGGGTGAGTGACTCGGTGTCGACGTAGCCCTCGATGAGCCGGGCGTTGCCAGAGCGATCGATAAGCACGATCGAGGGCGCCTGAGAGACGCCGAGGTCCTGCACCAGACGGCCGTAGCGCTCGATGGCGTCCACGGGGTCGGTGAGGACGACTGCCTTCGTCTTGCGGTCCACCGTACGGACCGACTTGAGCACGAGGCGGTCGTCGTGACCCCTGGGGTTGAGGAAGAAGATGACGACCTTCTTGCCTTCCCTGATCGCGCGAGCGGCCTTCTGGGGGTTGTTCGTGGCCAGCGCGGCAAGCGATGTCGCCTCCGCGGCCTCGGTGGCGCCGACGGCGCCAAGGAAGCCCTGGGCCAGAGCGCCGGCCTGGCCGCTCGGGGCGCCGGGCACCACGTTCTTCGGAGCCTTGATGTCCTGAGGCTGGTTGACCTGGCTCAGGTTGACGTCGGCGCTCAGCTCAACAGGCTCGGAGTTCGCCGGCGTGATCTCGACGTCGGCTTGGGCGCGGCGCAGGAGGCCGTCGTCCTTGCCGACGTACACGTCGAAGTTCGCCTTCTTGACCGCATCGGCAGCCTGCTGCTGGAGGTTCTCCGGCAGCTGCGCCGTCTGGGCTCCCGTCTGCTGGGCCGCGGCGAACACGTCGTTGACCATGGTCTCTACGTCGACCGAGGCGGAGACGTGGGAGGTCTCGACGCCATCGATGGTCTCGTCGTCCTCCTCCTTTACGTCGCGCAGCCAATTGGTGGGGTTGACGCTGAAGGGAAGCGTGACCTGGTCCGCCGGCGTCTCGGCCTTCGAAGCCGCCTGGATTACCTGGTTCCACGCGCTCTGGGGCACGCGGTAAGCCTTGTCGCCCTGGGTGATGTAGCCCTCGTCGCCGGTGGACACGAGGCCCACGTCGACGTCGGTGCCGGCGCCGTCAGCCTTGACGAACACCTCGAACTGCGGCACCTCGCCCTGGGCGGGTGTCTCGAAGGCGCCGCTGACGGCCACGGATCCGGTCTGTCCCAGGCCGCTGATCGACAGGTTGCTGCTGAAGCGGGCGCTCTTGAGCGTGCCGTTCAGCGACGACTTGATCGAGTCCTCGGGGTTGGATGCCTGCACGGGTTCGGCGGGCGCGGCCTCGGAAGGCTGCGACTGCTGGGCCGCGGGGGCCGCGTCGTCGGACGCGCTGTTACGAGCGTTCTGGACGGCGAAGAGGGTGGCGCCGAGCAGCACTGCTCCGACGAGGGCGAGGAGGAAGGGGCGGGAGATCGCCATTTCCCCGGATATCGGCAGCCCCAGGGGGTGGGTTTAGGCCTGGCCGCGTGTACTAGACACAGGCGGTCGCCTGGCGCATTGTGTCCAGAGGCGCCTGCCGGCCCGTCCAGCGCTCGAAGCTGCGCGCCCCCTGGCGGACCAATATCTCGAGACCGTCGACCACGCGCGCGCCGCGGGCCAGCGCCCAGCGCTCGAGCGATGTGGCCTCGCGGCCATAGACCAGATCGACCACGAGCGCCGCCTCCGCCAGCGGCAGCTCGGCCTCCGCGTCCTCTCCTTCAAGCCCCACGCTGGTGGCGTTCACCAGGACGTCCGTGGGCTCGGGCGCGTCTACCGCGCGCACGCCGAACTCGCGGGCCAGCTCGACCGCCCGGGCGGGTGTGCGGTTCCAGACGGCGACCTCGGCGCCCGCCTCGCGCAGCGCCCAGACCGCCGCACGGCCGGCGCCGCCCGCTCCGAGCACGAGCGCCCTGCGCCCGCGCACGTCGCTCTCGCCCACCGCGTCGATCAGCCCGCCGGCGTCGGTGTTGTCCCCGTAGATGGCTCCCCCGGGCTCGAAGACCAGGGTGTTGACCGCGCCGATCGCTCGCGCGGCCGGCGAGCGCTCGTCGGCGAGGGCATGGGCCGCCAGCTTGTGCGGAATCGTCACGTTGGCGCCGCGGTAGCCGGAGGCGGGGAGCGCCCTCGTTGTCTGAGCGAAGCGCGAAGGCGCAATCGGCAGGTGCACGTAGTGCCAGTCCATCGCGAGCTCGGCGAACGCCGCATTCATCATCGCCGGCGAGCGGCTGTGGGCGACCGGAAAGCCGAGGACTCCGCAGAGGACGGTCAACAGGTCGTGGGTGAATTGCCGCCGCGCTTCTCGCGGGCGCGGTTATAGGCGTCCACATAGCGCTGGAACTCGCCGTCGGTCTTGGCGAAGTTGTGGCGTCCGCACGTGCCCGGCTTGACCACGTAGAACAGGAAGCCGGTCTTCGCGGGCCGGGCGGCGGCCTTGATCGAGGCGAGGCCGGGGTTGCCGATCGGGCCGGGCGGCAGCCCCGAATGCACCCTGGTGTTGTACGGCGAGGGGTTCTGGAGCTCTGAGACCCTGAGCGGTCGCTCCCAGTTGCCGACCGCAAAGCGCGTGGTCGCGTCGATGTCGAGCCGGATGTCGTTCTTGAGCCGGTTGTAGATGACAGACGCGATGATCGGGCGCTCCTTGGCCACCGCCGCCTCACGCTCGACGAGCGAAGCGATGGTCAGGACGTCATAGGGCGTGAGGTTCTTGCGCTTGGCGAAGCTCAGGTCGACGCCCGCGAAGCTCTGCCTGAAGGTACGCAGCTGGCGGTTGACCAGCTTTCGCACGGGCTGGCCCTTCTTGAGCTCGTAGGTGGCCGGGAACAGGAAGCCCTCGAGGCTGCGAGGGCCCTCCGCGCCGTAGGCGCGCGGGTCGAGCAGCCGCGAGCGCCGCGTGGCACGGAGGTAGTTGCCGTCGAGCCTCCTGACGGTGGGCGCTATCTCCGCGCGCGAGCGGCCTTCGGGGATGGTCACCATCACGACGTCGGGCGGCACGCCGCGCTCGAGCGTGTCGAGCACGTCTACATACGCCATGTCGCCCCGCAGCACGTACGGGCCCGGCTTGAGCTCGCCGCTGCGGCCCGAGATCCGGGCGCGCAGCGCGAAGAACGACGAGGACGAGACCACGCCCTCCGCCTCGAGCAGCTCGGCGATTTCGCCGAGGCTGGCGCCCTGCGGGATGACCACGCGGACCTCGCCGGTGCCGTCGCCCTTGAAGGGCTGAAAGAGGCTGAGCGCAAACCAGGCGACGCCGACAACTGCAAGCGCAACGAGCGCGAGGACGATGAGGCGTCCCCGATGGCGCCGGCGCGCCGGTTTCGGCTTGCCCGCGCCCGCCTCGGGAGACGGGCGCCTGGCGGTTTGGTCCTGGGCCTCGTTCATCCAATCACGAGGGGGAGTGTGGACCACGGCCGGCTCGACCCCGTCTTGGCCGCCCCTGCGGGCCTCTCGCGCGCGCCGCGCAGCCTCCCGCTCCTCGGGCGTGCGGCCGCCCGGAACGGGCGGCGGTCCCCCCTTCACCCGCGCGACCCGGCGGACTGCCCGGCGAGGTAGCTCTCGAGCAGGTGGGCGGCGGCGCGCGAGTCCGCGTCCCCGGCTCCACCGGTGCGCTCGGCGAGCCTCGTCGTGAGGCGCTCGTCGTGCAGCTCCACCGGGATGCTCAGCCTGCGCTCGAGCCGCTCGGCGAACGCGCGCGCCGCGGCGGCCTGGGCGCCCTGCTCACCTCTCAGCGTAAGCGGGAGGCCGACGACAACGCGCTCGGCGCCCTGCTCATCCGCGAGCCGCGCGAGCGCGGCGAGGCCCTTTTTTGTGTCCGGGCGCTCCACCGCCCGCAAAGGGGTGGCGAGCGTGCCGGATGGATCGGACACCGCACAGCCGCAGCGGGCCGACCCGTGGTCGAGGGCCAGGATGCGGGGCATCAGCCGGCGAGGGCCTTCTCGATCTCGGCGCGCGCCACAGCCAGGGCCTCGGGGAGCTTCTCGGGTTCGCGGCCGCCGGCCTGGGCCATCGTGTCGCGCCCGCCGCCGCCCCCGCCGGCCACCTGCGCGGCGGCACGGACGACGTCTCCTGCCCTGACGCCGCGCTCCACGACCGCCGGAGCGACGTTGGCCACGAGGTGTACTCGCCCGTCGACGGCGCAGCCGAGCACGACCGCGGCGTCCCCCAGCTTCTGGCGCACGGCGTCGGACAGCTCCAGCAGCGCGTGTGCGTCGGGGGCGTCGACTGCGTCGATGACGATGCGCACCCCGTGCACCTCCTCCGCGTTTGCGACGAGCTCGTCCGCCGTGGCCCGATCCGGTCCGCCGGCCGGCTTTCGCTGTAGCTCCTTGACCCGCTCGGCCAGGCGCTCGACGGCGCGCGGCGCCTCGTGCTCCGGCACCTTGAGCAGCGCGGCGATCTCGCGCAGCCGCTCCGTGCGCTCGCGAAAGAGGTCGGCGCTCGCGGGACCCGTGACGGCCTCGATGCGACGCACGTTGGACGCGCTCGAGGTCTCGCCGGTCAGATGAAACAGGCCGAGCTCGGACGTGGCCGCCACGTGGGTGCCCCCGCAGAGCTCGCGCGAGACCTCCTCGATGTCCACCATTCGCACCCAGTCGCCGTACTTCTCCCCGAAGAGCGCCATCGCGCCGAGCCTCACCGCCTCGTCCTTGGTGGTCTCGATCGCCCGCACCGGGTGGTTGGAGGCAATCCAGTCAGACACCGAGCGCTCGACGGCCGCGAGATCATCCTCCGAGAGTCGCTGGCCGTGGGTGAAGTCGAAGCGCAGCTTGTCCGGGCCGACGTAGGAGCCGGCCTGGCGCACGTGGTCGCCCAGGCGGCGGCGCAGCGCGGCATGGAGCAGGTGGGTCGCCGTGTGGTTGCGCATGGTCGCGAGGCGCGTGGCGCGCTCGACCCTGGCGGTCACCGGCTCCCCCTGCCCGAGCTCGCCCTCGACCGGCTCGAGCGCCAGCGCCTGGTCGTCGCCGATGCGGTAGACGTCCACCACCCGCGCCCGTCCCGAGGCGGTTTCCAGCATCCCGCTGTCTGACACCTGGCCGCCGCCCTCTGGATAGAAGGGCGACTCGTCGAGCTTGGCCAGGACCCAGCCGTTGGCCTGCTCGGCGACCCGCAGCACGGTCTCGGCCTCGGTCGTCTCATAGCCCACGAAGCGCGTGCGAAAACCGGCCTCCTTGGCGAAGCGCATGACGTCTTCGTGCTCGACGTGGACGTCGGCGCCGGCCTCCGCTCGCGCGCGCGTACGGGCCGATCCCCGGCGCGACACGTCGCGGGCGCGCTCCATCAGCTCCTCGAAGCCCTGGTCGTCGACCGACAACCCCTCCTCGGCCAGCAGCTCCTTGGTCAGCTCGTACGGGAAGCCAAATGTGTCGTGCAGGCGGAACGCGTCGTCGGCTCCGACCCAGCTCGTGCCCTCCTCCTTGGCCTGACGCACGATCTCCGCGAGCAGCCGCTCTCCCTGCGCGAGCGTGCGGCCAAAGCTCTCCTCCTCGGCGTCGGCCCAGCGAGCGATCGTCGGAAGCTCCGCTCGGATGTCCGGATAGGCGTCGCCCATGATCTGCGCGACCCGGTCGGCCAGCGGCCGCAGGATCGCCCCCTCGATCTCGAGCGCCCGCGCCTGCTGGATGGCGCGGCGCATTATGCGCCGCAGGATGTACCCGCGGTCCTCGTTGGAGGGCACGACACCGTCGGCCAACAGGAACGTCATCGCGCGGCCGTGGTCGGCGAGGATGCGCAGCGCCCGCGTGGTCGGGAAGTCCTGCCCGTAGCTGTGCCCGCTCAGCTCCTCGCCAAGCTCGATCAACGGGGCAAACGCATCGGTCTCGTAGACCGATTCGACATCCTGGAGGATCGCCGCCATCCGGTCGAGGCCCATCCCGGTGTCGATGTTCTGCGCGGGCAGTCCGGGCAGCGACCCGTCGGCCTGGAGCTCGTACTGCATGAAGACGAGGTTCCAGAACTCGAGGTAGCGCTCGGTGTCGTCGCCGGGCCGGTCGCTGTCGGGACCGAAGGCGGGTCCCCGATCCAGGTAGAGCTCCGAGCAGGGCCCGCAGGGGCCGGTCGGCCCGGACTGCCAGAAGTTGTCGTCGCGGCCGAGCTGGACGATCCGCTCGGCCGGCACCCCGACCGCGCGCCAGCACGCGATGGCCTCCTCGTCGGGGCCCAGGCCAAGCTCGTCGTCGCCACCGAAGACGGAGATCCAGATGCGCTCGAAGTCAAGACCGAAGCCATTCGTGCTCAGGTCGAGGGCGAACTCGACCGCGCCCTCCTTGAAGTACTCGCCGACGGAGAAGTTGCCGAGCATCTCGAAGAACGTGAGGTGCCGGTGGGTCATGCCGACGTTCTCGATGTCGGTCGTCCGAAAGCACTTCTGGCAGGAGGTCAACCGCGGGGACGGCGGCGTCTCCTCGCCCCGGAAGTAGGGCTTGAATGGCTGCATCCCCGCCGTGGTGAGCAGCACCGTCGGGTCGTAAGCGGAAGGGACGAGCGAAGCGGACGGAACGCGCAGGTGCCCGCGCTCCTCGAAGAACGACAAAAACCGCTCCCGGATCTCGGCAGCCTTCATAAGCAGGGCAGTCTAGGCGGACGCATGGCCCATGCGCCGCGGGCGGCCGGGAGCGAAAACACTGCAACTTCCGTCCATTTCTTCCGAAAGCCTGCAACGGCGGTGGAGCTTTGGAGGCCAAAGGTGTGCATTTCTCCTTCGAGCCCTCTCGCAAAGGGGTCCGGCATGACGATGAAGCCCTTGATGCAGCCCGAGCAGCAAGTGGGGGTCGCTCGCGCGCGTCGCCCTCGCCGGATGGAACGGCGGGAGCGCAACGTGCTCGCGTGCTCGGCGGGTGCCTTCGTGGCCGCCGCCGTGCTGATCGCAGTCTTCGTCGACTCCGACCGCAACAGCGATCCGCTGCTGGCGTTCGGCCTGGTCGCGGGGTACGCGCTGGTATCGCGCGTGCGCTTCGAGTTCGGCAACGGCTACGTGGTCCCGGAGCAACTCGTCTTCGTGCCGATGCTGCTGCTGAGCCCGCTCGAGTACGTGCCGCTGCTCGCCGCGAGCGCAGGGATGCTCGCGATGGTCCCGGACCTCGTCGAGGGCACCTTCCACCGAGATCGCTGGTTCAGCTGCCTGGCGGACTCCTGGTTTGCGATCGGGCCGGTCCTCGTCCTCGCCGCACTCGCGCCCGGTGAGCCCACGATCCACCTCGTTCCCGTCTACCTGCTCGCGTTCGCCAGCCAGGTCGGAGGCGATCTGCTCTGGTCGCTGCTTCGAGACAAGCTGGTGGACGGCCTGCCCATGCGAGACTCCGCGACCAACTGGCTCGGCGTAGTGCGAGTCGACGCGGTGCTCTCCCCGATCGCCTTTCTCGCCACGCTCGTGGCCCTGGACGAGCCGGCGGCTCTGCTCGCCTTGGGACCGCTCGTCTGGCTGCTCGCCATCTTCTCTCGCGAGCGCCAGGAGCGCTACGCGGCGGCGCTCGAGCTCCACCGCGCCTATCGGGGCACGGTCATGCTGCTCTCGGACGTGGTCGAGTTCGACGATCCGTACACGGCGGCGCACAGCCGCTCGATCGTCGATCTTGTGCACGCGGTGGCCGACGAGCTCGGGATCAGGCAGGAGCACCGCCAGGAGATCGAGTTCGCCGCGCTGCTCCACGACGTGGGCAAGATCGCCATTCCCAAAGAGATCCTGAACAAGCCGGCCGCCCTCACAGACGCGGAGTTCGAGGTCATGAAGACGCACACCATCGAGGGGCAGTTCATGCTCGATCGGGTGGGCGGCCTCCTGGGCCGCGTAGGCGAGGTCGTCCGCTCGTGCCACGAACGCTGGGACGGCACCGGCTATCCGGATGGCCTGCGCGGCGAGGAGATCCCGTTCGAATCGCGCTTGGTCTTCGCCTGCGACGCCTACAACGCCATGACCACCGACCGGGTCTACCGCGACGCCCTCAGTCGGGACGAGGCGATCGTCGAGCTACTCGCGGGTGCGGGCACGCAGTTCGACCCCGGCGTCGTCGACACCCTGATCACCGTCGTCCACGACCTCGAGGGGGGCATCACGCCCGCGGACGAGGTCCGCGCCGTCCTCGCCAGCGCGCCGGTCCCCGCTTCCGTCAGCGCCGTCGCGAGCTGACCCACGGCGCGCCGCCAGCCGTAGCGCCACCACCGCCGCGAGCCACACGGCCGCGCCCAGAGCACCCGCGAGAAACAGCATCGACCGGATCCCGGCGAGATCCATCAGGCCGCCCGCCGACAGAAACGCGGCGGCGAACGCCCACGCCGTGAGCGAGTCCTTGATGCCGAAGACACGGCCGAGCAACGCCTTCGGCGTCGCGGCTTGGATGATCAGCCGCTCGTAGACCAGCACCATCCCGTTCGCCACCCCGGCGGCGGTGAAAGCAGCGGCGGCCGCCGCGACGGCCTGCGCCAGCGCAAGACCCACGAGGCTCAACGCCATCAGCAGCAGCCCAATCAGGTAGCGCCGCTTGAGGTGAGCGAGGTCGCCGCCGCTCGCACCGACCAGGGACCCGGCGACGAAGCCGAGTCCGAAGAGAGCGACGAGCCCGGAGAACCCGGCGTCGCCCAGCTCGAGCTCGCCGGTTGCAAACGGCAGCTCCGCGACGTTGAAGAGGCCCCCGCAAAAGAGCACCGCGCTCGAGGCGAGCAGCACGATCCTGACGTCGGGCATCGCGACCGTGCTCGAGACTCCATGCCAGGCCTCGCGAAGCAGTGAGGCGGGTCGCCCGGGGCGGTCGCGCTCGGCCGCCTGGCCGAAGCGAAGCGTGGCCAGCACCAGCGCCGAGACCGCGAAGCTCGCGCCATTGACCGCGACCAGCGCGTCCGGCTCGAGGACCAGCAGCAGGCCCGCCGCAAGCGCAGGGCCGATCGTGTATCCCAGATCCGCGATCGCCCCGTAGAGGGACGTTCCGGCCGCCACTCGCCGTTCGCCCACGAGGCCCGGCAGCGCTGAGAGCGCCGCAGGGCCGAACAGTCCGGTGCCCGTACCCGCCACGGCGGCCAGGACGATCGTGGCCTCGATGCTCGAGACGAGCGCGATGCCGGCGAAGGCGCCGGCGCGCACGACATCGGCCACGATCAGGCAGGTTCGCTTGGACCAGCGATCGGCGGCGGCCCCGAAGACGGGCCCGAGCAGCATGGCCGGAACCAGGTCCGCGAACAGCACGAGGCCGATCGCCCACGGCGACTCGAAGCGCTCGTAGGCGATCAGGATGAGCGCCACGTAGCCCACGCCCGTCCCGACGGCGGACTGGGCGAGAGCGAGAAAGAAGTACCGTGCCCGGCGGTCCTCGCGGAGCAGCTGGATGGCCTGGCGCACGCTCTTGTCTATGCCCCTCTACGAAAGAGACCGCGATATACGCGGTCTCTTCGTGAATTTCTTGAACGCTCTAGCGACGGTACGGCATAGACGGAAGTCCTCCCCGAATCGGGCTGCGGCCTGGGAAGTCGAACGCACTGGATCGGTCCATCAAACCTGTGCGAAGACAAGGCGACCCTGTCACGGCTGGCACTAAATAGCAAGCTTCGCGGCAAGATCCTGTGCAATAGGTTAACCCGTTTGGGCATTTCCACCACCGGAAGGGGTAGTTTCGCGACCTCAGGCCGGGGCGGGCATCTCTTTGCCGGCCGAGAGCGGGCTGGCGGCATCGCGCTCGGCGGCGCCGATCTCGGCCGAGTCCACGTTCATCGGGTGGTGACAGGCCGCCAAGTGGCCGTTCGCGTAGCGGGCCAGCGGCGGCTCCACCTCGCTGCAGATCTCGGTGGCCCGCGGGCACCGGGTGTGGAAGACGCAGCCCGAGGGCGGATTGATCGGGTTGGGCGGCTCGCCGGAAACGACGATCCGCTCGCGCCCGCGGTTCTCCTCGGGGTCTGGGATCGGGATCGCCGACAGCAGCGCCGACGTGTAGGGATGGATCGGCTTGGTGTAGAGCTCCTCTGCGGGCGAGAGCTCCATCAGCTTGCCGAGGTACATCACGGCGATGCGGTCGGACACGTGGCGCACCACCGACAGATCGTGGGCCACGAACAGGTAGGTCAGCCCGAAGTCGTCCTGGAGGTCGTCGAGCAGGTTGATGATCTGGGCCTGGACCGAGACGTCCAGCGCGGAGACCGGCTCGTCCAGCACGATCAGCCGCGGCTCGAGCGCCAGTGCGCGAGCCACGCCGATCCGCTGGCGCTGGCCCCCGGAGAACTCGTGCGGGTAGCGGTTGACGTGCTCGGATGACAGCCCGACCTTGCCGAGCAGCTCTCGGACCCGCCCGTCGACCTTGTTCTTCGGCGTGCCGTGCAGCCCGAGCGGCATGCCGATGATCTGCCCGACGCGCTTGCGCGGGTTGAGCGACGCGAACGGGTCCTGGAAGACCATCTGCATGCCGCGGCGAATCGGCTTCATCTCCTTGCGTCCCGCCTTGGTCATGTCCTTGCCGCGGAATCGGATCGACCCGTCGGTCGCGTCGACGAGGCGCATGATGGCCCGCGAGATCGTGGTCTTGCCGCAGCCGGACTCCCCCACGAGGCCCAGCGTCTCGCCTTCCGCGATCGACAGCGTGATGTCGTTGACTGCGTGTACCCGCGCCACCTCGCGATCGATCAGCAGGCCGCTCCTGATCGGAAAGAAGACCCGCAGGTGCTCGACCTCGATCAGCGGCGATGCCGCTCCCGGCGAATCCTCAGCCGTCGCCGGGGCGCCGGTCTCGACGCTCATGCCGTGGCGCCTTCCTTCGTGCCCAGCCCGATCTCCCCGGGCCGGACCTCGCGCTTGGAGCGCTTGTCCTCGACCGAGAGCCAGCAGCGGTCCTTGTGGTCGGGCCTGTCGTCGAGGTGAGACTCCAGCAGCGGGACCTTGGTGCATTCGCCGAACTCGTGCGGGCAGCGCGGCCGGAAGTGGCAGCCCTCGGGCCTATCGGCGAGCGACGGTGGGAGCCCCGCGATCGCCGGCAGGCGCTCGGGACGCGGGCGGTCGAGCCGGGTGATCGAGCCGAGCAGTCCCCAGGTGTAGGGATGCTGGGGGTCGTAGAAGATCTCGTCGAGCGTCCCCTGCTCGACGATCCGCCCGGCGTACATCACGGCGATCCGGTCGGCGAGGTCGGCCACCACGCCGAGGTCGTGGGTCACGAGCATCACAGCCGCCTCGGTCTCCTCTCGCAGCCGGCGGATGCCCTCGAGGATCTGAGCCTGGATGGTCACGTCGAGCGCGGTGGTGGGCTCGTCCGCGATCAGGATCGACGGGCTGCAGGAGAGCGCCATGGCGATCATGACGCGCTGGCGCATGCCGCCCGAGAACTCGAATGGGTAGCTGGCGATCCGCTCGCCGGCGCGCGGGATCCCGACCTGCTCGAGCAGGTCGATCGTGCGCTCGCGGGCCTGCGCGTCAGGCGCTGCCTCGTGCTCCTGGATCTGCTCGATGATCTGCTTCCCGATCTTCTGAACGGGGTTGAGGGACGTCATCGGGTCCTGGAAGATCATCGCGATCTCCGCACCGCGGACCTTGCGCAGCTCGTCGTCGCTCGCCTCGATCAGCTCGGTGCCCTTGTAGTGGGCTGCGCCCTTGAAGATGGCGTTCGGGGAGCGCGTCAGTCCCATGAGCGTCATGGCGGTCACCGACTTGCCTGACCCGGACTCGCCGACCACGGCCAGGATCTCGCCGGCCGAGAGCTCGAACGAGACTCCGTCGACAGCCTTGACCGTGCCCTCCTCCGTCGCGAACGAGACCTCCAGGTCATCGACGCTCAGCAGTGGCCCGGGCGAGGCCGGCCGCTTGGCTTCGCTGGTCACGACGAGAGCCTGACGCGCGGGTCGAGGGCGGCGTAGAGGATGTCGACGACCGTGTTGAGCAGCACGATGAAGAAGGCGCCGAAGATCGTGATGAAGAGGACCGGCGGAACGTCGAGCTGGCCGATCGACTCCGCGGCGTACTGCCCGACTCCCTGAAGGTCGAAGACGGTCTCGGTGAGGATCGCGCCGCCTCCGATCACGGCGCCGAAATCGAGACCCCAGAGGGTGACTACCGGGATCATCGAGTTGCGCAGGACGTGCCTGACGAGCACGCGCCGCTCGGAGAGGCCCTTGGCGCGCGCGGTGCGCACGTAGTCCTCGTTGATCGTGTCCAGGACGTTTGAGCGCAGGATGCGCGAATACACCCCGATGAACAGCAGCGAGAGGGCGGTCCACGGCATGATCAGGTGGTAGAACCACTGCCACGGGTCGTCGAAGAAGGGCACGTAGCCGCCGTTAGGGAAGAGCCCCCACTTGAAGCCCAGGTAGTAGTTCATCAGGGCCCCGACCCAGAAGACCGGCATCGAGATGCCGACCAGCGCCAGGATCGTCAGGGAGCGGTCGGCGAAGCGGCCCGCCTTGACCGCGGTGTAGAGGCCGATGCAGGTCGCGAAGAACATCCACATGATCCCCGCCCCGATCGCGAGCGCGAAGGTCCGCGGGATCCTGCCCTTGAGCTCGTCCCAGACGTTCTGCTGGGTGCTGTAGGAGATCAGGTCCCCGCTGAAGACCTGCCCCATGGTTCTGGCGTACTGCACGTAGACCGGGTCGTTGAGCCCCCAGTCCTCGCGAATGCGCTCGAGCTGGCCAGGGTCGGGTTGGCGCCCCGCCAGCCGCTGTGCCGGGTCGCCTCCGGGCATGACCTGGAAGATCACGAAGGTCAACACCGACACTGCGAACATCACCACGAGCATCTGGCCGACCCTTCGGACGACGAAGCGGCCCACGGGCTAGCCCTCCACGCGGATGGTGGCCCGCGGGTCGAACGCATCGCGCACGCCGTCGCCGAAGGCGTTGAGCGCCAGCACGGTGATTACGAGCATGAGGCCGGGGACGATCGCGAGATGCGGTCCCGACAGGATGTGCTTGACGCCGTCGCCGATCATGGTTCCCCATGACGGCTCGGGGGCCTTCACGCCCACGCCGAGGAACCCCAGCGCGGCCTCGAGCAGGATCGCGTTCGCCACCATCAGCGGGAAGAAGACGATCACGGTCGAGGCCAGGTTTGGGACGATCTCCGAGATCATGATCCGAAGCGGACTCGCTCCCTGGGCGCGCGCCGCCTCGACGAATTCCTTCTCGCGCAGCGCCAGCACCTGCCCGCGGATCGGTCTGGCCATGTAGGGGATGTAGACGACAGCGATGATCAGGATCGGTATCGCCTTGGACTCGGCGCTCACCTTGACCGGCCCGAGCTCGAGACCATTGAGGCTCAGCGCCGTTCCGAGCGCGACGCCGAGCAAGATGACCGGGAACGCCCAGATCACATCGAGCGAGCGCGAGATCGCCGTATCGGTGAAGCCCCGCACGAACCCGGCGACCGTTCCCAGGATCACGGACAGGATCGCTGTGATGAACGCCGCGACCAACCCGATCAGCAGCGAGTTGCGCCCGCCGTAGAGGAGCCGCACGGCCGTGTCGCGGCCATTGGTATCGGCGCCGAGCAGGAACTTGCCCTGCCAGGTCGGCCCGATCGGCACCCCGTCGAGCGAGACCACGTTCGTCTTCTTGCCGTCGACGAGGATCGTTTCAGTCAGGTGGTTCTTGTACGGGTCGGTGCCGGCCGGGCCGTTGGCCCAGAGCGGAGCCGCCAGACACATCGCGACCACGACGAGAAACAGCACGCCGAACGCAATCGCCGTCTTGTTGCGCTTGAGCCGCCGCAACGCGAGCCGCCATGGACTGACCCCATGGACGTGCTCGCGACGCGCCTCCTCCGCGAACGCCGTCGCGTTCTCGAACGAGTGATCGGTAGCAGGCTCGGTGGCCACGGTAGATGTGGGTTACCCGGGAGGGCGCCTATGCACCCTCCCGGGTCCCGAACAGCGATTTACTTAGTGCAGAACAACAGCCAGTCGTTCTTATACACCGGATGGATACCCGAGCAACCCTTGGCGTCCATTCGCTCCGAGAAGAACGAGCTCGACTCCTCGTAGCCGTAGGGGGCCACATGGGCCTGATCATTGACCACGTACTCGTCAAGCGCGGCCCACTCGTCCGCCACGTCCTCCGGCGGCTTGGACCGTAGCTCGTCCAGCTTCTTGTCGAGTTCCGGATCGCTCACGAAGCCCTGGTTGTTGGTCACCTCGGTCTTCAGCGAGTCGGAGCTGAGCAGCACGTCGATGAAGTCACCGGGGTGCGGATAGTCCTGGTACCAGTCCGTGAAGCCCGTCTGGGCCTTCGTCCGTGCCAGGCCGACCTGCTCGAAGTAGACCTGCTGGTCGAGGGTCTTGACGTCCGCCTCGAAGCCGATCTGATTCAGGACGTCGCGGTAGTAGTCGGCGATGGCCGGCCGCGGGTCCTTGTTGTTGGTCCAGACGGTGACCTTCTCACCTTCGTAGCCCGAGTCCTTGACGAGCTGCTTGGCCTTCTCGAGGTCCGGCTTGCCGTCCGGATCGCCGTACGCGCACTCGTAGTCCTTGTAGCCGATCAGGTCGGGCGGCAGGAACGTGCAGCCCGGCGTGAGCCGGCCACCGAAGACCCGCACTAGCGCGTTGCTGTCGAGCGCGTAGTTGACCGCCTGGCGCGCCTCCAGCTTGTCGAACGGCGGGATCCTGTGGTTGAGGAAGAAGTAGTACGTGTTCGGCGGGTTGGGGGCCTCGGAATAGCGGTCGGAGTACTTGGACCGCACCTCCGGAAGCTGGTCGCCCGTCGGGTCCTCGGTCATGAAGTCGGCCTCGCCGTTGATCACGTCCTGCGTCATCTTCGTGACGCTGTCGCTCACATTGACGGTGATCTTGTCGAAGTTCCCCTTGGGAATGCCGGGTATGTCGAACTTCGGGTTCTTGGTCAGGACGTACTTGCGGCTGAAGTCCACGATGTCGAGCACGTAGGGGCCGACTCCGGGCGGAGGCTCCTTGAGACTCTTGCCGGGGGACTTCGCCGCCGGGGTCGGGGACGTGTACGGCTCGGCGAGCGCGAACAGCACCTTGGTGTCCGGCTCCACGAGGTTGATCGTGATCTTGCCGGTCTTGTCGTCGGTCACGATCCCTTCGATGTCGGCGCTGAAGTCGCCCTTCTCCTGAAACTCGGACGCTCCGACGATCCCGGAATAGAACGAGGACCAGACGCTGCCCAGCTTCAGCAGGCGCTTCATGGTGTTCTCGAAGTCGCTCGCCTTGACGGGGGTGCCGTCGCTATAGACGATGCCCTTGCGGAGCGTGAACTCGTAAGTCTTTCCGCCGTTGGTCGGCTCGGGGACCGCCTCGGCCAGGCCAGGGATGATCTCGGTGCCGCGGTCGCCCTCCTCGTGGTTGTAGGTCACGAGCGGCGTATAAACCAGCTGGAAGACCTGATTGGCCTGCACGGTCTGGTAGAGCGTGGGATCGGCGTTGTCGAGTCCGGTGCTCGCGACTACGAGCTCGCCGCCTCCCTCGCCGGAGCTTGCGCTGCCGCCGTCGTCGTCGTCATCGTCGCCGCAGGCCGATATGGCGAGCGCGCTGGTGACCAACATAAATGCCGCTAGGGCATAGAAAAGCCTTCGCATCCAACTCCTCCAAGTTCTGTCGTGGACCACCGCTTGGGGTGACGACGGGCAATCTACCCGGTCGATATAGCAGCGAAATTAAGGTTTCGCGTGCCTGCTCGGGCCTCCTTCCGCCGTCACTCGAGGCAAAGGGCCGACAGGTCGACCCCGAAGACGGGATGCGATCGCGCGCAGTTGTCGGTGTCGACGCGCTCTGAGAAGAGGCTCGGCCAGAGCTCCGAGCCGAGTGGGATGGCATAGGCCTCGCTCACGATCCGCTGGTCGACCTCTCCCCAGCCCTCCTCCGGATCCTCCACGGCGCCGGCGAGCGCATCGCTCAGCTGCTCGTCGAAGACGTTGAGCGCCAATGGCTCGAGATAGGCGGCCGGATGGACCGCGAGCGGAGCGAGCCGCTCGATCCGCAGCTCCGGGCCCTCGCCGGAGCGAAGGCTTGCGGCGAGCCCGATCTTGCGCAGCGTTCGCACCACGTCCCGAGCGACCGCGCCCGAGATCCCCGGCCCGGGCACGACCCTCAGCGGCGCGTCCTCAGCGCCCGCCTCGTCGATCTGCTCGCGTGCGGATACGAGGTCCGAGGGGTCGTCGCGGTCGTCGTACGGGCACGACCCGGCGGCTTGGAAGCCGGACAGGATCTCGGGCACCACGGTGCAGCTCGTGGTGAGCAATCCCTTGAAGCGCCGCTCGACCTCCTCGCCGCCGAGGGCCTCGCCGATGGCTCGCCTCACCGCGGCGTCGTCGAGCGGCGCGAGACGGGAGTCCGGCACGAGCGCGATCGTCGATGCGCGCGCTTCCTCGCGATAGCTGTCGCGGTACTTCGAGCGAATCTCGGGCAGCAGATCCGTGGGAGCCGGCTCCTGCATGACGTCCAGCGACCCGGTTATCACGGCCCGCGTCTGCTGCTCGGGCGAGCCCCGCGAGACGAGAGCGATCCGATCGACGTGCCCCGGCGACACCCCCGGAACGTCGAAATCGTCCACGCGCGTGAGAACCACGCGGCTGCCGGGGCGCACGTCCTGGATCCTGTAGGGCCCGACGCCGGGCAACGGGCGCGTCGAGCGCTCCGTTTGCGGGGTTCCCTGCGGCACCGGCGCACTCGACGGCAGGGCGAGGACCTGGGAGAAGGCCGGATCCGGCGTCACGAGCCTGATGGTGATCCGCCCAGAGGCGCGGTCGGCATCGATCGATTTGATCCCCCCGTAGAGCGCGGCCAGCGGGGAAGCGAGTGCCCGCACCCGCTCGATCGCGCGCTCGAAGTCTCCCGGCCGGACCAGAGCGCCGTTCGAGTAGCGAAGCCCTCGGCGCAGCCGCAGCCGGTAGGTCAGCCCGTCGTCCGATATCTCGGGCAGGTCGCGCGCCAGGCCCGCGATCAACTCGGTCCCCTCGCGACCCTCGGCGTGGCGGTAGGTCAGCAGCGGCGTGTAGACGAGCCACAGCGCCTGCAGCGCGCCCGGGTCGCTGGCGACCGCGGGATCGATCGTGGTGGGCAGAGCGGGGACGCCGACCACGACCGAACCACCGTCGCGAGCGTTCCCGCCGGGATCGGCGTCGCCGATGCAGCCGCTGAGCGCAAGGCCGAGGCACGCTGTCAGGAGGAGCACGTACCTCATCGACTCACGCTCTAACGCAGCAGTTCCTCGCGCATGGTCGAGAGCGATTTGCGGATCAGCCGCGACACGTGCATCTGGCTCAGGCCGACGCGCTGGGCGATCTGAGTCTGTGGCAGTCCCTCCTCGAAGCGCATGCGCAGGATCTCCCGCTCGCGAGGGGCGAGGCGCTCCAGCGCGGGCTCCAGTGCCGCCCGGTCCTCGGAGCGCTCGAAGCCGGAGTCCTCGTTTCCGATCGTCTCGAGCGGATCGAGGTCCTCCTCGCCGCTCGGACCCGTGGAGAGCGAGACGGTCGAGTAGGCGGAGCCGACCTCCATCGCCTCGAGCACGTCCTCCGGAGTCGTCTTGAGCTCGTCGGCGATCTCGGCGATGCTCGGCGAGCGCGCGAGCCGGCCGGTCAGGCGCTCGATCGCACCGGACATCGCAGCGTTTAGCTCCTGCAGAGCGCGCGGGACGCGGATGGCCCAGCCCTTGTCTCGGAAGTGGCGCTTGATCTCGCCGACGACGTTGGGGGTCGCGTAGGTCGCGAGCGAGACCTCGCGCTCGAGCTCGAAGCGATCGATCGCTTTGATCAGCCCGATCGCGCCGACCTGCTCGATGTCCTCGAGCGCTTCGCCGCGCCCCGCGTAGCGGCGAGCGAGCGAGCGCACCAGCGGGAGGTGGTGCTCGATCAGCTCCTCGCGCGCGCTCGTGTCGCCGCCCTCGTGGTAGCGGTACAAGAGCTCGCGGTCCTCCTCGCGGGCACGCTCGGGGCTGTCCGCGCGGCGAGCGTCGGCGCGCGTCACGCGATCCCCTTCACCTTCTCGAGACGCACCACGATCTCACCGTCCTCGGCCTCGTCGACCCCGTAGGAGTCGACGACGATCTGCAGGATGCGGCCGAGCGTGAGCTCGCCGGGCGCAGGGTCGCCGTCCTTGAGCGCCTCCGCCACCTTGCGCTCGCTGAGCGGGCCGACCCGAGTGCGGATGCTCCCCTCGCCCACTTCGAACGAGAGCCGGACGGTTCCGACGGTCCCCGCCTCGGCCAGCAGGCGCTCGACGGCGAGCTGGAGGTCGTCGATCTCCTCGAACGCGAAGTCCACACGCTCGGCGATGCCGCCGACGATCAGGCGCACGACGCCGTGGAAGTCGCCGGCGAGCGGCGCCTCGAGGTCGATGCGCTCGATCACCACGATTTCTCGATCGTTCCTTCGCCCACGACGCAATCATCACGCATTAGGCACGCGAGCTGCCCGGGCGCGACCGCATGCGCGGGCTCGTTCAGCGCCAGCTCGAGCGAGCCGGGGCCGAGCTCGCGCACCCGGCATGCGAGCGGCTTTGCGTGATAGCGCAGCCGGACCGACTCGACGGTGGCGGCGGGCCGGTGCAGCCGGGCACCGTCGAGGCGCACCGCGGTCGCGGCGAGCGCCTCGCGCGGGCCGACGGTGACCGCGCCGGTCGCCGCGTTCTTGTCGAGCACGTAGAGCGGCTCCGAGCCCGAGATGTTCAACCCGCGGCGCTGGCCCACGGTGAACTCGTGCTGGCCCTCGTGGCTGCCGACCACGCGCCCGTCGCGCTCCACGAGCGGGCCAGGTCGCCGCAGCCGCGGCCCGCCGTGGCGGCGAAGGAACCCGCGCGCCCCCAGCCCGGCCACGAAGCAGAGGTCCTGGCTCTCGCGCCTGTCGGCCACCGGCAGTCCCGACTCGCGCGCGAACGTCCGGACCGCATCCTTGGAGAGGCTCCCAAGTGGGAACGAGAGCAGGTCCAGCACGTCGGGGTCGAGGCGGGCCAGCATGTAGCTCTGGTCCTTTGCCGGATCGGCCCCCGCCCGGATCAGCGGGCCGCGGCCGTCGCGTGCGATGCGTGCGTAATGGCCCGTGGCAAGCCGCGCCGCCCCGAGGCGCTCCGCCAGTTCAAGCATGACGTCGAAGCGGACGTTCCCGTTGCAGGTGACGCACGGGTTGGGGGTGCTTCCCTCTGCGTAGCCCGCGATGAAGCGATCGACGACCTCCTTGCGAAAGCGGTCGCGCATGTCGAGCGTGATGTGCGGGATGCCCATTTGGTGAGCAAGCTCGCGCGCGCCGGCCACCGCCTGAGGCGAGCAGCAGGAGCGCTCGCCGTCGCCGGCCGGGTCGGACCAGAGCTCGAGGGTCACGGCCACGACCTCATCGCCGGCGTCGAGCGCGAGCTGGGCCACCGCGGCGCTGTCGACGCCGCCGCTCAGGGCTACCAGCGTGCGCCGCGCCGATGCCCCGTGCTCGACCGCGCCCGCCTTGGCCGCCGATCCCAGGGCGCGATGCAGCGCGTCCGCCGCCAGGGTGGCCGCGTGGCGCTTGGGCGCTATCAGGCCGCCGAGCGCGGTGCTCACGTGGTCGGGCGTGATTCTCGCGGCCTCGAGAAAGGGCCGGCCCTCCACGAGCTCGACCACGGCGCTGCCCGCGGCCAGCGCCGCGCCGCAGCCCTTGGCGTCAAAGCCCGCCTCGGCGATGCGCTCCCCCTCCACTCGCACGGCCACGCGCACGAGATCGCCGCAGGCCGCCCCGCCCGCCGCGCCGGTGTGCGGCCAGTCCGCGAGGGCATGACGCCCGCGCGGCGCGCTCAGATGATCCTGGAACTCCATTGGCGTCCCACATTGACAGATCGCGAGGCCTGCGCTGATAGCCTCATTCCCGGCCCGAGCCTGTGCGTCAGCCGGCCGTATATGTTGAGCCGAACATCACCGGGTAGGGAGTTCGACTCGCTGTAGGGCCGTGGCCCGCAGCGGAGGACACCCACGCTTGCTAGGACAGCAGGCCCAACTCGCTGGCCGGCACCCGCCAGGCTGGGGCCAGCCTGCTGCAAACCTTCGCAGGGCGGCGTCCTCGGTTGCTCGTGTGCCTCACGGCACACAGCGCGCCCTGCGTCCTTGCCCTGCTCGGTTTTCGCAGGCTGTTTTGTTTCTGTTGACAGTCCGCCGGGCCTCCCATTACGCTTTCTCGTCGGCAAACGTTTTCCACCTTTGGGAGCAGCATGGGAGTCGAGGCCACGGCGCCCGCGGCCGCGGTGCGTGAGGGCGAGTTGCGGACCGTCGGGATCGTCATGAACGGCGTGACCGGGCGCATGGGGACCAACCAGCACCTGATTCGCTCCATCCTCGCCATCCGCCGGCAGGGCGGCGTTGCGGGACCGCGGGGTCAGACGATCTGGCCCGAGCCCGTGCTCGTCGGGCGCAGCGAGGCCAAGCTACGCGCGCTCGCCGGGCGCCACGGGCTCGAGCGCTGGAGCACCGACCTCGACGAGGCGCTCGCCGATCCGAGCTGCGAGGTGTACTTCGACTCCGCCGCCACCAACGCCCGGGCCGACGGCATGGAGCGAGCGATCGCGGCCGGCAAGCACGTCTATTGCGAGAAGCCGTCGGCGTCCGACCTCGACTCCGCCCTGCGGCTGGCGCGGCTCGCACAGGAGGCCGGCGTCAAGCACGGCGTCGTGCAGGACAAGCTCTTCCTCCCCGGCCTGCGCAAGCTGCGCCGGCTCGTCGACAGCGGCTTCTTCGGGCGCATCCTCTCGGTCCGCGGCGAGTTCGGCTACTGGGTCTTCGAGGGGCCTGAGCCGCCGGCCCAGCGGCCTTCGTGGAACTACCGAGCCGAGGACGGCGGGGGCATCCTCGCCGACATGCTTCCGCACTGGCGCTACGTGCTCGACGACCTGTTCGGTGCTGTGCGCACCGTCTACACACTCGGCGCGATCCACGTGCCCGAGCGCGTGGACGAGGCCGGGCGCGTCTACGAATGCACCGCCGAGGACGCGGCGTATGCGACCTTCCAGCTCGAGGGCGGGATCGTCGCCCAGCTCAACTCGTCATGGAGTGTGCGGGTCAATCGCGACGAGCTGGTGGAGTTCCAGGTCGACGGCACCGACGGGAGCGCCGTCGCCGGCCTGCGCGGCTGCCGCGTCCAGCCGCGAGACGCGACCCCGCGCGCGCTCTGGAACCCCGACATCGCAGATGCCAACGACTATCGCCACGGCTGGCTCGAGCTGCCAAACCAGACCGACTACGACAACGGCTTCAAGCTGCAGTGGGAGATGTTCCTGCGGCACGTCGCCGGCGACGAGCCCTTCGCCTGGGACCTGCTCGAGGGCGCCAAGGGGATCCAGCTGGCCGAACTAGCTGAGCGCTCGTGGAAGGAGCGCAGGATGCTCGAGGTCCCGGAGCTCTCGCCATGAGCGTCGCCGCCGCACGCGAGTTGCTCTTGCCGGTCGCCGGCGGTGCGCTCGAGCGCTGTGCCCCCGGCCCGCCGGCTGTTTTCGAGCGGCCGCAGGCGCCGCTTCGCTCGCGTGTCTTCTACGCCGCGGCCCACGTCGTCGCCGATCCGCTTACGGCCGGCAGGTCGATGGGCGGCGCAGTCGACTGGGACGCCACCCTCGCCTACCGGCGCCACCTGTGGTCATGGGGCCTCGGGGTGGCGGAGGCGATGGACACGGCCCAGCGCGGCATGGGGCTCGGCTGGCACGAGGCGCGCGAGCTGATCCGCCGTTCGGCGGCCGAGGCGCGCGCGTGCGACGGGCGTCTGGCGGCCGGAGCCGGGACGGACCAGCTGCCCGCCGGCCGCAACGCCTCCCTGAGCCAGATCCGCGACGCCTACCTCGAGCAGTGCGCCTTCGTTGAGGAGCACGGCTGCCGCGTGATCCTGATGGCCAGCCGCGCTCTCGCCGCGGCCGCGCGCGGACCGGACGATTACCGGGCCGTGCTCGATCCGGTGCTCGAGGCCACGGCGGGGCCGGTGATCCTCCACTGGCTCGGCGACATGTTCGACCCCGCGCTCGCCGGCTACTGGGGCTGGAGCCACCTCGACGGGGCGACCGATGAGGTCCTCGGGCTGATCTCAGACCACGCCGACAAGGTGGACGGCATCAAGCTCTCCCTGCTCGACCAGGAGCGCGAGGTCCGGGTGCGGGAAGCCCTGCCCGCCGGCGTTCGCCTCTACAGCGGCGACGACTTCAACTACCCGGGGCTGATCGCCGGCGGCAGCCATGCGCTGCTCGGCATCTTCGACGCCATCGCACCCGCCGCATCGACGGCCCTGCAGGCGCTCGACGCCGGCGATGACGGCCGCTTCGAGAGCGTGCTCGAACCGACGCTCCCGCTGGCGCGCCAGCTCTTCGCCGCCCCGACCTACCACTACAAGACGGGCATCGTCTTCCTGGCCTGGCTCAACGGCCACCAGGAGCACTTCCGCATGGTCGACGGGCTCGAGAGCGCCCGCACGCTCCTGCACCTGGCCGAGATCTTCAGGCTCGCCGACGCCGCCGGCCTGCTCGTCGATCCGCCGTTGGCCGCCGACCGCATGCGGCGCCTGCTGGCCCTGTCCGGGGTCGGCGAGTGAGCATCGAGGCGGCCCGGCTCAGCCTCAACCAGATCACCGCCGACCACCTCGACCTCGAAGCCGCGGTCGAGGCATGCGCGGGCGCGGGCATCGGCTGGTTTGCCCCCTGGCGCCACAAGCTCGTCCCGGGCGCCGCCGCGCGCATCGGCGATGCGGGCCTGCGGGTTTCGAGCCTCTGCCGCGGCGGCTTCTTTCCGGCGCCGGACGAGGCCGGCCGGCGCGCACATGAGGCCGACAACCGCGCGGCCGTCGACGAGGCGGCCGAGGTCGGTGCGGACATGCTCGTCCTGGTATGCGGACCGGCTCCCGACGGCGACCTCGAGGGCGCGCGGCGTCAGGTGCTGGCGGGCATCGAGGCGCTACTCCCCCCCGCCGCCGAGCGCGGCGTGCGGCTCGGCATCGAGCCGCTGCATCCGATGATGATCGCCGAGCGGTCGGTGGTGGTCACATTGGCGCAGGCGCTCGACCTGGCAGAGCGCTTCGAGCCGTCGGAGGTCGGCGTGGTGATCGACGCCTACCACGTCTGGTGGGACCCCGAGCTCGAGCGCCAGGTGGAGCGCGCGAGCGGCCGCATCGCCGGCTACCACGTGTCCGATTGGCTCGTGCCCACGCCCGACCTGCTCGCGGGCCGCGGCATGATGGGCGACGGCGTGATCGATCTTCCCCGGCTGCGCGCGCTGGTCGACCGGGCCGGCTACGACGGGCCGATCGAGGTCGAGGTGATCAATCCGGCCCTGGCCGCGCTGCCGACCGGCGAGCTGATGGCGCTGGTGCGCGAGCGCTTTGAGCGCTGCTGTTAGCGGTGCCCCGACGGGAGGCCGGGCGCGAGCTCGCGCGAACGACGGGCTGGTAAAGCGGGCCCATGCGCGCTTGGCCACACGCTCCCGCGTTTTTCGCTGCCCCACAGCGAAAAGCTCGGGAGCGTGAGCGGCCGGGCGGCTCCGGAGGCTAGGCGCGTTCCGTTCGCCGGCGCTCGAGCACCGTGCGCCCGCGCGGCGAGAGCCGGTAGCCGATCTCGAGGCTCTCCGTGAGGCCGAGCTCCTTGAGCTTTCGCACGTCGCGCTTGAACGGCTGGGTCTCGAGCCCGAGCGACTCCGCCAGGTCGGGCGCGCGGACCTCGGGCCGATCGCGGATCAGCTCGAGCACGGTGCGGGTCCATGGGCCGCGCCGGCTCACGTGGTCGAGGCGCTCGAGTCGCGCCGCGATCTGGTCGAGCTCCGCGGAGCTCAGATCGTCGCGCTCGCGCAGCTCCACTCTCGGGTCGGCACCCGCCCAGCGCAGCTCCACGCGGTGGATCTCGCCCTCGTCGCGCGAGTCGAGCATCTCCAGCAGCTCGCCGGCCGAGCGATGGCCCGCGCGACGTGCGTCCGCCTCGGTTATCGCGCCGCGCTCCACCACCTCGACACCAATCACCTCGACGAGCCCCAGCGCCGTGCGCATCCGCGTTCCCGCAAGGACGCGCGGCCGCTTCCAGCGCCGGAAGGCGAGGTCCACGCGCCCGTCGCGGATCGCCTCCAGGACCGCGAGCCTGAGCAGCATCCCTAGCCCGTGCCGCCGGCCGGCGCGCGACGGCGAACCGTCGTCGAGCGCGGCACGACGCGGTGTGGCAACACGGTCTCGGCGGGCAACTCCTCGTCCCCCACGATCCGCCGCGCCGCCGCCGCTCCGAACTGGTACATCGGCACGCTCACCGTCGTCATGTCGGAAAAGCGGGCCAGCCGGGTGTCGGTCATACCGGCCACCGAAACCCGCGCCGGAACGTCGATCCGGGCCTGGCGGAGCGCGGCAAGCGCGCCGATTGCCGTCTCGTCGTTGGCGCCGATGACGGCGTCCGGCAGCTCGGCCTCGGCGATCATCTGCAGCGCGGCGGCGTAGCCCTGCTCATAGGAGAAGTCGCCCTCGTGAACGAGGCCGGGCTCGGCGCCCGCGTCGTTCATCGCCGAGCGGAAGCCCTCGAGCCGGTCGCGGCTGGCATACAGCCCGGGCGGGCCGCTGATGTAGGCCACGCGGCGATGGCCGAGCGACAGCACGTAGTCGGTGATGTCATAGGCCGCGGCCCTGTTGTCGGCCACGATGCGGGGACAGTCGAAGTCGCGCATGGCGAGCGCGAGGACGCTGATGCCACGCTCGCGCGCTCGCGCCACGGCCGCGGCCAGGTCATCGCCGCGCGGGTCCTCGAGGTAGCCGCTGCCGGCGAAGATGACGCCCTCGGCGTGGTAGTCGCTGAGCACCGCCAGCTGCTCGATCTCGAGCTCGGTGCGCCGGTCCGCGCTGAAGACGATGGTCATGTACCCGGCGCGCCCGGCCACGTCCTCGACCCCGCGCGTGATCTCGGCGAAGTACGTGTCGACGATGTCCCCCACCATCACGCCGATGATGCGGCTGCGCCGCGTTACGAGCGCGCGGGCGAGCGCGCTCGGCGAGTAGCCGAGCTCGCGGGCGGCCTCGAGGACGCGTTCGCGAGTGCCGTCCGACACCGGATGTGACGACCCGTTCAGCACACGCGATGCGGTGGCGATGGACACCCCGGCCTTGCGTGCGACGCCCGCAAGCGACTCCGACGAGCGCCGCCCACTCACGTGGAATCGACCCTCTCCGAGCGATGGCAAACGTTTTCACCGGATTTGCTTGACATAAGCTGACCGCCGCTACTAGCGTCACGGAAAACGATAACCGCGGAGAGGGGACATCGGCTATGGCGACCGAGGTTGTGCAGCGGCCCTGGGCCGGCAGGATCTTCGTCGACGGGGAGTTCACCGAGGCCGAGAGCGGCCGGCGGGCCTCCGTGATCGACAAGGGAACGGGCGAGCAGCTGGCCGAGGCCGGCGTTGCCTCCGCGGCCGACGTCGACCGCGCGGTCAAGTCCGCGAAGGCCGCGCAGCCCGGGTGGGCCGCGCTCGGCTACGACGAGCGCGCCGGCCTCCTGCGGCGGGTCGCGCGGCTGGTCGAGGACCGCGCGGAGGAGATCGCCGCGCTGATCGTCCGCGAGACCGGCGGCATCCCGGGCAAGGCGGATTACGAGGTCGGCGCCGCTCAGGGCGAGCTCTACGAAGCGGCAGCGCTCGCCTCGCGAGCCACCGCCGAGGTACTTCCCTCTCACAACCCGGGCAAGCTGAGCATGATCCAGCGGATCCCCGTCGGCGTCGTCGCCGCGATCACTCCCTGGAACTTCCCGGTCGTGCTCGGATTCCGCGTGGTAGCTCCGGCGCTCGCGCTCGGCAACACGGTCGTGCTCAAGCCGGCGCCCGAGACCCCGGTGACGGGCGCGCTGATCATGGCCGAGCTGTTCGCCGAGGCCGGCGCCCCGGCCGGCGTCTTCGCGGCGCTCCCGGGTGACGACGACACCGGCAAGCAGCTCGTGGCCCACCCGGGCGTGAGCATGATCCACTTCACCGGGTCCACGGACGTCGGTCGCCAGATCGCAATGCAGGCGGCAGGCGACTTCAAGCGCGTCTCGCTCGAGTTGGGCGGCAACAACGCCTTCGTGGTGCTCGACGACGCCGACCTCGACGAGGCCAGCATGGTCGGCGCGTGGTCGGCGTTCCACTACTCGGGCCAGACCTGCATCACCGCCGGACGGCACGTCGTCGCGCGCGAGCTGTTCGACGGGTATGTCGAGCGGATGGCCGAGCGCGCCCGCGGGATCGCGGTCGGTGACCCGAGCAGCGGCGAGGTCGGCCTCGGGCCGATGATCTCCGCGCCCCAGGTCGAGCGCGCGCACGGCATGGTCGAGGAGTCGGTGCGGATGGGCGCCAGGATCGTTGAAGGAGGCACCCACGAGGGCCTCTTCTATCGCCCGACGGTGATGGTCGACGTCACGCCCGACATGCCGGTCTGGAACGACGAGATCTTCGGGCCCGTCGCTCCGATCCTGGCGGTGGACAGCGACGACGAAGCGCTCGCGCTCGTAAACGACACCAAGTACGGGCTTGTCAACGCCGTCTACACGGGTTCGGTCTCAAGGGGGATGCGCTTCGCTGAGCGCGTCGAGTCGGGGATGGTGCACGTGAACGACACCACCTGCCTCGACGAGGCGCACGTGCCCTTCGGCGGCATCGGCGCCTCGGGCCTGGGCGGGCGCGCCGGCGGCGAGGCGAACCTCGAGGAGTTCACCGAACGCCGCTGGATCGGGGTGCAGCGAGCGCCGGTCGAGTATCCGTATTAGATGCCGGATCCCGACGTCCTGATAGTCGGCGCCGGGCCGTCCGGCGCCGTCGCTGCCAAGCGGCTGGCCGAGGCCGGGATTAGCGTGGTCTGCCTTGAACAGGGCGAATGGCCCGACTACGAGAAGGCCCGCTCAGCGCATCCGGACTACGAGCTGACCTCCGGCCAGTACTGGGCCTGGGACCCAAACGCGCGCAACGGGCCGGGCGACTATCCGATCGACGACAGCGCGTCCGACATCACAGCCCTAATGTGGAACGGCGTGGGCGGCGGAAGCGTGGTCTATGCGGCGCACTGGCAGCGCAACCTGCCGTCGGACTTCCGCGTGCGGTCACTCGACGGGGTGGGCGACGACTGGCCGCTCAGCTACGAGGACCTCGAGCCCTTCTACGTTCGCGTCGAAAGGGACTGGGGCGTGTCCGGCCTGGCCAACGACACCGCGTTCCCGCCGGGCGAGGGCCCGCCCATGCCGCCGGTCCCGCTGACCGCCATGGGGCGCCGGGTGGCCAAGGCGCACAACGATCTCGGCTGGCATTGGTGGCCCGGGCCGAACGCGATCGCCACCCGCTCCTACGGCGCGCTCAACCCGTGCGTGCTGCGCGCGACCTGTCTGTGGGGCTGCGCGGACGGGGCGAAGGCGACCGTCGACCGCACCTACTGGCCGGTGAACCAGCGAAACGGCGTGGAGCTCGTGACACGCGCTCGCGTGCGCCGCCTGATCCAGCGATCCGACGGCCTCGTGGAAGGGGCCGAGTACCTCGACGCCGACGGCAACGAGCACGTGCAGCGGGCGGGCATGACGATCGTGTGCGCGAACGGAATCGGCACGCCGCGACTGCTCTTTCTGTCGGGCGACAACGGCGGCCTCGCCAACTCGTCGGGGCTCGTGGGCAAGCGCCTGATGCTCCACCCGTTCGGCACCGTCACCGGGCTCTTCGAGGAGAACCTGCACAGCTGGCAGGGAGCCTGGGGCCAGCACATCCACTCGCTGGAGTTCTATGAGACGGACGAGTCGCGCGGCTTTCTGCGCGGCGCCAAGTGGGGTCTGCAGCCCACCGGCGGCCCGCTCTCGATGACGCGCGCCTATCCGTGGGGTGAGGAGAACGCCGTTTGGGGTGAGGGCTTTCACCGCGAGCTAAAGCGCCGGCTGGGGCACTCGGCAATGTGGGGCATCATCGCCGAGGACCTGCCCGAGGAGTCGAACAGGGTGTCGCTCGACCCCTCGAGCCCGGACGAGTTCGGCATCCCGGGCGCGAAGATCGAATACCGAAACTCGGAGAACACCCGGCGGATGATGGACTTCCATCGCGAGCGCGCGAAGGAGTCGCTGCTCGCAGCGGGCGCCTACGACGTGATCATCGCGCCGTTCATCGACGCCACCGGCTGGCACATCCTCGGCACCTGCAAGATGGGTGAAGACCCGGCCACCAGCGTGGTCGACGGCTGGGGTCGCACCCACGACGTCGAGAACCTGTTCATCTTCGACGGGTCGCTCTGGCCGACGTCGTCGGGCATGAACCCGACCGCCACGATCGCCGCGCTCGCGCTGCGCTGCGCCGAGCATTTGGTCGAGAACCGCCGCGACCAGAAGGTGGCGCGATGAGCGGCAACCCGGCGATCGACCGCGCGGCGCTCGCGGCGCTTGCCGACGTGCTGATCCCCGCGGCCGACGGCATGCCCTCAGCCGGCGAGGCGGGCGCAACCGGAGCGCTGCTCGACGAGGTGCTTCGCGTACGGCGCGATCTCGAGGAGCCGCTCGCGACGCTCACCGCCGCCGCCGCGGGAAGGGACCCCGAGCAGGAGGTCGCCCGGCTGAAAGCCGACGAGCCCGAGCTCTTCGAGGCGCTCACGACGGCGATCGCCGGCGGCTACTTCATGAGCGACGACGTGCGCGAGCGGCTCGGCTACCCGGGCCAGCAGGCGCTGGCGCTCGAGGACGATCACGACCCCGCGCTGCTCGCGCCGGTGGTCGAGCGCGGCACGATCTTCAGGCCGACTCCGGCGGATTAGCTGTGGGCCGGCGCTCTGTTTGCGCACGCGCTGCCTACGCGGCCCCGCTCCGCTGCGCGGGCGCAGGGCTCCGGCGAACGGCGGCTATGAGGGGTGGGACGGGTTGCCGCCGCCGGAGCCTCTCGGTGGTTGTCGACTTACCGGTCGCAGGGACCGGTAACTCGACAACGACGACAAGACTCGCGTGCATTGTCGACTTAGCGGTCCCACGAACCGCTAACTCGACAATTGACCCAGAGATCCGGCAAACGGAGCGCACGCCGACACACGGAAGCGCCACGGCAACCCGTCCCACCCCTCATAGCCCGCCGTTCTAGCGCTTCAACCGCACAACCGCCGAGCGCGCCCACCGGTTGCCCGCGGCGTCTCGCGCGACCACCTGCACCAGCACCGAGAGCTTGACGCCGCGGCTCAGCGCCGCGCCTACCTTCCGAGCGTCCGCCCGCTTCAGCCGCAACCGGATGACCTTGCGCCGGCCAGCCCCCACGCTGGTGCGCACCTTGATGAATCGAAGGCGCTTCGTCGCCCCCGGAACCTTGACGCTCGCGCCGGCCGTGAGCCGGCACGCCTCCGCTCCGCAGCCCGCCCGGATCGCGATCGCGCCGCCGATCAGCCGCTGCACCTTTGCGCTCAGCCTCACCCGCACCGACCTGTCGGGCTCCGGAGCGAAGACGCCGAGCTCGCAGCTCGTGACGGCGGAGTCGATCGAGCGGCGGTCGAACGTGCCCGAGTCGGTGCCCTCACCGCAGTCGACGGTGTCGCCCACACCGTCGCGCGCGAAGACCGTATCGTCGCCCCCGAGTGCCGTGATCTTGTCCGTGCCGGACCCGCCGTCGATGCGGTTGATCCCGTTGGTGCCACGCAGGGTGTCGGCGCCCGCGCTCCCGAGCAAGGCCTCGAGGTTCCCGCTGACGAACGTGTCCATGCCAGAGCCGGTGTTCTGACTCGTGCTGAGCTGCAGGTCCGCAGTTGCGCGCGTGGCGGAGCTCTCGAAGCTGGCGGTGTCCAAGCCGCCCTGGCCGTCGAGGAAATCGTCGCCGCCCCGCCCTTCGATCAGATCGTCGCCGCGCTCTCCGAGCAGGTCGTTGCCGGCCGCGTCACCGCGCAGGACGTCGCCCTCCGGTGATCCGACCAGGTTCTCGACGCCCGTGATCGTGTCCATCCCGAGCGAGCCGCCGTTTTGAGCACCGGTCGCCGCGAGGTCGATGTTCACGGGCGCTGTCGATGCCGAATAGTCGACCTCGTCCCGGTCGGCGCCGCCCTCGATCGCGTCGTTGCCAGGACCGCCGTCGAGCCGGTCGAATCCGGGGCCGCCGTCGATCGTGTCGTTGCCGGCGTCGCCCTCGATCGCGTCGAAGTCGGCGCCGCCGAAGAGCTGGTCGTTGCCATCGCCACCCCTGAGGGTGACCCGGTCGCCGAACGCCGCGCCGGTGCCGGTTCCGCCGCGAGCGTCGAACACGTCGGCGCCCGTACCGCCCTCGAAGACGAAGTTGGTGGAGAAGCCGGAGCCGACGATGTCGGCGTCGGTGTCCCCGTTGAAGTTGATCCCTCCCGTTCCGATCACCAGCGAGTCGCCGAGGCCGTCCGTGTCGCGGAGGATGACTTCGCTGAGAATGCCCATCGTCTCCGTCAGCGTCACATTGATCTCCGGCAGCGACAGCTCGAGGCCGTTGCCGGGAGCCAGGCGGTCGGGCTCCTCCAAGATCACGTCGGCGATCCCGCCTGTGTGGCTGTAGGCGAGCGCGCCGATGTTGCTGGTCGTAGGCACGACGCCGGCGCACGCCAGCGGCGCTCCATCGTCGAGGACCGTGATCGTGCCCGCGGTGACGCTCACTGTGATGTCATCGATCCCATCGGGGTGCGCGATCGTCAGCGTCCCCCCGGCGTTGCTGCACGTGACAGAAGCCACCGCGGGCGAGCCGGCGCCGAGCAGGGCGCCGGCACAGACGGCCAGCGTGACGAGAACGTGCGTCCTAGCGCTCATGACCTGGCGCCGGCACCGTACTCCTGACACCGAGGTCACGCAGTTGACGCTCGTCCACGGGCGCGGGCGCGCCGGTGAGCGGATCGGCGCCGCTCGCGGTCTTCGGGAAGGCGATCGCGTCGCGGATCGAGTCGCGTCCGGCCAGCAGGGCGACGATGCGGTCAATGCCGAATGCGATGCCGCCGTGCGGCGGCGCGCCGTAGGTCAGCGCCTCGAGCAGGAAGCCGAAGCGCTCGTGGGCCTCCTCGGGCCCGATCCCGAGGGCGTCGAAGACCCGCTGCTGAACCTGCGGGGTGTTTATGCGGATCGAACCGCCGCCGAGCTCCCAGCCGTCGAGGATCACGTCGTAGGCACGACTGCGCCACTCGCCCGGGTCGGCCTCCAGGTCGCCGCTCGGGGACGTGAAGGGGTGATGCAGGGCGTCGAAGCGCCGCTCGTCCTCGCTCCATTCGAACATCGGGAAGTCGACAACCCAGAAGCAGTCGTGGCCCTCGGGCGTGCCCTCGGCCACGTCGGCCCGCAGCCCGCCCAGCACCCGCGCAACCAGGGCGGGCGTGTCGGCCCCGAAGAGGATCAGATCGCCCTCGCTCGCCTGCAGGGCCTCAGTCGCGCGCGAGATCTCGTCCTCGCCCAGGAACTTCGCGATCGGGGAGCGCCATCCGCCGCCCTCGACCACCGCCCAGGCCAGACCTTTCGCGCCGAGCGACTTGGCCTTCTCCTCCAGCTTGTCGATGCGGCCACGCGGAAAGTCGCCGCGCGCGCGCAGGGCGCGAACGACCCCGCCGCCCTCCACGGCGCCGCTGAAGACCTTGAACTGCGATCCGCGGAAGACCTCGGTCAGGTCGACGATCTCCACACCCAGCCGCCGGTCGGGGCGGTCGGAGCCGTAACGCAGCATCGCCTCGTCGTAGGAGATCCGCTCGAGCGGCAGCTTCACGTCGATCCCGCCCAGCGCGAGCACGCGCTCGAGCAGCGGGTCGATCAGCTGGTAGACGTCCTCCTCCTCGACAAACGCCATCTCGACGTCGAGCTGGGTGAACTCGGGCTGGCGGTCGGCGCGGAAGTCCTCGTCGCGAAAGCAGCGCGGGATCTGGAAGTAGCGCTCCAGGCCACCCATCATCAAGAGCTGCTTGAAGAGCTGCGGCGACTGCGGCAGCGCGTACCACGAGCCCGGCATTAGCCTGCTCGGCACGAGGAAGTCGCGCGCGCCCTCGGGTGTCGAGCGCGTCAGGATCGGCGTCTCGATCTCGAGAAAGCCCTGCTCCGAGAGGTGGTCGCGGATCGTCTTGACCACGTCGTGGCGCAACACCATGATGTCGCGCATCCGCTCCTTGCGGAGGTCGAGGTAGCGGTAGCGCAGGCGCAGCTCCTCGCCCACCGGCTCGTCCTCGTCGATCTGGAAAGGCGGCGTCTCTGAGTCGGCGAGGAGATCGAACTCGGCAACGGCAAGCTCGACCTCGCCGGTCGCGAGGTTGGGGTTGATCGTGCCCTCCTCGCGCCGGAGCAGCTCTCCGGTAGCCGACACGACGTCCTCGGCGCGCAGCCTGCCGGCGGCCGCGTGGGCCTCGGGAGCCTCCTCGGGGCGGAAGACGAGCTGCAACAACCCGGTGCGGTCGCGCAGGTCGATGAAGATGAGCCCGCCGTGGTCGCGGCGGCGGTGCACCCAGCCCGCGACGCGCGGGCGCTCGCCCACGTCCCCGGCGCCGAGCTGGCCGGCCCAATGGTCGCGGTAGCGGTTGGCGCGTGGCGCCTTCACGAAAGCGCGGCCTTCACGAGATCCACCGCCTCGTCGGCGCTCGCCGCCTGCCGCTGGTCGCCGGTGTCCATGTCCTTGACGTCGATTGAGTCTCCGAGGATTACTGTCGCGCGGGCGCCGATGCGGTCGGCCTGCTTGAGCTGGCCCTTCATCGACCGCCCCGCCTGCTCGATCTCTACCCGGATGCCCTCGGCGCGCAGCCGCCCGGCCAGTCCGAACGCGTCGGCCATCGTGTCGGGCTTGGCGAGGGCGATGTAGACGCGCTGCTCGGCATCCGGGGCGGACTCGGAGGCGAGCAGGATGCGCTCGATGCCCGCGGCCCACCCCACCCCGGGAGTCGCCGGGCCGCCGAGCTCCTCCACGAGCCGGTCATAGCGCCCGCCCCCGCCGAGCGCCGCCTGGGCGCCGAGGCGCTCCGATTCGAACTCGAACACCGTGCGCGTGTAGTAGTCGAGGCCGCGCACGAGCGTCGAGTCGATCTCATAGCTCGCGCCGGCGGCGTCGAGGAGTGCGCATACCGCGGCGAAGTGCTCGGCGTCCTCGGCGTCGAGGCGATCGAGCAGGCGCGGTGCATTCGCCATCACCGCCTGCGTGCCGGGATGGTCTGAGTCGAAGGCGCGCAGGGGATTTTGGTCGAGCCGGTCGCGCACCTCCTGCGACAGCTCGGCGTCGTGCTCGCGCAGATAGTCCCTGAGCTCGTCCAGGTAGGCGGCGCGCGTCTCGGGCGTGCCGAGGCTCGACAGCCTCAGTCGCGCGGGGCCCGCGCCGGCGCGCTCGATCAGCTCGCCCAGCAGCAGGATCAGCTCGGCATCGAGGCTCGGATCGTCGGAACCGAGCGCCTCGGCATCTACCTGGGTGAACTGGCGAAAGCGACCGGCCTGGGGAGCCTCGTGGCGAAAAAACGGCCCCCAGGTCCATAGCTTCACCGGCTGCGGGAGCTTGTGCATGCCGTGCTCGACGTAGGCGCGGCACACGCCCGCCGTGTTCTCGGGGCGAAGGGTGAGCGAGCGGCCGGCCTTGTCCTCGAATGTGAACATCTCCTTCTGGACGATGTCGGTGGACTCCCCCACCCCGCGCGCGAACACCTCGGTGTCCTCGAATATCGGTGTCTCGAAGGGCTCGTAGCCGGCGCGCCCGAGCACCTCCTCCGCTACGTGCTGGATGAGCAGGCGCCGGCGGGCGTCGGCGGGTTGGACGTCGAACGTGCCCCGGGGGGCCTGGAGCTTGGAGCTCACCGCGCCAGTTCGGCGAGGAACGGATTACTCGCCCGCTCGGCGCCGAGGCTCGTAATGCCCATGTGGCCGGGGTAGACGGTGGTCTCCTCGGGAAGCCCGTCGATCAAGCCGCGGATCGACTCGAGCAGCGTCGGCCAGTGACCGCCGGGCAGGTCGGTGCGGCCGACCGAACCCTCGAAGAGCACGTCACCGGAGAAGATGGCCGCCTCGTCGGGAATCGAGAAGGTCATGTGGCCGGGGCTGTGGCCGGGCGTGAAGAGCACGTCGATCTCGAAGCCGGCCAACTCGAGCCGGTCGCCACCCGTGAGCGTGTGCTCGGCGTCCCAGGACTCAAACGGCCCGAAGCCCGACCACGGCACGAAAGACATGATGTCGGCCAGCACGCCCTTCTCGATCTCCGGCACCCAGACCTCGGCGCCGGTGGCCTTCGCGACCGGGGCGACCGCCCCGACGTGGTCGAAGTGCGTGTGGGTGAGGAGGATGCCGTCGAGCTTGACGCCGAGGCCGTCGATGGCGGCCAGCAACCTGTCTGCCTCTTCCCCGGGATCGACGATCAGGGCGCGATCGGAACCGTCGCGCCGGAGAATGTAGGTGTTCTCGGCCACCGGGCCGACGGTGAACACACGGACATCCATGTTCAGCCTCCGGCTTGCCGGCGCTGGCGAAAGCGGTAGATCGCGGTGTCGGTGGCGTAGCCGAGCGGGATGTAGAGCAGGAACATGACTGCGGCCAGCACCACGCCCTGGACGATCTCGCGTCCGAAGAGCACGACCACGAGCACACCGAACACCACGGCGGCGATCGCCGCCCGGTTGATCGCTCCCTTCCACGCAGGCGGCTTGTCCAGTCGCTCGGCCCGCCGTTGGCTGGCGGTTTTCTTGGACTCCTCGCGCGTCTGCGGGCGGCCGGTGCGGCCCGACCTCTCAATCGTGCCGGCGGGCGTGCCGCGGTGCTTGCGAGTGCGCTTGCGCTTGGTCTGGGCCATGGCTCCCGCAGACCCTACTCCAGCGTCGCCAGGGCTTCCTCGAGGATGTGGCGCTCGGGAGAGAAGCCGCGCAGCGGCACGTCCTCCGGGAAGCCGTCGAACGCCGCGCGCGGCGCCAGGCCGATCAGCTCGGCCTCGGCCACGCGCGCTCGCGCTCTGACGCGTTCGACGATCGCGGCGAGCGGCACCGCACGGTGGTCGTGGACGTTGGTCGACACCTGGGCGCACCCGCGCTCGTTCAGGTAGAGGCCGAGCGCGCGGACACCCGGCGGGCCGCCGTTCGACTCGCGCAGCTCGGCGGCAATCGACCTGGCCAGCTCGACGTCATCTGTGTCGAGGTCGACGTTGAACGCCAACAACGGCGGGCGGGCCGTGACGAGCGTGGCGCCGGCGGTCGCGTGGGCTCGCTTCGGGCCGTAGTCGGGCACCAGCTCCCCGGCCTCCATGCGGCGGGCCAGTTCGAGCGGGCCGCCGCGGCGAATCCAGGCGCGCTCGGCGTGCTCGGGTCGGGTGGCGAGCTCGCCGTAGAGGAAGACCGGGACGCCGGCGTCCTCGGCCACCAGCGCCGCCACGGTGAGCGCCTCCGCGCACGCCGCCCCGCGCCGCTCCTCGTCCTGATAGACGATCGGCATCACGTCGACGGCCCCGACGTGCGGGTGGATGCCCTCGTGCTCGCGCAGGTCGATCTCGGCGACGGCAGCCCGCGCGAGCCCGACCAGCGCCTGACCCAGTTCGCCCTGGTGGCCGGCGAGCGTGAATACGCTGCGGTTGTGGTCGGGGTCGGTGTGGACGTCGAGCACGCGCGCCGCGCCGACCGAGCCCTCGAGGCGCTCCAGCTTTGCCAGGTCGCGGCCTTCGCTGAGGTTGGGCACGGCCACGAGCATGGTCCGCAGTATCGCCGCTGCCCCCGGCTCGCGCGCCGCATGCCGCGCCGCATCTGCTACAACGAAACCCTAATTTTCGATCGGATTTGAGGGGTATATGAGCACCACCGACGAGCTGGTCCGCAACGCCGAGCGCTACGCCGACGGCTTCGACAAGGGCGACCTGCCGCTCCCGCCCGCGCTCAAGGTCGCCGTCGTGGCCTGCATGGACGCGCGCGTGATGCCTTCGTACATCCTCGGCATCAGCGAGGGTGACGCCCACGTGATTCGCAACGCCGGCGGAGTCATCACCGACGACGAGATCCGCTCCCTGGCCATCTCGCAGCGGCTGCTCGGGACGGAGGAGATCATCCTGATCCACCACACCGACTGCGGGATGCTGACCTTCACCGACGACGACTTCCGCGAGCAGATCGAGCAGGACACCGGGGTCAAGCCCCAGTGGGCGCCCGAGTCGTTCAAGGACCTCGAGCAGGACGTCCGCCAGTCGATCGCGCGGATCAAGTCGAGCCCGTTCAGTCCCCACACCGATTCCGTTCGCGGCTTCGTGTACGAGGTGGAGACCGGGCGGCTGCGCGAGGTGAGCAGCTAGCGGTTGCCGGCGGGCCCCCTGAGTCTCCACATGCGGCACTCAAAGGGCCCGCGGGCGGCCCAGTCGCCGGCGCTCAGCCGGCGCCGCCCTCGGCCCAGGGGGGCGGCCGGCTCCGCGTGCAGCTCGACGGCCGGTGCTCCGGCCGCAGCGATGGCCTCAGCAGCCCGCCGATCGACTGGTCCACGCCGCGCACGCGACTCAGCCGAGTAAGCGCCGGCTCTGGCGCTCCGTTCGCGGGTAGGCCTATGCGCACGATCGAGGTGGTGACGACGGCCTGGCCGCGGCTGTCCAGGCTCACCGGCCCGCCGAGCAGCTCAGGCCGCAGCCGGCCCAGCTCGGCCGGAAGGCGCTTCGCGCTGCCGTCGGCGCGCTCGAGCGCCCGGACGAGCGCCTCCATGGCATCGCGGTAACCCGTGACGAGCTCGCCGCCCGCGACCGCGGCCGGCACGCCCGGGAAGGCGCTCCGGTACTCGCGCAGGTAGGACCGCAGGAGCGATGGGTCTCTGTACGAGGTTCCCGTCACCCCTTGGAGTGCCGGGCTCGTGGCACCCAGCAGCGCGGCATCGTCCATCAACGCCGGACCCGCAACGATCTGACGCGCGGGATCGTCGACGCTGCGCGCGAGTCGCTCGAGGAAGCCGGCGGCCTGGAAGAACTGTCCCGCGAACACGGCAACGCCGTCCACGTCGCGCGGCAGCCGCTCGACGTCGCGGCCCGTCGGCTCGAACGTCACGACGGCCAGCTGATCCTCGACCTTGCCGCCCAGGGCGCAGAACTCGGCGACGAACGCGTCGCGGCTCAGCCAGCCGGCGTCCCAATCCGACAGTGCCACCGCCGCCCGCCGCCATCCGAGATCGCGGTACGCGTAGGTGCCGAGACCAGCGACTCCCTGACCGTAGTCGCCGGCAAAGCGGAACACGTTGGGCGCGGAGCGGTGCAGCGTCGCCTCGCGCGGCCCGTGGACCACCGGCAGGAACACAACGCCGGGATGGCGCCGAGCGACATCGCGGAGCACGACCTGGTCAGGGCCGGTGCCCGCGGCCACGATCGCATCGACGTGCTCGAGCTCCACCAGGCGCCGCAGCTCGGTGTTGAGCATGCTGAACTCGAACGCCTCGGTGCAGCCGGGCACGAGCTCGACCTCCCGCCCGGCGATGCTCACCGGGGTGATGCCTCTCAGCGCCTGGCCTCCGCGCCGGCGCGCTCCCCGTTCGATCAGCGGAAGTTGCGCGCCCGACAGCTCGGCGTTGTGGAGCGGGCGATTGATGCCCACGCAGTCGACGACCACTCCCACCCTGAACGCCGGCTCGTATTCGTCCTGGCAGGCCACTGCGACCAGGGCGAGGAGGACCCCGACGACGGCGACACTCAAGCGGCGGCCGGCCTCAGAAGGCATGCCGGGTCACCCAGACCGAGCCAGCGCCGACCGCGACCGCCCGCGGAGCACCGCCTACGTCGATCGTCGCCACCACCCGCCGAGTCCGCGGGTCCAGACGGGACAGCGTTCCGGAGATCGTGTTCACGACCCACAGGGCTCCGCGGCCCGCCGCCACGCCGCTTGGACCACGGCCCACACTCACGGGCGCAAGGATCCGCTCGCCGTCGGGATCCACCGGCACCACCCGGTCGCTCACCCCGTCGGTGATCCATACGAGACCTCCCGCTACCTCGACCGAGACCGGTGCGAAGTCGAGCTCCACCGTGGCCTGGACTCGGCCGGTTCGGTCGTCCAGCCGCCACAGCCGCCGGTCGAGGGCGTCACCGAGGACCCAGAGCGAGCCCTCGCCGATCGCCATCTCGCGGAATTGGACCCGTGAGTTCTCCACCCTCGCCGGAGACTGGTAGGGCAGGAACACCTCGACCAGCTTGCGCAACCTGCCGCTGTCGGTGCTGAGCCGCTGGGCGAACGGGCAGCCGGCCGCCCACAAGACGCCGTCGCCCGACGCCATTGCGCAGGCCAACAGATCGATCCCGTCCTCCCGAATACCCGTGGCGGCGTCGTAGCGGGAGACAATGCCCGAGAGGAAGCGGCCATCCGCACCGACGTAAACCTTGTCACCGAACGCCGCCAGGTCGCGCGGCTCGCCGTTCGAGGTGATGCGCTCCAGCCGGTCGGCGGCGGGCTCGTAGCGCCAGAGCACACCGCCGCGAAAATCAGCCATCCACAACCCGCCGGGCGTCACGGCCAGCTGGCCGGGATGTCCTCGGATGCCGGTGCGACCGACCACCTCGTTGGTGCGCGGATCGACCTGCACGAGCGCGCCGCTGGGCGGGACCGCCTTGGCCCGGTCCTCACCCGCCAGTAGTACGACCGCGACGCCTGCCGCGAGCAGCGCCAATACCGCCCCCCCGAGGACCAGGGCACGCCGCATGCGCGAACGACGGGGAGTAGCTCCGACACCCAGCGCCTCCGCGACGGCTGCCACCAGCGCGGCGCAGCTCTCGTATCGATCGTTGGGGTCCTTGGCCATGCCTCGCCCCAGCACGGGGTCGAGCGCGGCCGGAAGCTCCACCGGTCGCCCGCTCGCCGGCGGAACGGGCTCTTCGAGATGGGCGAAGATCACTGCGACGTCCGAGCGGGTCCCGTACGGAACGGTCCCCGTAAGACACTCGAAGAGCAGGCACGCCAGGCCGTACTGGTCGGCTCGGCCGTCCACCTGCTCCCCGCGGATCTGCTCGGGCGAGACGTAGGCGACCGTGCCCATGAACTGGCCGTCGGTCGGTCCCCGCTCGGAGGGGCTCTGGGTAAGGCCGAAGTCCGCGAGGTAGCAGTGTTCGCCCTCGTCCTGGCGATCCAGCAGAACGTTGCTGGGCTTGACGTCGCGGTGCACCAGTCCCCCGCGGTGAGCCGCATCGAGCGCACCCGCGACCTGCCGGGCAATCGCGACGGCTCGCTCGGGCGCCAGGGCCCCCTCCCGGCGGAGCAGCGCCCGGAGGTCGCGGCCCGGCACGTAACGCATCGCGATGAACAGCAGTCCGTCCTGCTCGCCGGCCTCGTAGATCGGAACCACGTTCGGATGGTCGAGGCTCGCGGCCAGCCGCGACTCCACGAGCAGCCGCTCGCGCGCTCGCTCGTTCTCGACGACGCCCGCGGCGAGCACCTTCAGCGCAACGGGCCGATCGAGGCGGACGTCGAGTGCCCTGTAGACCTCTCCCATGCCGCCCCGCCCGATCAGCTCCTGGGCCAGATAGCCCGCAAGCTGTGGCGTGGCCAGCGAATCATCGTTTTTCATCGCGGTCCCTCGCGCAAGCCTGCCCGACGGTTCGTCCACCCGCAAGCGAAGCGGCGAGCCGGGGCGAAGAACCGCCCCGGCCCGCCCCGATCGTCAACCGGTTGGACCGCAGCCGGAACCACCGACTGCCGCCGCTCGTCCGGCCCGCGCTGCGTGGCCCTTGAGCGTGATGTTGCCGATATACCTCGTCTTCAAGCCGCCGTGGGTGGGAGTGTCCGCGAACACGAGCACGCCCTGCGCTCCTGCGAAGTCGCCGGTGCCCGAGACCACCGGGTGCCAACAGGCGCCCCACACCTGGGACGCAGGGTCCTCCGAGGCGAACAGGCCCCAGAACTCGAAGGTGAACGACAGGGTGCCTGAGGGATCGCCCTTGCAAGAACGGTCGCGCCGCCGGTCCAGGCAGCCCTTGAAGGTCTCCGTTCCCTTCGCGTGGTACCACGGGCTGGTCTCCAGCTCCTCGAAGCTGGTGAGCGCCCAGGCGCCGATCAGGCCGCCTCGCATCTTGGAGGTGCCGGCCTCTTCGTTGACGACGATTTGCTTGCCTGATACCGCGTGCGTCTTCGCGCCTGCAGGCGCCGCCGCGGCCAGGACTGCCGCTGCGCAGGCCGCCAGCAATAGGGCGGCTCGGGTAAACCTCGGACGGGCCATGTCTGTGCCTCCTGACGATCGGACGCGAGCCCTTGCACGCGTCGCTTTCGGGCACCTTGGCCCGGTGGGCTGGACGAACGCTTGAGGACGGCTGAAGGCCTAGGACCCGGCGAGGGTCCAGGTGAAGCGCGTGTCGCTGCCACGGGGGGCGAGTCCTCCCGGGCGCACGCCGCGGCGGACGAGCACGGTCGGGCAGGCGACCCTTGTCGCGAGCGTCGTGCGGGTCGCACCGAGCCCCTCGCGTCGCCAGCGCTCGGTCAGGCCGACGCATACAACGCCGGCCTTCGAGGCCGCGGCGATGAGGGCGTCGGCCCTCGGTTCCACCAGAACCGGCTCCGCGGAGACGCCCAGGGCGTGCTGGACTGCCAGCGAGGCGCTGGCCAGCAGCCGGCTGGCGTCGCGGCCCTGCTCGTTGCCGGTCACGCCGGCCAGTCGCAGCGGAGCACCGGTGCTGCGCGCCAGCCACGCGCCCAGCTCGACGGCTGCCCAATCGTGGGAGGCTCCGCCGAACGGCACCAGTACCACGTCTCCCTCGGTCCATGACCGGGCGCCGGCACCTACGGCGACCGCAACGTCGCACGGCGCGTGCTCGAGCAGGGCGAGCACGCGCGCGTCCTCGAGAAGCCCATCGGGGGCATCGATCACCAGCAGGTCGACCGCATGCTCAACCGCGACTCGGGCCACGTCCGCACCGGGCGTCAAGGATGTGAAGGCGGCGCATCGCGCTGTCACCCCACGGCCCAGGAGAACCTCCCGCCGCGCGTCGAGCTCTCGGCTCAGAGCGGCGAGCCGGTCGCCGTGCGAAACGGTGGAGACCATGATCAGCTCTCGCCGTGGACTGCGCGCCAGCGGCTCAGCCAGGGCGATCAGCGCGTCGAGCGCATCCGGATCGAGGGGCGCCACGAGGATCGACCCGGTCGATCGCTCCGCCGCCGAGATTGGGGCCCCGCTGTCGCGGGATGGAGCCCGCAGCGCCGGGTCGTGATGGAGAATCCGGCGCTCCAGCTCCTGCAGGCTGGGACCTGGCTCGAGGCCCAGCTCCTCGACCAAGGACGTCCGAGCGGAGCGGTGGGCCTCGAGCGCCTCAGCCTGCCGGCCCGAGCGATAGAGGGCGACGATCAGGAGCTCGTGGACACGCTCGCGCAGCGGATGCTCTCGCGCCAGGTCCCTGAGGTCGGACAACAGGTCCTCGTGGCGCCCGCGTCCGAGCTCGGCCTCGAGCCGGCGCTCCGAGGCAAGCAGTCGCAGCTCCTCCAGCCGCGCCGCAACCGGCTGCACCGACGGCTCGTCGGTCAGGTCGGCGAGCGCCGGGCCCGCCCACAGGTCCAGCGCAGCGGAGAGCGCGGTCGCCGCTTCGTCGAAGTCCTGGCGCTCGAGCGCGAGGCTGCCCTCCTCCGCGAGACGCTCGAATCGGGACAGGTCGAGCGCGTCGGGCCCCACCCTGACCGCGTAGCCCGTCCCGCGGGTGACGATCGCGTCCCGGCCGACCAGCTTGCGCAGGTGGGAGACGGCCCCCTGGACGACGTTCGTGGCGCTGGCGGGCGGATCCTCGTGCCACAGCTCGTCGATCAGCCGCTGTGCCGGGACGACCGCGTTCGCCTGGGCGAGCAGCAGAACCAGCGTCGCGCGGTGCCGGGGCGCCCCGAGGTCGACCCGCCGGCCGTCGACGAGCGCCTCCAGCGGACCCAACAAGCGATATTCGACCCCCACGGCTTCGATACTCGCGGTTGGGAAGCTCAGCCGCCAGCCGTGCCTCCATTACTTGGGGAGCTTGATTGTCCAGTCGAGGCACCCCGCACCCGTTTAGGGCAATCAGCGCGGTGAGCTGCGGCCCGCCTGGGGCGACCGCGCCGGGCTAGACTCGGTCCCCCACGGCTCCGTAGCTCAGCGGTTAGAGCGCACGACTCATAATCGTGAGGTCCCTGGTTCGAATCCAGGCGGAGCTATCCCCGGAAGCCCGCTCCAGAGCGGGTTTCTGCGTTCGGGGGCCGGGTCTCCGGGGCGCTGCCGGGGGCAGCTGGGCCAAGGCATTGGGCAAGGCCCCGGCAGGCAGCGCAATCCCGCCGCTCCCATTCTTACGCTCCCCCCCCCTAGCTGGGCTATTGGCTGGCGTTCCCCCCTTACGGCGGCGCAAGTGCCCGGGGTGGCTCGGTCGCAAGCCCAAGCTCTGTGGTTGGGGTATGCAGACTCCCGCGACCACGCGAGGCGTGAACACCCGGCGAACGCGCCGGGGTCGCATCGAGCCGGCGGTAACCTGCGGCCCATGCAAATGAGCAGCCGTTATGAACCATGTCGAGCTGGCTAATGACCGGGGCGTACAGGACATGGTTCATCGTGCTCTTGGGACTTCTGGGTGCGGTTGTCGCGCACGCGCCGGCGACGGCGGCAGTTCGTGGCGATCTGCGCCTGGTGGGACGCTTTTCTGAGCCGGTGTACCTGACCGCGACTCGGTCGCAACCAAACCGCCAATTCGTAGTCGAGCGTCGCGGTCGCATTCGCGTGATACGCAACGGACGTGTCCTCGCGAAGCCGTTTCTCGATATCAGGCGGGAGATCTTGATCCGGTCCCCCAGAGAGACCGTCGACCAGCGCGGCCTGCTGTCGATGGCCTTCGCGCCCGACTACGGCCGAAGCCGCCGGTTCTACGTCTTCTTCATCGACCGCCGAAACCGCATTCGAGTCGACGAGCTGCGGCGGTCGCTGGCTCGCCCCGACCGCGCGACCCTTCGTGGACGCCGGACGCTGCTCAGCATCGCCAATGCCGGCCCGTTTCACCACGGCGGCCAGCTGCAGTTCGGTCCAGACGGCCTCCTCTACATCAGCATCGGCTACACCAACGACGAAGCCGCGCCGCAGAGTCTCGGGAGCCTCAAGGGCAAGATCCTGAGGATCGACCCGCGCCCCCGAGCCGGCAAACCGTACTTCGTTCCGCACGACAACCCCTTCGCCGCCGTGGCAGGCGCCAGACCCGAGATCTGGGCGTACGGTCTGCGCAACCCGTACCGATTCTCCTTCGATCGTGGCACCGGCGCGTTGCTGGTCGGCGACGTCGGCGGCAATCGGTCCGAGGAGGTCAACCTCGTGCGTCGCGGCCGAGCGGCGGGGGCCAACTTCGGCTGGAGCAAGTTCGAGGGGCGCAAGAGGATCGCCGATGGTCCCGCCAAGGGACACGTTCCACCGATCATCGCTCACAGGCATGCCAGTGGGTGGTGCTCGATCGTCGGCGGCTACGTCGCCCGGGATCGCGCCCTGGGAGCGCTGTACGGGCGCTACCTCTACGGCGACGTCTGCAGCGGACGCATCTACGCGGCACGGGTCTACTCAAGGCGACCGAGCGCCAAACGACTGCAGCTAACGGTTCCCTACCTCGTGTCGTTCGGCGAGGATGCCCGGCGACGGCTATACGCCATCAGCTTCGGCGGCCATGTCTTTCGGATCGCGTCCTACCGCTGACCCCCCGATGTTTAATGCGTCGAGAGAGGGGCGGCGAGCCAAGGCCCGAAAGCTTCCACTGATAGAGCGAAATACGGCCCACGAAGCCGCCTCCCCTCGTCACCCAAGGTAACGCCCACGGCAACAAGGCATTGCGGGGACCTGCTGAGAAGGGGTCACGCACACGGAGCGGGTGGATGCCCAGGACGAAGTCGGACGTGCGCCGTGGTAGCCCGGCATGTCGGGGTTCTCGTACCAGCCGGCCCGCCGCCCGGCCTAGTGGTCCGTCCTGAAAAACCGAGCGTCAGACCGGCCCGGAAATGACACTCCGAGAGCGCTGAGCGCCGTCCACAGCGGTCGTCTGGGTCACTGCGATATGCGCTCTCGCCCTCGTCGAGGAGCAGTCAGGCTCGTCCGGGGCACTCGCGATTCGTACGCGCCGACTGCCCGCTTGGCGAGGCCCGGCATGCCGAGCTCGCCTGCGGCGGCTCGCGCCTGGTCGAGGAGCTGGCGGCCCTCGGGTGTTGGGAGCATGGTTTCCATGCAAAGCGGCGGCGGCGCACGACTGCCGCTACGCATGAAAGCGGTAGTACGGCAAGGGCCTTCGTCGCCGCGCCGCGGCACGCGGGCAGCGCGGGGCTCGCAACCGACCCGGGCCGGGGGCGTTGGGTCGTGTCGCAGCGCTTCAGGGTAGGGTCGGCTCCGATGCCGTCCGTAGCCATCCTCGGCAGCGGCGAGGTCGGTGTGGCCTGCGCCGGACCGCTGCTCGGGCTTGGTCTCGCGTCGAGGCTCACCTTCTACGACCGCACGGGCGACAGGGCCCGGGGAGAGGCGCTCGACTTCGAGCATGCGTCGCCGCTGTTGCCCGAGTGCGTCATCGAGGGAGGGTCGCTGGAGGAGGTCCGGCCGGCCGACATTGCCGTGCTCACGACCGGGACCCACACGCGCCCCGGTCAAACGCGGCTCGACCTGCTCGACGAGAACCTGGCGGTGGTCGCGACGGTGGCCGACGCGATCGACAAAGCACTCCCCACGATCCTGATCGTCGTCTCCACCCCTGTCGACGTGATCACCGAGTACCTCACGCGGCGCTGGGGATCGCGCCCGGTCCGGGTGTTCGGCAGCGGCACCTCGCTCGACTCCTGGCGGCTCAGGGAGCGACTCGCTCTCGAACTCGGCGTTCATCCCCAGAACGTCCACGCGTGGGTGATCGGCGAGCATGGCGACTCGGCGGTCTTCCCGTTCGAGTGCGCGCGCGTGGGGCCTTTCTCGCTCACCGGCTTCGCGGAGAGACAGGGCCGGGAGCTGACTGCGGAGCGGCTGAAGGAGATCGAGAGCGACGTCCGGCGTGCCGCCTACGAGGTACGGAGGCTGAAGGGCGCCACCTCGCACGCGATCGGACTCGCCGTCGCGCGCCTGATCCGCTACCTGGTGCGCGAGCCCGGGTATCTCGTGCCGGTCAGCGTGCGCGTCGAGGAGAGGCTGTGCGCGAGCCTCCCGGCGCAGATCGGAAGCGACGGGCCCGGAGAGCCGCTCATGCCCGCCCTCAGCGACGACGAGCAGCGCGCGTGGGAGACGAGCCTCGCGGTCATCCGCGAGGCGAACACGCGCCTTCCGATCTGAGGACAGCCGAAGCTACCCGCGTATCAAGGTAGGTTGCGCGCATGCAGGCACTCTTGTCAGACGGGCCCCTCGAAGGCAGAACCATCGGAGTCGACACGGGTGCAGAGGGAAAGCCGCCCCATACCATCGATGTCGACGTGAATGACGGTCACATCTACTTCTACGACCTGAAGGAAGTGGCCGTGGGCCGCGACACGGCCGTTTACGTTTTCCGAGATCAGCAGACGCTTTGAGCCAGCTCCGGCGACTGGTTGTGCGCCGGTATCACAAGAGGGCTGCCGGGGTGCCAGCCGTAGACGCTCCCGGAAACCCCGCGGAGAGCGCGGCCCGTGCGAGGTCGGGGGAGGAAGGTCTAGCTGGCTTCCCGACGCGGGTCTCTAGGGGACACACGTAGAGCCGACTGGCGCTCCGGCTTTGCGTGGAAAGCGGAGTGTGGGAGAGTCCCGTCTCAGGCAGCCAAACGCGGGGGTGGGGCGACGGTGACGGCGCGGAGAC
>JBEVKF010000166.1:0-12492 GCA_040509755.1 Thermoleophilaceae bacterium | reverse complement strand
CGTTCTTCATCTTGTAGAGCGGCGGCTTGGCGATGTAGACGTAGCCGGCGTCGATCAGCTCCGGCATCTCGCGGTAGAGGAAGGTGAGCACCAGGGTGCGGATGTGGGCGCCGTCGACATCGGCGTCGGTCATGACGATCACCTTGTGGTACCGCGCCTTCTCGATGTCGAACTCCTCGCGAATGCCGGTCCCGAGTGCGGTGATCAGCGCGCGGATCTCCTTGTTCGAGAGCACCTTGTCGATGCGGTTCTTCTCGACGTTGATGATCTTCCCGCGCAGCGGCAGGATCGCCTGGGTGTGGCGGTCGCGGCCCTGCTTGGCGGAGCCGCCGGCCGAGTCGCCCTCGACGACGAAGAGCTCGGCCAGGCTCGGATCGCTCACCGTGCAGTCGGCGAGCTTTCCGGGCAGGGTCGAGTTCTCGAGCGCCGACTTGCGCCGGGTGAGGTCGCGCGCCTTGCGCGCCGCCTCGCGCGCGCGCGAAGCCGAGACCGCCTTCGTCACGATCTTGCGCGCCTCGGCCGGGTTCTCCTCGAGGAACTCGGCCAAGCCCTTGTTGATGGCGGCCTGGACGAAGCCCTCGACCGGCGGGTTGCCGAGCTTGGTCTTGGTCTGGCCCTCGAACTGAGGGTCGGTGATCTTGACCGAGATGATCGCGGTCAGACCCTCGCGCACGTCCTCGCCCTGCAGGTTGGGGTCCTTCTCCTTGAGCTCGCCCTTCTGGCGCGCATAGGCGTTGATCGTGCGGGTGAGCGCCGAGCGGAAGCCCGACAGGTGCGTGCCGCCCTCATGCGTGTTGATGTTGTTGGCGAACGAGAGCAGTGCCTCCTGGTAGGAGTCGTTCCACTGCATGGCGACCTCGACCTCGCCGATCTCGCTCGAGTCCTCCATGTAGACGACCTTGTCGTGCAGCGGTGAGCGGGTGCCCTGGCTGTGGAGGTAGTTGACGAAGTCGACGATTCCGCCGTCGTACTGGAACGTGATCTCAAACCGCTCACCGCGCTCGTCGCGGAAGTGGATCCGCAGGCTCTTCGTCAGGAAGGCCATCTCGCGAAAGCGCTGCACCAGGACGGTGCGGTCGTACTCGATCGTCTCGAAAATCTCGAGATCGGGAAGGAACGTGATGCTCGTGCCGCGACGGTCGGTCTTCTCGCCCTTGGTCAGCTCCTCCATGGGCGTGCCGCGCTCATAGGACTGCTTGTACTGGTAGCCGTCGCGCCAGACCGTGAGGTGGAGCCACTCTGACAGCGCGTTGACCACGGAGACACCCACCCCGTGGAGGCCTCCCGAGACCTTGTAGCCGCCACCGTCGCCGAACTTGCCTCCGGCGTGCAGCACGGTGAGGACGACCTCCGCAGCCGGCCGGCCCTCCTTCTCGTGCAGGTCCACCGGGATGCCGCGGCCGTTGTCGGTCACGCTCACTGAGTTGTCCGGGTGGATGACGATCTCGACCTGGTCGGCCTCGCCCGCGAGCGCCTCGTCAACCGAGTTGTCGACGACCTCGTAGATCAGGTGATGCAGCCCGCGCGCGCCCGTCGAGCCGATGTACATGCCCGGGCGCTTTCGAACAGCCTCGAGGCCCTCGAGGACGGTGATGTCCTGGGCGTCGTAGGTGGCGTTGGCCTGCTTGGGAATCGCGCCGCCCTCCCGCAGCGGGGCCGCCACGTCATCCTCGGCGGGGCCGGGGGTCCCGCCTATCTCGTCTTCGCCGTTCTCGGGCCTATTCGCCAAGCCATCCCCTTCGTCATCAGGGCCGCGCTAGCGCGGCCCCCGAACCGTGAAAAACCCCGGCTCAAGAGCGCCTTCGCTCGCGACCGGGGCGTTACATAAGAGCGCCCTCAACTTTAGCAGGCTACCCTGTGATCCGGACGCCTTGCCAAGTTACAAAATACCCGCAAATCGCTACAAAAGCGCGCCTACTCAGCTACGGTTCGGGGCCGAACTCACGATAAACCGCAGGCGCGTGACCGCTCCCCCGTCCAGGTGGGCGTTCAGGCGCTCGAGAAGGTCGCGCGCGAGGAGCTCGAGCTCCTGGGCCCAGACGCCCGACTCGCACGCGATGGTGACGGTTCCCTCGCGCTCGGAAACAGGGCTGGCCGAGTTCGCGAGCAGGGGCCCCGCGACCTCCGGCCATGCCGACTGAACCTGCGCGAGCAGGCCCGCCGGGCGAGCCTCGGGGAGCGCCTGCGCGAGAACCGCCGCGAGGGGGCGAGGGGCGGGTCGCCTCACGACGCCTCCGCCAGTGCCGGCGCCTCGACCCTGCCCGCCAACACGCGGATCAACTCGCTTGCCGAGGCGGCCGGCACGTGCTCGGCCTCGGTCGCCGTCACCACCGCCTGGCCGCCCGCGCGCAAGAGCCCCGCCAGCAGCTCGCGGCGCTCGGCGTCCAGCTCCGACATCACGTCGTCGAGCAGCATGAGCGGCGGGCGCCCGCGGCGCGTCGCGAGCAGCTCGCGCTCGGCAAACAGTAGGGCGAGCATGGATGCCCGTTGCTGGCCCTGCGAGCCGTAGGCGCGCAGGCTCACGCCGTCGAGCAGGAACCGCAGCTCGTCGCGGTGCGGCCCGTGGGCGGTGAACCCCCGCTCGAGGTCGGCACCGCGACGCTCGGTCAGCTCGGCCTGGAGCTCACGCGTGTCGCCGGCGGGCGAGCGCGGTCGGTAGCGCAGCTCCGCCCGCCCCGGAAGTCCCAGCTCCGCGGCGAGGCCCTCGAAGCGCTCCGCCAGGCCGGCGACCGCCTCCCGCCGATCCTCCATCAACGCGATCCCCTGACGCGCCAGCTCGGCATCCCACGCGTCGAGTGCTCCCGGCCCAGACGCACCGGCCCGGATCCGCGCGAGCAGAGCGTTGCGCTGAGCGAGCGCCCGCGAGTAGTCGGCGCGGGTCTGGGCGCGGGCGGGCCAGAGCGCGGCAACGACCTGGTCCAGGTGAGCCCTCCGCCCCGCCGGCGCGCCCTTCACGAGCTCGAGGCGCTCGGGCATGAACACACTCACTAGCGGCCGCGCCTCGGTTGTCGACAGGCTGTCGACAGTGCTGCCGTCCAGGCGCAGCCGTTTGGCCTCGCCGGGCTCGAACCCCACCTCGATCCGGTGCGAGGCCTCGTCGTCGCGCGTGTCGACGACCACGCGCGTCACAGCGGTGCCGCGGCGCACCAGCTCGCGCTCGGTCGAGGTCCGCGGCGATCTCCCCGTGCAGCCGAAGTACAGCGCCTCGAGAAGGTTTGTCTTGCCGGCGCCGTTCGGACCTGTCACCACCGCCAGGCCCGCCGGCAACTCGAGCTCCAGCTCCTCGTAGTTGCGAAAGTCGCGCAGCGAGAGCCGCGTCACGTGCATGGCTACACGTTCAGGCGAATCGGCATCACGAGGTAGACGAAGTTCGAGCCCTCGTCGCCGGACTCGAGCAGCCCCGGTCGCAGCGGGCTGATCAGCTTGAGGATCAGCTCCTCGGACTCGGCGCTCTCCAGCCCGTCCCTGAAGAACTCGGGGTTGAAGCCGATCTCCAGCGGTTCGCCGTTGAACGGAATGGGCAGCGACTCGCTCGCCTCGCCCACGTCCGGGGTCTGGGCGGAAACGTCGAGCGCGCCTTCGGAGAAGCGCAGGCGCAGCGGCGCGTTGCGCTGCGCGAGCAGGCCGACGCGGCGAACCACCTCCAGCAGCTCCTCGCGGCTCACCTTCAGCTCGTGCTCGTAGGCCTCGGGCAGAAGCTGCTGATAGTTGGGGAAGCGGCCCTCGACGAGCCGCGACGACAGCATTACGTCGTCCACGGTGAAGACGACCTGATTCTCCAGTGCAGTTACGCCGATGGTTTCGGCCGAGCCGGCGCCGGCTATGCGCCCGAGCTCCTGCAGCGTGCGGGCGGGCACGTTTGCCTCCAGCGAGCCCTCGAGGGCTTCCGCTAGCTGGGTCTCCTTTACCGAAAGCCGATACGAATCGGTCGCCACCATGCGCAGCTCGCGCCCACTGGCGGTCACGAGCACCCCGGTCAGATGAGGACGCGTCTCGTCACGGGAGGCCGCGCGAGCCACGCGGGCGATGGTGTCGACGAAAGCGGCAGAGGGAACCCGCATCACGCCGTCGGTCGGAGTATCGGGCAGCTTGGGGAAGTCCTCGGGTGGAAGGGTGCGCAGGTGGAACTTGGCCGAGCCCGACACCAGCTCGACATCCTGTTGCGCGCTGCGATACTCGAGCGACAGCGAGTCCGCCGGCAGCGACCGAACCACGTCGAGCAGCAGCCGGCCGGGGATCACCGCTTTGCCCGAACTCGACTCGGTCGGTTCGAGCGAGACACGCAGCCCGAGCTCCATATCCGTCGCCTCGAGCTCTGCGCGGCCTTCCTCTACCCGGATGAGCACCCCCGCAAGGGTCTGGATTGCGCTGCGTGTGGACGCACCGCGCACGGCGATGCCGAGCTTCGCGAGAAACGTTTCACGGGAAACAGTGAGCTTCAACGTCGGCTACCTGACCTTGGAGTAGTTGGGACTGTCGATACGTCCACAAGCGCGTGGATTCGGCTTCGCGATGGGGAAGCGGGGGTGTTGATTGTGGCAGTGTGGTCGGCCGTCACGCGGGCCGGGCGAGTTGTCTGCGCAGGTTGTCGACCGCGCTGCGAACAGCGTCGTCGGTGCGGACGGCGGCATCCACGCGGTTGACGGCGTGCACGACGGTGCTGTGGTTTCGGCCGCCGATGCCGCGTCCGATCACAGGGAGGCTGTGATTGGTCAGCTCGCGTGCGAGGAACATGGCGACCTGGCGCGCCGTGGCGACCGCGGGCCGGCGGTCGCGCGCCAACAGCGACTCTCGTTCGACTCCGAACTCCCGCGCCGTTGCATCGAGGATCTCCGAGAGGTCGCAGCTCGCGCCACCCGCGTCCTCGTTGCCAAGTTTGCGGAGCACATGGCGAACGAACTCGGGGGTGGCCGGCTCGCCCTTGAGTGAGGCGTAGGCCACCACTCGGATCAGCGCGCCCTCGAGGGCTCGCACGCTGCTGTCCACGCGGGTCGCGATCTCGGCGAGCACGTCTTCCGAGACCTCGATGCCGTCAAGACCGGCGCGCTTGAGGAGGATCGCCCGGCGCACCTCAAGCGGCGGGTGCTCGAGTTCGACCACGAGACCCGATCGAAACCGCTCAGCCAGTCGCGTCTCGAGGTCGCTCAGCTCGTCGGGGCTACGGTCGGAGCTGATCACGAGCTGGCGCCCGGAATCGAGCAGCGCGTTGAAGGTGTGGAAGAACTCCTCGCGCGTCTTGGTGCGGCCGGCGAGGAACTGGACGTCGTCGATCAGCACCACGTCCGCCGTCCGAAAGCCCTCCTTGAAATCACCCGTCCGGCGCTCGCGCACCGCGTCTACGAAGGCCGTGGTGAACTCCTCGATGGTGGCGTAGCGAACCCGGAGTCCGGCGCCATAGCGGCCGACGTAGTTGCCGATCGCCTGCAGGAGGTGGGTCTTGCCGAGCCCGGGTGGGCCGTGGAGAAAGAGTGGGTTGTAGGCCTGCGCGGGCAACTCCGCGACGGCCAGCGCCGCGGCGTGCGCGAAGCGGTTGCCCTCCCCGATTACGAACTGCTCGAAGGTGTACTTGGGATGCAGGCGCCTCGCGGCGGCGAGCGGCTCGGGTGGTAGCCCGGGCTCGAGAAGCGCGTCGTCTTCGGGGGGCGGATGCCACGCAGGGCCGACGACCTGCACGACCGCGCGGCGGTCAAAGCACTCGGTCGCGGCGCGCCGCAGCAAAGGGAGGTAGCGCTCCGCGACGGAGGTGCGGATGTGCTCGGGCGCCCGCACGTAGAGGGTGTTGCCGCGCACCGCCGCCAGCTCGAGCGGGTCGATCCAGATGTGAAACTTGAAGTCGGGCGTCTCGCGGCGGAGTGCGTCGCGAATGTCATCCCAGATCCGGTCGATGTCGGCAGGCACGGGCGGGCGAAACCCCTCCCAGGGGGTCTTGATTTCGAAGGCATTGAGGAGGAGAAAGGCACTGCGTGGGCCGGGCTGCACCGTCCTCGGGACGGCGAGAATACAACGGCACTCCCGGCGCTCGCGAGCAGTTGGGCAGGGTTCCCCGCATTGAGCGGGAAAAGCTGTGGACATCCCGGAGCCGGTCTCGAGCACCGCTCGACCGCCGGGCGGATCGGACCGGGTCGTGTACCCTGAGCCACCGGCGCGACGCCGCGCCGCCCGACCTCATGAAGCGCACCTACCAGCCCAAGAAGCGCAAGCGCGCCCGCACCCACGGGTTTCGCCTGCGCATGCGTACGCGCGCCGGCCGCCAGGTGCTGAAGCGGCGCCGCACCAAGGGCCGCAAGCGGCTAACCCCGTAGCGACGATGGCCGATCGCGCGCGCCGCAAGCGCCGCCGGCTGTCGCGAAGCGGTGAGTTCGAGCGCGTCTACCGCGAGGGCCGCTCGCACGCGAGCAGACACCTTGTCGTGTACGCGTTCCCGCGCGCAGACGACGAGAGCGAGCCGCGGCTCGGGGTGTCGGTGGGGCGCAAGCTCGGCGGAGCGGTCGAGCGCAACCGCATGAAGCGCCTGCTGCGAGAGGCGTTCTGGTCGTCGGCGGAGGAGCTGCAGCCCGGCCACGACTTCGTGATCGTGGCCCGCCCGGCGGCGGGTGAGCTCGCCCAGGAGGGTGGCGAGCGAGCGATCGAGGAGGACCTGCGCGCCGTGATGAAGGACGCGGGACTCGCGCGCGAAGGCGGGGAGGCATGACGCCGGCCGGCCGCGCCGGCAGGGGCCTGCGCCGGGTCGCGACGGCGCCGATCCGCGTCTATCAGCGCGTGATCTCTCCCGCCTTCCCCGACCGCTGCAAATACCATCCCAGCTGCTCGGAATACGCCGTCCAGGCCGTGCGTCGCTACGGTGTGCTGCGCGGAGTCGTGCTCTCCGCCTGGCGTCTGTTGCGGTGCAATCCCTGGAGCCACGGGGGCGTCGACTTCGTAGAGGACCAGAAGCTGTTTCGCTCTCGCCACCGGGCCGAGCCCCAACCCTGACCAATGTTCGCCTTCAATCCCATACAGCCGATCACGGATGCCTGCGAATGGATCCTGACGTTCTGGCACGACCTGATCGGCAACTTCGAGGGGTCGTGGGGCTGGTCGATCATCCTGCTCACCTTCACGATCCGGATCCTCATCCTGCCGCTCACGTTCAAGGGCGTGAAGTCGATGCAGCGGCTGCAGTCGCTCCAGCCCGAGATCAAGTCGATCCAGGCGCGCTACAAGGACGACAAGCAGCGCCAGCAGCAGGAGATCATGGCCTTCTACCAGCGCGAGAAGGTCAATCCGCTGGGTTCGTGTCTACCGCTGGTGCTGCAGATCCCGTTCTTCATCGCGCTGTTCCAGCTGCTGCGCTCGCCGGCGTTCAAGGCCGACATTGCCGACAACCCCGGCTTCGGCCCGATCACCAACCTCGCCGAGAAGGTCACCGAGCCATGGCTGCTGGCCGTGCTGATCGTCCTCTATGTCGGCACGCAGCTGGCCGCCAGCGCGGTCACGGCGATGAGCGCGGACCCCACTCAGCGGCGCATCATGTTCGCACTGCCGTTTGTCTTCGTGATCTTCATCGTGAACTTCCAGGCCGGCCTGATCGTCTACTGGATCACGACCAACGTCTGGACGATCGGTCAGCAACTGGCCGTGAAGAAGCTCTATCCCAAGCCCGTCCACGGGGCTCCCGCGGAGGACGAGGGACCCGCACCTGCGCGCGGGAAGCCGCCGGCCCCGGCGCCGGCGGGAACCGCCGCGCTCACCGACGGCCAGGCGAAGACCGACGGCGACGAGAAGCCGAAGGAGAAGAGGGAGAAGAAGAGCAAGAAGGAGACCGCCACGCCCGCGGCGAGCGGAAACGGCGGGGCTGCCAAGCCGCCTCCGTCGCCGCGCAAGAAGAAGAAGCGCTCCGGTCGCAGGCGATGAACGACGACCCTCGCGAGGACGACCTGTTCGCCGAGGGCGAGGGCGACAGCCTCGGCGAGGCCAAGTGGGCCGCGATGAAGGAGCTCGAGCCGCGCTTTCCTGGCGTGACCGCGGAGTGCGTGAAGTTCGAGGTGATGGACGATCCGGGACCGGACGGCACCGCGCGCGTGCGCGCCGAGGTCGACGAGGACGCCTGGCGCGACGCCGCCGAGATCATCCCTGAGGAGCCCACCGAGCGGGTGCGCGCGATCGTCGGCCGGATCGTTCACGCGATCGGCCTGAGGGCGACGCTCGACATCGATGAGAGCGAGGACGAGATCCGCGCGACCGTCAACGGAGACGACCTCGGCCTCCTGATCGGAAAGCACGGCACGACCATCGACGCCGTCCAGCACATCGCGTTCAGGGCGGCTTTCCGCGGCCGCGAGGAGCGCAAGCCCGTGACCGTTGACGCCGCCGGCTACCGCGAGCGCCGCGAGGCCGCGCTGCACCGCACGGCCGACCGCGCTGCCGCGGAGGCGCTGCGCTACGAGCGCGCGGTGGAGCTCGAGCCGATGCGCGCCCCCGAGCGCAAGATCGTCCACACCTACCTGAGCGAGCGCACCGACGTGGAGACCCATTCGGAGGGCGACGAGCCCGACCGCAGGCTGGTGGTCAGCCCCGCCCAGGTCTTTCGCCCGGAGTAGGGCCACTGGGCGTTTCACGGGAAACGGACCCGCGCTATGCGCTGTTGCTGGAGGCGCTCGCGGCCGAGCCGGATCCGCATACGACGATCAGCGACCCCGAGCGGGCGCGCGACCTCCATGTGGCCGACAGCCTGAGCGGCCTGGAGGTAGACGACCTCGCGCGCGCGAGGCGAATAGCCGACATGGGCGCCGGGCCGGGCTTTCCCGGGTTGGTGCTGGCGATCGCGCTGCCAGGCGCGCGCGTGGACCTGATCGAGTCGTCCGGGCGCAAGACCGCGGTGATCGACCGCCTGCTCGGCGCGGCGAAGATCCACAACGCGCGCTCGGTCACGGCTCGCCTCGAGGACTGGGCGCGGGTGTCGCCGCAGCTCGGAGGCGGCCGCGAGGCCTACGACGCCGCGACCGCGCGGGCGCTGGCGTCGCTGGCCGTGCTCGTGGAGTACGCGGCGCCGCTGCTGCGGCCGGGCGGCGTCCTCGTGGCGTGGAAGGGCGCGCTGCCGGCCGCCGAGCTCGATCAGGGCAAGGCAGCCGCCGCGCGGGTCGGGATGGAGGTCGAGGAGGTGCTGGGCGTCGTCCCCTTCCCAGGTGCCGAGAATCGCCGGCTTGCGGTCCTGCGCAAGACCGCGCCCACGCCCGAACGCTTCCCGCGCCGTGCCGGGATGGCGGCCAAGCGCCCGCTGCGCTGAGCAGGAATCCAAAGTTCGGCGCCGAACGAATGGAGAGGGCCGTTCCGACCGGCTCGAACCGTAGCTTGGAGGCCGATGGGCACCGTTCTCGCAATCGCAAATCAGAAGGGCGGTGTGGGCAAGACCACCACCGCCGTCAACCTCGGGGCCTCGATCGCCGACGCGGGGTATCCGACGCTGCTCGTCGACCTGGACCCGCAGTGCAACGCGACGGTTGCACTTGGCCTGCCGAAGGACGGCAGCCCGAACATCTACGACTGCCTTTCGGGAGAGCTCACGCTCGCCGAGGCGGCGCTGCCGAGCGGAGTGCAGCGCCTCGACGTGGTCGCCTCGACCCCCGATCTCGCGGGCGCGAACGTCGAGCTGCCGCGGATCGCGGGCTCCGAGACGATCCTGCGCGGGCGCCTCGGTTCGGTGCGGGAGCGCTACCTGTTCACGCTGCTCGACTGCCCGCCGTCGCTCGGGCCGATCACCGTCAACGCGCTCGTCGCCGCGGACAAGGTGATCGTGCCCGTGCAGACCGAGTACTTCGCGCTCGAGGGCCTGGCACAGATGCTCGACACGCTCTCGCTCATCCAGCGCGAGCTCAACCCACGCCTCACGGTCGCAGGCATGATCCTCACGATGCACGACGGGCGCACCCGCCTCGCGCGCGACGTCGAGCGTGAGGTCCGCGAGCACTTCCCCGAGCTGGTCTTCGAGACGGTGGTGCCGCGAAGTGTGCGGCTGGGCGAGGCGCCGAGCTTCGGCGTGCCGATCCTTCAGCACGCGCCCCAGAGCGCCGGCAGCGCCGCCTACATCAAGCTCGCGAAGGAGGTGGCGGCGCGTGGCTGAGGACCGGCGTGGCATGGGCCGCGGCCTGGCGGCAATTCTGCCCCGGGCGAGTGGAGACGCGGACGGCCTGCGCGAGATCCCCGTCGACCTGATCGCGCCGAACCCGCGCCAGCCGCGCCGCAGCTTCGACGAGGACAAGCTGGCGGAGCTCGCGGAGTCGATCCGCGCGCGCGGGGTGCTCCAGCCCATCGTCGCGCGGCCGCTGCCCGGCGGCCGCTACGAGGTCGTCGCCGGCGAACGGCGGCTGCGAGCAGCCAGGATCGCGGAGCTCGACGCGATTCCGGCGGTCGTGCGCGAAGCCGAAGACTGGGAGCGGCTCGACCTCGCGCTCGCCGAGAACATGGCGCGCGAGGACCTCAACGCGGTGGAGGAGGCGCGCGCCTGCGCGATGTTGGTCGACGACCTCGGCCTCACCAAGGAGGAGGTCGGGCGCCGCGTCGGACGCAGCCGGGTGGCGATCTCCAATCTGATCCGCCTGCTTGCGCTTCCCGAGGAGACGCTCGAGCTGATCGAAACCGGGGAGCTGAGCGAGGGCCACGGCCGCGCGCTGCTGCTCTGCAAGGACCACGGCATCCGCCGGAGCCTCGGCTACTCGGCGCGCGATGGCGCCTGGTCGGTGCGCGAGACCGAGCGCCGCGCTCGCGAGGCGCTGCATAACGATCCCGCCCGCCCGCGGCCGCCGGTGGTGGTGCATCCCGACCTCGCCGAGGCGCTCGCCGCCGCCGAGGACGCTCTCTCGGTTGCGCTCGGTCGCGACGTCAAGGCCCGCGTCAGGGGCACGCGCTGCGTGGTCGAGCTCGACTTCGAGCAGCCCTCCGAGGCGATCGAGCTGGCGAACTCGATCCTCCGCTCGCAGACCCGGCGGGCGGCATAGGGCCCTCTTCGGATCGCCGCGCCCCGTGGCCGCTAAGCTGGCCCGCGAGGGCGATTAGCTCAGCCGGTTAGAGCGCGTCTCTGATAAGGACGAGGTCCCTGGTTCGAGTCCAGGATCGCCCATTTCGCGAGGGTCCGGACCGCGCTTCCATACGGCTCTAGACTGTCGGAAGCCATGCAGGAAATGGTCATCTACGGCGTGAGCTTCGACATGGTCGGCAAGCAGCCGATCGTGCTTCTGAAGACGCGCGACGGCAACAAGTTCCTTCCGATTTGGATCGGACACCCCGAGGCCGCCGCCATCTTGATGAAGCTCCAGGGCGCGAACACGCCGCGCCCCATGACGCACGACCTGATCAGCGAGATGCTCTCCGAGCTGGACGTCTCCTGCAGCCGGGTGGCGGTGACCGAGCTGCGCGAGAACACCTTCTACGCCGAGGTCACCCTGCAGCTCAACGGCCGCGAGATCCCCATCGACTCGCGCCCTTCGGATGCCCTCGCGCTCGCCGTTCGCACCGGAGCCCCCATCTTCGCCGCCGAGGACGTGATCTCCGAGTCCGCGATCGAGTTCGAGCACGAGGTCGAGGACACCGAAGAGGTCGTCGAGAAGTTCAAGGACTTCCTCGACAACGTCACGCCCGAGGACTTCGCGAGCGAAGAGTCCGAAGAGCCGGAATAGCGGTGGTGCCGCAAGCTCGGCTAGGCCGAGTGCGCGCGGATTCGTTTCGGCCGCAAGCACTCGGCTAGGCCGAGTGCGCGCGGAGTCTTTCCGGTAACCGACTCCTGCCACAAGCGGGCTCGGGTAGCCGTCTAGGCTACCGCCGGGGAATGAGCGTCTTTCTCGACACCACGACCGGCATGGGCCTCGCGGGCGCCACGGGGGTCCGGCCCTACCTCCCGCCGCTGCTCGCGGGCGGCCTCGCGCGGTCCGACACGGGGATCGACTTCGACGGCACCGACTGGAGCTTTCTCGAGTCGACCTGGTTCCTGGCGGCCGTGGTCGCGATCGGCGTGGTCGCCTACGTCCTCGAGCGGGCGGAAGCGAACCGGCTCCCCTCCGCGGATGGGGCCGGCAGCACGGTCGCGGTCCTGTCCGGGGTCGTGGGCCTCGTGCTCGGCGCGATGCTGTTCGCCGGCGCCCTGGCGGACGGCGGCTCGGCGGCCTGGCCCGGTCTGGTGGCCGGCTCGCTCTGCGCGCTGCTCGGATGGCGGGCCGTCGGCGGGCTGATCGAACGTGCGCGCGGGCGCCTCGACGCCGGCGCGGCGGCTCTGCTCACCGCGTACGCCGATGCCGTGGCGCTGCTCCTGGCCGCCGTCGCCATCTTCTTGCCGCCGGCTTCGATCCTCGCGATTGCCGCCTTCGTCGTGCTCCTGCTGACCGGCCGCACGCGCGAGGGCGAGAAGTACGCCGGCCTGCGGATCCTGCGCTAGATCCAGGGTGGCCGCGCAGCCCAAGAAGCTCGTACTGGCGGTAATCGACTCGCTCAAGCCGGACATGCTCGACCTGGCGATCGAGGAGG
>JBEVKF010000165.1:0-32198 GCA_040509755.1 Thermoleophilaceae bacterium | reverse complement strand
GCAGCCGCGCCAGCAGCAGTGCCGCCCGCACCTCGTCGAGCCGGTAGTTGAAGCCGGTGGCGGCGACGTCGTAGCCGGACGAGTGCCCGCGGTGGCGATCCCACGTGCCGCTGGTCAGCGTGTGCGAGCGCAGGCTGCGGACCTGCGCCGCGACGTCGTCGTCGTCGGTCGAGAGCAGGCCCCCCTCGCCGCACGAGAGGACCTTGTTGGAGAAGAACGAGAAGCACCCGGCCAGGCCGTAGGTGCCGAGCTTGCGCGACTCGGCGACGGTCTCGGCGCTGGGGCTGTGGGCGGCGTCCTCGATCAGAGCGATGTTGTGGGCGTCGCAGAGGTCGCGTAGCTCGGAGACGGCGGTGGCGTAGCCGGCGTAGTGCACGGCGCAGACCGCCTTCGTGCGCTCGGTGATCCGAGCCTCGACGTCGCCCGGGTCGATTCCGAGGTCGTCCTGGCCCACGATTTCGGCCGGCACGGGGGTGCCGCCGCAGTAGCGCACCGCGGACGCGCTCGCCACGAAGGTGATCGCGGGCACGATGACCTCGTCGCCGGGGCCGATTCCGGCCGCGAGGTACGCGAGGTGGAGAGCGGTCGTGCAACTGGAGGTGGCCACGGCGTGGCGGCAGCCGAGATGGGCCGCAAACGCCGCCTCGAAGGCCTGCGTACGCGGGCCCATCGTCAGCCAGCCGGAGCGCAGCGTGTCGGCCACGGCGGCGATCTCGTCGTCGCTCAGGCGGACGTCGAACAGTGGAATCAGGTCCTCGGCCATTGGCCGAGAGTAGCGTCGATGCCCTCATTACCGCTCAAGTTCCCGGCCAGAACGCCGAGATCATTCATGTGGACAAGCGCGCCGTGATCCTGGCTGGCGGCAGGGGCACCCGCCTCGCGCCGTACACCACGGTCCTACCCAAGCCTTTGATGCCGATCGGAGAGCGAGCGATCCTCGACGTCGTCGTGCGCCAGCTCAGCTCATATGGCTACCACGACCTGACCTTTGCGGTCGGCTACCTCGCGCACCTGGTCCGGGCCCTTTTCGGCGACGGCAGCGAGTGGGGCGTCTCGATCCAGTACCACGAAGAAGCTACGCCGCTCGGCACGGCCGGTCCGCTGGCCCTGATCGAGGGTCTCGACGAGTCGTTTCTCGTCATGAACGGCGACGTGCTGACCACGCTCGACTACGCCGAGCTGTTCGAGGTCCACAAGCGCTCCGGCAACGCGATGACGATTGCCACGCATCCGCGCATCCTGCGCTCCGAGTACGGAGTGCTGCACCTGAACGGAAGCCTCGGAGAGACCGACAGCGTGACGGACTACGAGGAGAAGCCCGAGATGGCCTACACGGTCAGCATGGGCGTCTATGTGCTGGAGCCGCGGGCGTTGCGCCACATCCCCGTGGGCGAGCGTTTCGACATTCCGGACCTCGTGCTGGCCCTTCTCGAGGCGGGGGAGGCGGTCGGCTCGTTCTTCTACGAGGGCTACTGGCTCGACATCGGCCGCCACGACGACTACGAGCAGGCGCTTGCCGACTACGAGCAGATCCTGCCGCGCCTGTTGAAGCACTCAACTTGAGCGCTTGGCACTGGCCAGATTGGAGTAGCGGCGGTCGAAGGGATCGCCGAACCGCTCCTCTTCGAGCGCGCCCACGATCTCGTCGATTCCGTCGGCCACGCGCATGCGGGGCTCGAAGCCGAGCCGCTCGCGCACCTTCTCGAAGCTGACCTTGTAGTCCCGCGGATCCTCGTCGCGCTGGACGTATTTCACCTCTCCGCGGCCGAGCCTGCCCTTGATCAGCTCGACGAGATCGACCTTGCGGTAGTTCTCGTCCGAATGGCCCACGTTGAAGACCTCACCGGCGACCTGATCCGCGGGGGACTCCAGGACCGTGCGAATGGCGCGCGCCGCGTCGGCGACGTGCACGTAGGGCCGCCAGAACTGCTCGCCGAAGACCTCGAGCTCGCGATCGGCCCAGAGGTCGCGGGTGAATTCGTTGACCGTCAGGTCGAAGCGCATCCGCGGCGCCGCGCCGTAGACGGTGGCAAACCGCAGGCATGTGGCATCGAGCCCGTTGGGCGACTCGATCAGTTGCCGCTCCACCTTGACCTTCTGCTCGGCGTAGAGCGACACCGGCGCGAGTGTGGCCGTCTCGTCGATCGGAACGGTCGGATCCGCCATACGACCGTAGTTCGAACAGGTGGAGGCGAACACGAAGCGGGCGACGCCGATCGCGCGGGCGTCCGCTATGAGCGCGCCGCTGGCCTCCACGTTGATCTCGGTGGACTTCTCGGGGTCGACCGCGCAGGCGGGATCGCCCACGATCGCGCCGAGGTGGACGACGGCATCGGCGCCCTCCAGGAGGCGGCGCCGGGCGTCGTCGTCGCGGACGTCGGCGCGGATCAGCTCGGCGCCCTCCTGCTCGACGAGGCCGGCCACGTCCTCCTGCTCGTGCAAGAGCGGGTCGAGTGCCCCCACCTCGTGGCCGCCGGCGACCAGCTCGCGCACCGCGAGCGCGCCGATGTATCCGGCGCCGCCGGTGATAGCAATTCTCATGGGGCGGGGTTATAGCGGAGTGGCTTGGCCGGCCGTGCCGGATGACGCCTGCTCGCGCGGCGAAGCTGGACTGCGCGCTGGCGGCGTTTTGCCCTGCGCGAACTTGTCCTCTTGGCCCTGCCCGAGGGCTTGGCGGGCGCAGCCGCGCCCGGCGCGCCGGTGTCTACGCCGAACGTCTGGCTATTCCGCGCGATGGAAGAATGCGGTGAGCGTCAGCAGGAGGATCTTCATGTCGAGCCAGAGCGACCAGTTCTCGATGTAGTAGTTGTCCCACTCGACTCGGTCTCGCAACGAGGTCTCCCCGCGCAGGCGATGGACCTGCGCCCAGCCCGTGATTCCCGACTTGACGCGATGGCGGTCGGTGTAGCGCGCGATGCGGGCGCCGAAGACGTCGACGAACTCGGGACGCTCGGGTCGCGGCCCGATCAGGCTCATCTCCCCGCGCAGGACGTTGATCAGCTGCGGCAGCTCGTCGAGCGAGGTGCGGCGCATCAGCGTGCCCACTCGCGTGCGGCGGTCCGGACCCTCGGCGCCGCCGGGGCCGAGGTCGCCGCGCAGGGCCACGACGTTATCGGGCATCGCGTCAGGGGCGAGCCTGTCCGCGGCGGTCATCGAGCGGAACTTGAGCATCTGGAACTCGCGGCCGTCGCGGCCGAGCCGGCGCTGGCGAAACAGCACGCGCCCGGGTGAGCTGAGCCTGACCGCGAGTGCGAGACAGGCGAGCAGCGGCGAGAGCACGAGCAACAGGGCGGCGGCCACAATCCGGTCTGAGATGTGCTTGATGGCGAACTGCCAGCCCTTGGGGTTGATCGTGTGAAGGCCGAACAGCGGCAGCCCCCCCAGGTGCTCGAGGCGCACGCGCAGGTTCACGCTCTCAAAGAGCCGCGGCACGAGCGAGACTTCGAGGCCGAGCAGCTCGCATTCGCGCACGAGCGGGATCAATAGGCGGTCGGGAGCGGTGCTGAAGCCGAGCACCACGTGGGCGGCCCGGGTCTGTGCGGCCACGCGGCCGAGATCGTCGGGGCCGCCGAGTACGGGAGCGTGGCGGTCGGGCACCATCTCCGCGGGTGGCGGGTCGGCGTCGAGGTAGCCGACCGGGCGCAGGCCCAGCTCGGGCTGACTGGTGAGCCGCCGCTCCACGTGTGCCCCGATCAAACCGGCGCCGACGATCAGTGTGGGCTTTGCGATCAGACCGGTGGCGCGGGCGCGGCGCTGGGCCCAGCCGAGCAGGATGCGCCCGCCGGCGAGGTACAGCGTGCCGAACAGCCAGGCGCGCGCCAAGACCGGCCCGGCGGCGGCGCCCGGGTCGACGAGCGCCGCGGCCGCGATCAGCGAGATCGCCCCGAGCGATGTGGCGGCGAGCACCTGTCCGAGCCCGTCGATGATCCGCACCTGGATCGTGTCGCGGTACATCCGTGACGCGGCAAGCAGCGCTATCACGAGCGGCGGCAGCAGCCAGACAAGGTCGCGGGCGCTCGAATCCGCATTTGCCGCGGGCGCTCCGTAGAGCGCTGCCGCGTTGCCGAGCGCAAGCATGCCGGCATCCACCACGAGGCGGAAGGCGGTCCAGCTCGAGCCTTGAAACAGGCGCTCGCGGGGCCCCAGCCGAGGCGCCGGCGCCGGCGTTGCCGCCGGGCCGGAGCGCTCGGCCCCCTGCCTCTCAGATGAGTACGCGCGCTCCACACATCAGGTGTCGGCGCGCTCGTGCGCTCGCTTTAGGGGTCAGGCGACCGCGCGCGGAGCCCGCGTGAGGCGGCGCATCCCGAGACCTGCCGCCACGAGCAGGCAACCCGCAGCGGCGAGCAGGCTCACGTCGAGACCGGTGAACGGGAGGCTGGAGCCGTTGTCGGCGCTGGGGGGCGTGTTATCGCCGCCCTGAACCTGGCTTGCCACCTGTCCGCCCGCGTCGTTGTAGCCCTCCACCGACGACTGCCCGAATGCCGGCACCGCCAACGCGAGCGTAAGCGCCAATACGGCAACTGCCGAGGTGATCTTCTTCATAGCGTCCCTGCCTTTTGATCGAAGTCAAACCGCTGCAGGGACCGGCTGCGAAGCGAGCATCCTGCTCTGCTTCACAAACCCAGCCGAATTTCCCCCCGCACCACCAGGTAACCACGGTTTTGCCTGGAGCGCCAGCACTTCCTCAGTGCTGTTGGCTGCCGCGGTCGAGTGCACGGTCGAGAATTGCCCGGTTCACGCGCTCGACGCTCACCGGCTTGCCGGCCCTTGTGGCCGCGAGCGCGCGCCTCGCCATGTCGTCCTGGGGATGCTGCTCTGTGGCGCGTTCGAGCAGGGCCAGCGCCCGGCTACGATCGCCGCGTTCCGCGGCGATCAGTCCCAGCTCGAGCAGCGCGTATGCCTCGTCGGGCTCGCGTCGAAGGGCATCGCGAAACTCTCGCTCGGCCACCGCGGTCTGTCCCAGGCGCAGGGCGATCGTGCCGGCCGTGAGCTGGGGGCGGATCGTGAGCGGGTTGAGCGCGGCCGCGCGGTCGAGACGCTCGAAGGCGGCGCCCGGGTCAGAGCGCCAGGAGTCTTGGGCGCGGTCGAGCTCGAGCTCGGCGAGCCACGGCACCGCGAAGCTAATTGCAAGCGCCGCTGCTCCCATCGCGGCCGCCCCGACCAACGAGCGCGGAAGAGCCTTTGGCGACGCGGTCGCCTCCCGCGGACCCAGCGCGGCGGCCATGCCGAGCGCGGCGATCGCCGCTCCCGTGAGTGCCGGGAACTCCCAGAACCAGTCGATCGAGGCGTGCAGGAGCCAGTACCCGAACACGGCGGCGCAGGCGACGGCCGCCGCCCGGCTGGAGGGAGGCAGACTTCGGGCTCGTGCCGCGCTCGCCAAGGCCGCGGCGAACGCTGCGGCCAGCAACAGAGCACCCACGAGGCCCACCTGGGACAGCACACCGAGCTCGAGCGAGTGCGCGTATCTGGGCTGCTCGCCGCTCCTGCCGCGTCTCAGATAGGCCTCCTGGAAGTTCTCGACGCCGATGCCTGCCACCGGGCGCGCCCGGAACTCCGCCCAGGCCACGGTCCAGAACTCGTAGCGATTGGTGCCGCCGGCCGCGAAGCGCGAGCGGCCCGCCTGCGGGCCGTCGCCGCCGTTCTTGAACTCCTCCCAGGAGTCCACCGCCTTGGTCGCAGGACTGCCCTGTGCGGTCACGAACACCACACAGGCGCCCACCAGTGCGACGGCCGCGACGGCGCCCACCACGCGGCCAAGGCGGCGCGCAGCGGCGGCACCGATGCTCACGCGCCGGTCGACGAGCGCCGCGGCCGTGCCCAGCAGCGCGAGCACGCCCGCCATCGTCAGCACGGCCGCGGTGGCGTCCGCGAGCAGGATCCCAAGCCGCTCAGGGGAGTAGTCGTCGTGGATGGCGAGCACCGGGCCGCTGACCGCGAGCGTGCCCGCCGCGGCGGCGGCGATCGCCGCCAGCAGGCGCACCCGGCGCGGCGAGAATACGAGCCACGCGATCAGCACGATCGGCAGTGCCAGCACCCAACCGCGGCTCTGGGCCATCAGCGCGAGCGACGCGAGCAGCCCGGCCCCGCCCAGGGCGGCGCCGCGCAGCGGCGCCGGCACCTCGCGGGCAGCGGCGAGGTAGAGGCACGGCAGCAGCCCGAGCGTCCAGAGGGCGGCGTTGGCGTTCATGTAGCCGGCCGGCTCGGAGAAGCGGACGTCGATGAAGAACCCGGCGGGCTGGGCGGATGCCCCGGCGCGCACCAGCTCCACCAGGCCAAGCCCGGCGATCCCCAGGCCGAGGGCGCCGAGCACGATCCGGACGCCGCGGGCGTCGAACGGCCAGAGCGCGAACAGTGCCAGCACCACGAGATAGACGGCGGTGCGGTTGGCGCCCTCCCAGGCCGCGCCCTGGCGGCCGGCCCAGATGATCGAGAGGTAGGTCCAGCCCGTGTAGGCCGCAAACAGCACGAGCGCGGCGAGCACCGTGCGGGGCAGCCCGCGCGGCGCGCCGAGCGTGAACAGGCTCACGACGAGCAGGCCAAGCAGGAAGAGCCCGGCCGCGTACCACGCGGTGGGGTGAAAGCCCGCCTCGGACGCCCCCAGGGCGATCAGGACTCCGGTCGCGACCAGCGCCGGCACGAGCGGCGGGTTGGCGGCTAGCGTGTCCTCGGCCGCCGCGGGTAGCCGTGGCAGCCTGTACCGTCGCCGTTGGATCGCAGTGCTGCTCAAGATTCTCTACTGGCTGGCCGTCTTGGCCATATCGGTCGCCCTGGTGGTCGGCTTGATCCTCTGGTTCGAGTCCAAAGACGCTTCGGAGCTCGAGGGGGCCGGGCGGGGGACCGCTACAACTGCCTGACGCGGCCCGGATCGCGTCGCACCAGCCTCGCGAAGACGATCACTCGCTGAGCCGCGCTGTAGAGCGGATGGCAGGCGCTAAGCACAAGCCGGTCGTGGCCCACCTGATCCAGAACCGACAGGTCCTGGTCGTCGACGATCTTCGTGCGCTCGACCCGGTAGCCGTAGCGCCCGTAGGGCAGGTCGATGTTGATCACATTCCCGCGGCGAAGTTCATCGATGTTCCGAAAGGGCGCGCCGTAGGTCGTGCGGTGGCCCGCGATCGCAGACGTGCCGCGCTCGCCGGGCAGCGGGGTGTCTGGGTAGTGGCCGGGCCCCTTGCGCAGGTTCTCGGTGTCGGTGCCCTCGACGACGTAGTCTCTGACGCCAATCGCGGGGATCGTGAGCCGGGCGATCGCGTCGCCGGGCAGCGGCTGCTTGCGGATCACGCGTGGCGGGGCAGCGACGAAGGCCTCCTCGAGCTTGCCCTGCTGGCGCTCTGCGACGTACGCGGACACAGGCTCCTGCCACAGCAGCGTGGCGCTGGCGTCGCCGAGGAGCAGCACGCCGCTGACCATCATCACCGCCCCTACGAAGCGCAGCACTGCCCGCATGGCGCTCAGTCTAGGGGCGTTATACGGTTACCCGATGTCGCAAACCACCAGCGCTCCGACCACTCACGAGAGACTGCTCGCCTGGGTCGAAGACACAGCGGAGCTGGCTCAGCCCGACTCCGTTCATTGGTGTGACGGCAGCGCCGAGGAGTACGACCGGCTCGCTGCGGACCTGGTGGAAGCCGGGACCTTCGAGAAGCTCTCGGACGCCAAGCGGCCCAACTCATACCTGGCGCGCTCGGACCCGGGTGACGTCGCCCGAGTCGAGGATCGGACCTTCATCTGCTCCGAGCGCGAAGAGGACTCCGGCCCTACAAACAACTGGCACGAGCCGGGCGAGATGCGCGAGATGCTCGCCGGGCTCTTTCGCGGCGCGATGCGCGGCCGCACCATGTACGTGGTCCCCTTCTCGATGGGACCGCTGGGCTCGCCGATCGCCGAGATCGGGGTACAGCTGACCGATTCGGCCTACGTCGCCCTCTCGATGCGGATCATGACGCGGATGGGGGCCGCCGCCCTCGACGCGCTCGGCGACGACGGCGACTTCGTGCCCTGCGTGCACACGGTCGGAATGCCGCTGAAGGAAGGCCAGGAGGACGTCCCCTGGCCCTGCGACGCCGACAACAAGTACATCGTTCACTACCCCGAGACGCGCGAGATCTGGTCCTACGGGTCCGGCTATGGCGGCAACGCCCTGCTCGGCAAGAAGTGTCTGGCGCTGCGAATCGCCTCGGTGATGGCCCGCGACGAGGGCTGGCTGGCCGAGCACATGCTGATCCTCAGGCTCACCTCCCCCGATGGGGCGGTCAAGCATGTGGGCGGGGCCTTCCCCTCGGCCTGCGGCAAGACGAACCTGGCCATGCTCATCCCAACGCTCGAGGGGTGGACGGTGGAGACGGTCGGCGACGACATCGCCTGGATGAAGTTCAAGGAGGACGGCCGCCTGTATGCGATCAACCCGGAGGCGGGCTTCTTCGGCGTCGCCCCCGGAACCGGCGACCGCACCAACCCGAACGCGATGGCGACGGTGCGCAAGAACACGATCTTCACCAACTGCGCGAAGACCGACGACGGCGACGTGTGGTGGGAGGGGATGACCGACGAGCCGCCCCAGCACGCGATCGACTGGCACGGCAACGACTGGACGCCGGATTCCGATACCCCCTCGGCCCATCCGAACGCCCGCTTCACCACGCCTGCCGGCCAATGCCCGTCGATCGCGTCCAACTGGGAGGACCCGGAAGGAGTGCCCATGGACGCCTTCCTGTTCGGCGGCCGGCGCGCAACCGTCGTGCCACTGGTGACCGAGGCGCGCGACTGGGAGCACGGCGTCTTCATGGGTTCGATGATGGGCTCCGAGAGGACCGCCGCCGCCTCGGGTACCGTCGGCGAGCTGCGCTTTGACCCCTTCGCGATGCTGCCCTTCTGCGGCTACGACATGGCCGACTACTTCGGCCACTGGCTCGAGTGCGGCCGTCGCGACGGTGCCGAGCTGCCCAAGATCTTCATGGTCAACTGGTTCCGAAAGAACGACGCCGGCAAGTTCATCTGGCCCGGGTTCGGCGAGAACAGCCGCGTGCTGGCGTGGATCTTCAGGCGCTGCGACGGCGAGGCCGACGCCGTGGAGACGCCGATCGGCCTGGTGCCGTCGATCGCCGCCCTCGAAACCGAGGGGCTCGACCTGTCACCGGATGCGATGGGCGAGCTGCTCAAGGTCGACACCGACGAGTGGAAGGCCCAGCTTCCGCAGATGCACGAGCACTTCGCGCAGTTCGGGGACAATCTGCCCGATCCGCTGCGCCGCCAGCTACGGCTGCTCGAAGAACGCCTGGGCTAGATGACTGATTCCAAATCCCTGCACCTCCGGATGGCGCGCCAAACCCGCGCAGGTTCGCCACCCCCGGCCTCGCCGATATGTCGTGTACGATACGGATCCGCGCGCACAGGGCCCAGCCCAGTGCTTGCGGCTGGGCATTCGTCCGCGTGCGGCGCCCAGCTTGGTCTGGCGCGCCCCCGAAGGCACACGGATTCGGAATCAATCATCTAGCGGGCCGATTCCGTCTAACGGAACCCGAGCTGGACGACCCAGATCGTCGTCTGGGCGCCCCAGAAGCGGCCGACGTCGCGGCCCCCGCCGGCGAACCTGAAGGCGGGGCTGAGGATCAGCGCCCGGTGAGACGGCGAGCCAAGCCAGCGTTGAACGGTGTTGCGGCGCCTCGCCTCGGCGCCTCGGTGCATTGCGAGCACCTCCCCGAGCCGGCTGAACGAGCCGGCCGCCCGGATCGAGGCGGCGTGGCCGAAGGCCCCCGTTTCAATCAGCCGGCGTGCGTAGGCGCGAGAGGAACGACAAAGCGCCGGATCGCGGCGCAAGGGGGCCAGGTCGTGGCGGGCACGGACCTCGTTGATGGCGTCGACCATCGTCTCCGGATGATCCGGAGGTTCCGCCTCGGCCGCGAGCGCCACGCCGCCGGCAGTCAGGCTCATGGCCGCCCCCAGCAGCACAGCCAGACAGGTACGAATCATCGGACCTCTCTTCTCCGGGCCTACGGGGTTAGCTGACGGGCTCGCGCTGAAGAGCTGCGCTTCGCGGCATCCGACCGCGATTCGCCCCGAAGTATGGGTCCCCCGTTCGCGTCCGACTTGACCGGACACGATTCGGCACATGTCGGCCGACGATGCTATGTCACGCGTCGGTCGGACCAACGGCGGCGCGGCCGCTCGACGCGGGTACGCTTGGCCCATGAGCATCACCGACACGAGGACCGTCGCTTCGATCATCGGCGGAAAGGACCGCGAGGGCGGGCAGCGCATCGAGTCGCGCAACCCGTCCAACCTCGACGAGGTCGTCTGCGAGGCCTGGCTTGGAGATTCGGACGCGTTCGTGGACGCCTGCCGCGCCGCGCGCGCGGCTCAGCGGGAGTGGGCCGCGGTCCCGGCACCCGTGCGCGGCAAGGCGATCCAGCAGATCGGTCGCCTCGTGGAGGAGAACAAGGAGGCGCTCGCGCGCCTGATCACGCGCGAGATCGGCAAGCCCTACCCGGAGTCGCTCGGCGAGGTGCAGGAGATCGTCGACACCTGCGACTTCTTCCTGGGCGAGGGCCGGCGGCTTTACGGCCAGACCGTGCCGAGCGAGATGCCCGACAAGCAGCTCTTCACCTTCCGGACGCCGGTGGGGGTGGCCGCGATCATCACGGCCGGGAACTTCCCCGTGGCGGTCCCCTCGTGGTATCTCGTGCCCGCGATCCTCTGCGGCAATGCGGTTGTTTGGAAGCCGGCGGAGTACGCGCCCGCGCTCGGCGACGCGCTCGGCCGGCTGTTCATCAACGGCGGTCTTCCGGAGGGCGTCCTGAACGTCGTCCAGTGCGACGGCCCGAGCGCCTTCCAGGGCCTCGAGCGCGCGCTCGACGAGAAGCTGATCGACAAGGTCGGCTTCACGGGTTCGTCGCCCGTCGGATCGAAGATCGGGGAGCTGTGCGGGCGCCACGTGCAGTCGCCCTGCCTCGAGCTCGGGGGCAAGAACCCGCTGGTGGTGATGCCCGACGCCGATCTCGACCTGGCGGCCGAGGGTGCGCTCTTCAGCGGCTTCGGGACCGCGGGCCAGCGTTGCACGTCGCTCGGCACGGTGATGGTGCACGAGTCGATCCACGGAGAGTTCATGCGCCGCTTCACCGGCCTGGTCGAGGGCGCCGCGATCGGCGATCCCTTCGAGGAGGTGCTCTATGGCCCGATGATCCACGAGCGCTTCGCGGAGCGCTTCGAGGAATGGCTTGGGCTGATCCGCGACCATCACACGGTGTCGGGCTCGACGGGCACGGGGCGGATCGATTCCGACAACCCCCGCCAGGGGTTCGTGGGCGACCCCGACGCCGGGATCTACTGCCACCCGACGATCGTCGACGGCGTGACCGCCGATGACGACATCTACAGCACCGAGACCTTCGGCCCGATCGTCGGTGTGGCCGAGTTCCGGGACTTCGACGAGGCGATAGAGCTGGCCAACGGGCACGGCTACGGGCTGTCGGCGGCGATCTACACCAATGACGCCAAGTCGGCCTTCCGCTTTCGCGAGCGCGTGACCGCCGGGATGGTCTCGGTCAACAACTCGACGAGCGGCGCCGAGGCCCACCTGCCCTTCGGAGGCAACGGCAAGTCGGGCAACGGCTCGCGCCAGTCGGGCATCTGGGTGCTCGACCAGTTCACGCGCTGGCAGTCGATGAACTGGGACTACGCGGGCAAGCTGCAGAAGGCGCAGATGGACGTGGCCGAGCTGACGGGCGACTCGGGATACCGCCTGGCCTGGGACTGACGCGCCCCCCGAACGGCCATCGTCCTGACTTTGGGGGCAGGCGACCCAGGGCAGGACGGTGGACTCGATCTCATGATTGTCGAGGGGGTCTGACCCCCGCCGATCTCATACTCCGGACCGATGCGCCGACAGGTCTGATCGGAGACGATCGAGCCATGCCACGCGTCTCACGCCGCCGGCTTGCACGTCTGGGACACCTCGCGGTGGCCATGGGGTGTGGGGCTGTTTCTCGCGATGGTCGCGCTCGACGAGTTCGACAATCCGGGGTCCGCGCCCGGGGCCCTCGCTCTCGGCCTCGCCCTTGCGGTCGTCCAGGGCGGGGCGCTCCACTGGCGCCGCCGCTGTCCCGAGCTAGCTCCTCGCCGTCTGCACCAGCTCCTGTGCCTCGCCGCGCTCCATCCCGGTCGCGCGCAGCAGGTCCACGGCGGCCAGGCGGATCTGGCCGACGATGTGCACCGCCGACAGGTTCCCGGTCTCTTCGAGCACAGCGTTGGCGAGTCCGGCGGCGCGCTGGGCCGCCGCGCGTGCAGGCCCGGGGTCCTCTCCGCGGAGATAGGTCTCCAGCTCCCGGGCACAGCCGGCCAGTTCACGCACCGCATCCACGGTCCTCGGCGGTATCGAGTCCTGCAGGTTGATCGCGCGGACGGCCCCGCGAGCCAGCGCGCGCAGGTTCTCTACGGCGAGTCCGAGCTCGCCGGCGGCCACCGCGTAGCGGTCGAGGCCGCTCAGGGCACGGCGGCGGCGGGGCGAGAGGCGGGCCGCGTCGCCCGCCGCGTCGAGCGAGTCGATCAGGTGATCGTGCGCCGCGTCCAGCCGGGCCACCGCTACCAGCGCCTCGTCAGCCGCCTTGGGCTCGCCCGACTCGAGCGCGGCCGCGATCCGCTCCAGCGTGGCCACCAACCGGTCGAGCAGCGGTTCGACGCTGTCGTGCACCATTCGCAGCGGATTGACCGGCAGGATGAGCGAGCTGACCAGGAGCGCGACTCCGCCCCCGATCAGAGCGTCGGTGGCGCGCGTGAAGTCGAGGCCGCTGTCCGGCGGCTGCAACGTCGCCACCAGTACCGCCGAAGCCGCGGCCTGGGAGGCGAGCAGCGGTCCGCCACCCACGAGCGTGGCTGCACCCATCGCCAAACCGGTGATCACGCCGACCTGCCAGGCGCCCGACCCGATCGCGACCACGAGGGCGTCGGCGATCGCGATGCCAACCGACACCCCGACGGCGAGCTCGATCGCCCGACGCCGGCGCTGGCCGATCGTCAGCCCGAGGGTGATCACCGCCGAGATCGGCGCGAAGAAGGCGTCCTCGTGGCCGACCACCTCGGTGGCCACGAGCCAAGCCAGGGCCGCGGCGATGGACGTGTGCAGAATCGGCCGCGCGCTCGTGATGATCCTCTCGCGGCGCGAGCGCAGGCCGGCGCGCGAGGCCTCGCTCGCCTGTTCGAGCAGCTCGCCCTGGAGCTGGCGTGTCCTGGCGAACGGGGGGTCGGGGCGCTCAGCGCCCTGGGTCATCGCCTATACCAGCGCGGAGACACGTTCGGCGGCGGCGCGAGGGCGGCCCTTGCCACGAGCACGGTGGGGCCCTCGACGCGCAGGTGGAGTCCGAGCATGCCTTCGAAATGCTCGCCGAGGCCGTCCACCGAATCGGCGCGGACGCCGAAGGAGCGCGCCAGCGCAACGAAGTCGGGCGTGTGCAGGTCGACGCCCTCGTGTGGGTCGCCCTTGAGGTCCTGATCGAAGCGCAGCATTCCGTAGCCGCCGTCGTCCACGATCACGGCGGTGAGCGGAATGCGTTCCTGAGCCGCGGCGGCCAGCTCGCCGCAGGCATAGAGAAAGCCGCCGTCGCCGGAGATGCTCACGACCGGCCCGGCCCCGGCCAGCGCCGCGCCGAGGGCCTGCGGAAACGCGCACCCGAGCGTGCCCCAGCCGAGCGGGTAGCTGAGCTTGCGCGGGAGCGGCGTGCGGGCGAAGCCTCCGAGCCAGTAGCCGGGGATGCACATGTCGCAGACCACTACGGCGTCATCGGGCAGCGCGCGCTCCATCGCAGCGAGAAAGGCGAGCGCATCGGAATCGCTCTCAGCGAGCGTCGCGCGCGCCGCCCGGTTGAGCTCGCGCACGCGCTGCGTCAGGGACTCGAGGCCGCCGCGCGCCTCGATGCGCTCGGCCAGCCGCGCCGTCGCATCGGCGGCATCGGCCTCGAGCAGGACGTCGGGTAGGTAGTTCTTCGCAGCGTCGGCCGGGTCGACGTTGACGGCGATCAGGTGCGGCGGCTGTGGCTGCTTCCAGGCCTGGGTCATCATCCCGTCGAAGTCGGTTCCGATCGCGATCACGACGTCGGCCTCGTCCCACAGGTCTCCGGCCTGGGCCATGTGGGGTGGCACGTCCACGAGGCATGGATGCCTGGGCGGGAGCAGCCCGCGCGCCGAGTAGGTGAGGATCACCGGGGCCACGAGGCGCTCGGCCAGGCTCGCGAGCGCCTCGCCGGCTCCGGCCTGCAGGGCGCCGCCTCCGGCCCAGATCAGCGGCCGGCGCGAGCGCTCAATCAGTTCGGCCGCGCGAGCGAGCCGCCCCTCGTCGCTGCGCGCGGGAAGCTCGCCGCGCTCGTGCGCTTCGCGGGGCTCGTCGACCTCCTCGCCGAGCAGGTCGGTCGGGATCTCCAGGTACACCGGGCGCGTCGGGGCGGCGAGGGCGATGCGCGCGGCCTCGCTCACGGCGTGCCCGAGCTCGGCAGCATTGGTCACCTTGACGGTCTTCTTGACCACCGGCTCGAACATCCCCGCCTGGTTGGTGGCCTCGTGCAGCACTCCCCGCCAGACCCCGGGACGGCGCAGCCGCGTGGGGATGTCGGTCGCGATCACGAGCACGGGCTGGCGCGAGGCCCAGGCCTCCCCGACGGCCGCCAGCGTGTTGGCCGCGCCCGGCCCCGTGGTGGTGAGCGCGACGCCCAGCCGCCCGGTGGCGCGGGCGTAGCCGTCGGCCGCGTAGGCGGCAGTCTGCTCGTGGCGCACGCCGACGAGCCGGATCGGCGACTCTCCGAGCGCGCGCCAGAGCGCCAGGTTGTGCACGCCGGGGAGGCCGAACGCGATCTCCACGCCGGCCCGCTCGAGCGCGGCGACCGCCAGTCCCGCGCCTGTCAGGATGCCCGTCCGGGATGAGCTCACCCGAACAATCCTGGCAAGCGGGGGCGCCGAGCGGAGCCCAGCCGCTCGCCGGCGTGCGCGTGGTCGACCTCTCGCGCGTGCTCGCCGGGCCCTACTGCACGATGGTCCTCGCCGACCTCGGTGCTGACGTGATCAAGGTCGAGCGGCCCGCCGGCGGTGACGAGACGCGCTCCTGGGGGCCGCCGTTCGCGGGCGGCGAGGCCGCCTACTACCTCTCGGTCAACCGCGGCAAGCGGTCGTGCGCGATCGACCTCTCGGGGGAGGAAGGGAGGGCGCTCGCCCTCGAGCTGTGCGCGAGAGCCGACGCGGTGATCGAGAACTTCAAGGTCGGCGGCGCCGACCGGCTCGGGGTTGGCTATGACCAGGTGCGCGCGGCGAACCCGAAGGTCGTCTACTGCTCGATCACCGGCTTCGGCTCGCGGCGGACGCCGCCGGGCCGGCCGGGATACGACTTCGTGGCCCAGGCCGAGACGGGCCTGATGTCGATCACGGGCGCCGAGGACGGACCGCCCTACAAGGTGGGCGTGGCGCTCGTCGACGTCCTCGCCGGCCTGCACGCGGCCGTCGCCGTGGTCGCCGCCATCAAGGGCGGCGAGGGCGGGCGTATCGAGGTGCCGCTACTCGACGCCGGGCTGGCCGGGCTCGTCAACGTCGCCCAGAACGCGATCGTCACGGGGCGCGAGCCCGAGCGCCACGGGAACGCCCACCCGAATATCGTGCCCTACCAGGACTTCGAGACCGCCTCGGGACGCATCGCGGTGGCCGCGGCGAACGACGGCCTGTTTCGGGCGATGTGCCGAGTGCTCGACCTCGAGGAGCTCGCAGGGGACGCGCGCTTTGCCACCAACCCGGCGCGAGTCGAGAACAGGCGCGAGCTGATCCCGCTGCTGCAGGAGCGCCTGCGCGAGCGCGGCGCCGACGAGTGGGTGGAAGCGCTCGACGGCGCCGGCGTGCCGGTCGGCAAGGTGCGCAGCGTGCCCGACGCGCTCGCGGCCGCCGCCGCGGCGGGTCACCCGGCGACGCTGAGCGTCGAGCACCCCACCGCGGGAGCGCTCGATCTCGTGGCCTCGCCGATCTGGGGCCCGACCGACAGCTCGCAGGCCTCGCCCCCGCCTCTCCTGGGCGAGCACACCGCCGAGGTGCTGGGCGAACTGGGCCGCACCGCCGAGGAGATAGCCGCACTGGCGAAGCGCGGCGTGGTCCTCCAGTCGGCCTGAGCCCGAGCTCCCTAGTGCGTGTCGTCGCCGCTCGAAGCCGGCGGGCGCGACTCCTCCGCAAGCGAGGTGATCGTCAGCGAACCGCGTGCCGCCTGCTCCATCACGTCGGTGGCCTCGTCGGCCGAGCGGGCGTAGAGCTCGACCAGCATGTGGATGACGATCCGTTCCTCCTCGTGCTTGTGAAAGCGCACGTGGGTGAAGAACTCGCGCGTGCCGTGATCGCCGAAGGCGGCGAAGGCGAGTGACTCGGCGGCCTCGGGTCCCGAGCACGACTCCACCTGGTCGGCGTCCACCGAGACCGTGCAGGAGGCCACCCAGGGCGTTCCGGTGACCATCCGCTCCCAGCGGTCCTCGACCGGCTCGATCCGCGAGATGCGCCGGCCGTCCTCGTCGTAGAAGGTCAGCGCCAGGTGGGGCTGGTCGTGCAGGCAGTCGAGACACTGCACCACGGCCTCCTGGACCTCTTCGACGGGCTCGACCGCCTCGCCGGTGTCGGCGTCGACCTTCAAGATGCCCTCGTAGTGAAGCTGTACCTCGAGGTTCTGCGACCAGCAGCGATAGCACCGCAGCCAGCTCGACTGCGTTCCTACGGACTCCTGCGCGGATCCTTCCATGCATGCATTATGGCCCTCGCGGCGTTCGGGTCCGGCTGCCTGGGCGGCGACGATCAGCCCCGGCCCGCCACCGGGGCGGCGCGCGAGATCGCCAATGTCGTCCAGAGCCTCGAGCGGGCGACCGCCCGCGACGACTGGAAGGTGGTGTGCGAGGACCTGCTGACGAAGGCCGCGCGCAGGCGGGCCGGCGGGCCTCGGTGCGAGCGCCGGACGCGGGCAGCGGCGGCGGAGATCGCGCGTCCGGCGATCGAGATCACGGCGATCAAGGTGCGCGGTCGGCGCGCGGAGGTGGGCGTGCGCACGACTGCCGAGGGACAGGCCGAGGTGCGTGACGTGCTGCAGCTGCGGCGCGAGCGGGGGGTGTGGAGGGTGGAGGCGCTGAGCGACTAGATCTAGCCCGTGGGTGCGAGGCACCCCGCCAGCGCCTCGAGCGTGATGTCGAAATCCGTCTTGGGGATGGCGCCCAGACACGGGGAGCTCGCTCCCGCCTCGCTGTAGCGCCGCACGGTCGCAGCCGCGTCCTCGGCGCTGCCAACGGCGGCGAGAGTCGCCAGGAAGCCGTCGGAGATGGCGGCGACCGCCGCGTCCGGCCCGGCCTCCTCCATGGCGCGGTCGAAGCCTTCGATGTCCCGCTCGAACCCCGACCGCTCCAGCATCGCGCGGTAGAAGGGGAGCGAGAAGTAGGGGATCAGCTCCGCCCGCAGGCGATCGCGGGCCTGCTCGGGCTCGCCGGTCACGGCCGACGGCACCGCGGCGACGATGTCGAAGCCCTCGAGCGGCTTGCCGGCCTTCTCCCGTCCCTCGGTCACGGTGGGTACCACGACCTCGCGCACGTAGGCGGGGTTGCAGAGCCAGAGGATGACGCCGTCGGCGATCTCGCCGGCCAGCCGGAGCATGCCCGGGGACAGGCCGGCGAGGTAGATGGGCAGGTCGGGCCGGGCCGCGTAGCCCATGAAGTGGAAGGCGGACCGGAACTTCTCTCCGCGGGGCGGATCGGTTCCGGCGAAGATCGCGCGCAGAATCCCGACGTACTCCCGTGTCTCGCGCAGCGGCTTGTCGATCGTCTGCCCGTACCAGGCCTCGACCACCGGCCGGTGCGACACGCCGAGGCCGCAGATCGTACGACCGCCCGAGAACTCGTCGAGCGTCGCGAACGACTGCGCCGTGGCCGCCGGTGTGCGCGAGTAGATCGGCATCACCCCGGTGCCGAGCGAGATACGTTCGCTGCGCGAGGCGTAGGCCATCAGGGTGGTGACCGAGTCGCGGCCGGCGATGTGGGTCAGGTAGACCGAGTCATAGCCCAGCCGTTCCGCCAGCTCGACGCGCTGCAGAGCCGTCTCGAGCGACTTCCCGACGCCAATGAAGGAGCCCAGGGCCAAGGCCCGGAGCGTACCCGAGACGTTGCTTGGCCGACCGAGTCAGACCACGGCGCCGTGGACGCTGGTCATCCAGATCGAGAGGATCGCGACGGCGGGGCCGAAGACCATCAGCGCGTGGCGGTCGCGGCCCTTGTCGACGTGCCACCAGCCGATCCAGAAGAGAATCAGGCCGGCGAGCATCAGGGCAAGTTGACCTGTGCGATGCCACCAGTCGCCGCCCGCGGCGGCCTCGGCACCCGAGCCGAGCCACGAGATCGTGCCGAAGAAGGCCACGTTGAACATCAGGATCCGGGTGATGCGGTCCGGCGGCGACGCGACGGCCGTCCGCCGAGCACGCTCGTGCGGCGTTGGACCGGGCATGACCGGCCTCATTTTGCCAGGGCGAGGCCCTCGGCGGGACCCGCGGCCTACGCGACTTCGCTGAAGAGAAGCGAGTCGGACTCGAGATGCTCGCGGATGCGCCGCTTGAGCTGCGAATGGATCTGCGAGACGCGGCTCTCGGAGACCTGCAGCACCTCGCCGATCTCGCGCAGCGTCAAATGCTTGACGTAGAGCAGGACGGCGACCTCGCGCTCGCGTGGCGGAAGCTGTGCGAAGGCGCGGCGGAACTTGTCCTTGGCCTCTTCCCAGCTGGCCATGTGCTCGGGGTCGGTCGAGCTGTCATGAGCCTCGAGCGTGTCGATCAGCTCGATCGCGGTCTCGCCTTCTGTGACCACGAGCGAGGAGAGCGAGGTGAGGTCGGAGTTCAAGATCTCCTGCTCCTTCTCGCGCAGCTCGGTCTTGTCCATGCTCAGCATGCCCGCGAGCTCCTCGGCCGAGGGCGGGCGGCCGTGCACGCCGGTGAAGCTCTCACTCGCCTGCTTGATCTCGCGCTCGAGCCGGCGCAGCGAACGGGGCGCCCAGTCGCGGCGGCGCAGCTCGTCGAGTACCGAGCCGTGGATACGGGTCCACAGGTAGGGCTCGAGGCCGGCACCCTTGGCCGGGTCGTAGCGGTCGATCGCGGCGATGAGGGACTCGATCCCGCACGAGATCAGGTCCTCAACCTCGCACGAGGCAGGCAGCTCGCGCAGCTTCTTGTAGACGATGTGCTTGACCAGCGGGACGAACGTCAGGACCAGGCGATTGCGTGTGGAGACGTCGCCTGTGACCTTGTACTGCGTCCAGAGGGCGAATGACTGGTCCGCGCTGGGACGTTCGTGGTCCCTACGGGTGTCGGTTGTCATTGCCAAGGCCTCCTAGTACGGGGGAACGAATAGGTCGGGTCGAGGCAACAATCGGGTTGGCTCGGAGGCCGCCCGATCCCCGTTTCGCGGTAATTGCTTCCGCATCCCCGAAATGAGGTAATCGCGGAGCCCGATTCCAGATGACGTTCAGAACCTGGCCTGGCGGCCGATAAACCACCCGGCGCCGGCCGCCAGATCGTGCCTAAAGGTCGCTCGCATGTGGCCGAATATCGGGACTGCATGGAGAGTAGGAACGGGTTCAAGGAGGAATCTGAGTCATGGAGCCGACACCGCTTCGTCTCGGTCCCGAGCAGGACGAGACGGCAGAGGGGCAGGACGTCTGGGGCGAGGTCCAACACGCAGCGCTTGTCTGGGAATCCCTGCGCGCTCAAGGTCGCGAGCTCCACTTTGAGCCCAACCCGGCGACCGGCCGCGTGATCATCCAGGTCCGCGACCTCGACGGCCGGGTCCTGCGCACGGTGACGCCGTCGGAGGCGCTCTCGATCGCCTCGGGAACCGCGCTCTAGCGCGAGCGACCCGGCGGGACTGCCACGATGAAGGAGTGGACGAGATCGAGATTCGCGGCGACATGATCCGCTTGGGCCAGCTGCTCAAGCTGTCCGCGGTCGCCGGTTCGGGATCCGAGGCGAGGGCGCTGCTGCTCGAACAGGGCGTGACGGTCAACGGCGAGCCCGAGACGCGCCGGGGCCGCCAGCTGCACCGGGGCGACGTGGTCGCGGTCGGCGACACCGCCGTGCGGGTGATCTGATAGCCAGGACTAGCCTTGTGAGCATCGACGCACTGGGGTCAAGGCAGAAGCCGCGGCGGTCCGCACAGCAGCTGGCGCGGTCGGTCGGCAGCGGTCGCAGCGTCCGCGAGGCGCTGCGCCATCTCGATATTCATGGCTCTGAGCCCGGGGCGGTCGTCCTGGCGGAGGCGCTGGCCCGCTTTCTTGTCGGCCGCTGCGAGTCGCATCACGCGGGCTGGCAGGTGGTGCGCCGGGTCGTTGTGGACTCGTCGTCCGATCCGCCCTGGGAGAAATGCGCGCGCCGTGCCGTCCCGCGGGTGGCCGAGGACCTACTGAGGCTGTCGGGCGCGCGTGGGCGCACACCGCTGTCGCGCGCCCAGCACATCGCCGCCGAGCGTCGCGTCGAGCAGGTGGCCGACCACGTGGACGGAGCCGCGGTGCTTGCTCACCTCGGCCTGGATCCGCGCCCAATGAGCGAGGACCGCTGGCAGGCCGCGCTGGCCGGCGCGGTCGGGTCGCGCTCGCGCGAGCAGGTGGCGCGCTCGGTCGAGCTCGCGCTTCAGGACTAGTCTGCGGGTCATGGCGTACGCGACCCTTGAGGCAAGACAGCAGCTACTCGACACCCTCGCCGAGGCGACCGACGAGCTCGCGTTCGCGCTCGCCTGCCTGACCGAGGCCTACGACAAGCTGGACGAGTACAACGGCGACCGGCTCGAGGAGGCCGTCTTCCGGCCCGTCCAGGTGGCCTTCGGCCGGGCCAAGCGAACTCACGCGGAGTTTGCGGAACGCCACCGGCTGACCGGTCGCACTTTCGATGAGCCGTCCCCCGGCGTCGCCTCGAACGGCGCCCCGGGGTTCATCGACCGCGCGGTCGAGGCGGTCGACGTGGCCGACCAGACGCTGGCGGCCCTGCAGGACTCGATGCTGCCGGTCGAGGCGGGCGACGAGGGCCTGCGGGCCGGACTCGCGGCGGTGCGAGACGGTGTTCGCGGAGTGCCGGAACAGGCCCGCGAGCTGCTTCGGACACTGGGCCGTTAAAGCGTGCCGCACCGCGGCCGATCACTGGGGTTGGCTCCACGGATGCGGAGCGTTGCAAGGCCACGGAGGGCCTAGGTCTCTTCTCCCTCCACGAAGCTGGAAATCCTCCAGCAGCTTCGTCTCGTAGAGCCGCATAGGGGAACGATCGAGCGGGCGGGTCGCCACAGCGACTCGCCCGCTTGCCTTTCCGGGTTGCCCGCGACGGGTTACGCTCGGCCACCGTGGACGTCAGCGCCTACCTCGACGCCGTAACCGGCCGGGTGCGCTCGGAGCTCGGCCAAGACGTGACGGCCGTCACGCTTGTCGGCTCGGCCGGCGCGGGCTGGTTCGAGGCGGAGGCCAGTGACCTGGATGTGGCCGTCGTGGTCAAGCGCCCGCTCGCGGCCGATCGGGCCCGGTCGCTCGCGGCCGGCGTCAGCCATTCGCGGCTGCCGTGCCCGGCGCGCAAGCTCGAGCTGGTCGTCTACTCCCGCGCGGCTCTGGCCAAGCTGGGTCCGACCGTTGCATTCGAGCTCAACCTCAATACGGGGCCAGGCGCCGCCGACCATGTCGGGCTTGACCCCGGCGCCGAGGCTGCGCACTGGTTCCTGCTCGACCTCTCGATCGCCCGCGAGCGCAGCACTCCGCTCTACGGCCCGCCGTTGCGCTCCCTGGTCGGTGAGATCCCACGTCCGCTCGTGCTCGACGCGCTGCGAGCCGCGCTCGACTGGTATTCGACCAGTGAGCCGGACCCGGCCGCCACCGTCCTCGCGGCCTGCCGCGCGTGGTACTACGCCGAGGAGGGCGAATGGGCCTCCAAGCGCGACGCCGCCGAGTGGGCCGCGGCACGGCTGCCCGACCCCCGCGCGGTGCACCGAGCGGTGACGCTGCGCGGCGGGGGCACGGCCGAATGGCCCAGCGAGCCCGAAGTGGCCGAGGTGGTCGCCCAGGCGCGAGCGGCGCTCGACGCCGCATAAAGCCGGGACCTCTCGAGTCCCCCCACTCGTATGGGCGGCAGGGGAGAGGATGAGTTCTGCTCTGGCACGCGCATCGGCAATCGATCTCACAACGGCCGAATCCCGGCCGGTTCGCTCTGGCCAACCCTCGCGGCGGCGCGAGCGGGCGTGGGTGCGCGCCGCGCAGGCCGGCTCGGATGAGGCAATGGAGGCGCTGTTTCGCGCGCACTGGGGGCGGGCGCACCGAGCGGCGTTCCTGATCGTCCATGACGCCGCGGCCGCCGAGGACATCGCGCAGGAGGCGTTTCTTGCGGCGCTGCGGGCTTTGCACCGCTTCGACCGGCGCCGTCCATTTGGTCCCTGGTTGCACCGAATCGTGGTCAACCGGGCGATCGACTGGTCGCGGGCGCGTGCGCTGCGACGCGAGGTGGCCGAACCGGCGGAAAGCGAGGCGCCGCCGCCGCGGCCCGATGCGTGGTCGGACGAGGTCGTGGCCGCGCTTGCCACCCTCGACCCCGGCCAGCGTGCCGTCGTGGTGCTGCGCCACCTGCTCGAGTACACGCCGGGCGAGATCGCGGAGCTGCTCGACCTGCCGCGCGGCACCGTGAACTCGCGCCTGCGCCGCGCGCTGGACCAGCTGGCCGACGAGCTGGGGGCGCAACGATGAGGCGCGGCGCGTTCGAGGGCCGGCTGCACGACGAGCTGGCGGCCGTTCGCCCGCCGCGGGCGACAGAGGCGGAACGGCGAGCCTGGGACGTGGTCCACGCCGCCCACGCCGGGCAGCTCCCGGTGCGCCGGCCGCGCCGCGGGCGCCTGATCGCCGCCGTTGCGGCCGCAGCGGCCCTTGCGGTGGCGCTGGCCCTTACCCCGGCGGGCGCGAAGGTCGGCGGTTGGATCGGCGACGTGGTGGATCCGGCGCCGAAGACGAGCAGGTCGACGCTCGCGTCCTTGCCCTCGAAGGGCCGCCTCCTCGTGGCGGCCGACAGCGGCGCCTGGATCGTCCAGGACGATGGCGCCAAGCGGCGGCTCGGCTCCTTCCGCGACGCCACCTGGTCGCCCGGGGGCCTCTACGTCGCGGCGGCGCGCGGGCGGGAGCTGGTGGCTCTGGAGCCCGACGGAGCCGAGCGCTGGACGCTGCCCGCGCCTCGGCGGGTGACGGCGCCGCGCTGGTCCCCCGACGGCTTTCGGATCGCCTACCTGAGCGGCAGCGCCCTGTACGTGACGATCGCCGACAACACCGCGCGCTGGGCGCTCGCCCGCGACGTGCGGCCGGTCGCGCCCGCCTGGCAACCGGGGCGGCCGGACGGGCAGCAGGTTCTGGCCTACGCCCGGGGCGAGCGCATCGAGATCGCGAGAGTCGACCCGGCGCGGCCGCCTCGCGCGCCGATCGGGCGCACCGCTCCCGGTCCGGTCGCGCTCGATCTCTGGTGGAGCGTCGACGGCCGCGTGATCGCAGTGTCCGAGCGCTCGGTGCGGACCTTCTCCGCGCGCGGCGAGCTGCTTCGGACCGTAATCCTGCCCGGCGACCTGCGCGCGAGCGGGTCGGCGCTCGCGCCGGACGGTCGCCGCCTCGCGCTGATCGCTGCGGCGCCCGGTGCGCGGTCGAGCGAGTTGCTGCTGCTGCGCACCGGCCGGGGCGAGCCGCCCCGGCGCCGGCTGGGCGGCTTCGGGCGCCTCGAGGGACTGACCTGGTCGATCGACGGCCGGGTGTTGGTGGCCGGCCTGCCGACCGCCGACCAGTGGCTGTTCCTGCGCCTGCGCGGAAGCGGCGGCCTGGAGTCGGTGAAGCGCATCCGCGCGCAGTTCGCCGGCGGCCGCCCGGCCCGGACCGGAGCCTTCCCGCGCCCGGCCGGCTGGTGCTACCGCGAGCCGGCGGACCGTGACCCGCTGGGCCAGCCGCCGTGTTCGAGTGGCGGCGCGCCCGCACCTTGATTGTCGACTAAGCGGTCCCCGGCCCGGCAACTCGACCGCGACCCGCTCGGCCGGCCGCACGGCTCGAGCGGCGGCGCCGCCCGCACGTCCATTGTCGAGTTAACGGCCGCAGGAACCGCTAACTCGACAACGAACGCCAAATCCGGCCACACAGGAGCGCCGGCGGCAACCCGTCCCACCCCTCATAGCCGGCCGTTCGCCGGAGCCCAAGCGATCCGAGCGAGCCCCCAACCCAAGGGGCCTCGGTCACCTGCGCAGCATGAGGTCACCGGCGCAGCATGAGATACATCAGCACGATCGTGAACGCGATCGTCCCGATGCCCAGCGAGACGCCCAGGTTGGCCGCGCCGGCCAGCTCCGCGACTCCAGTGACAACCGCGAGCACGGCGAACAGCACGCCCGTGTCGGCGGCGATCTGACGGGCGGGGCTCGCCGCCTGCCGTGATGGTTGCGAGGCCGGGGGCGCCGGACGGGAAGCGGGCTTGGCCTCCCGCCGGGCGCCAGGTTGCGCCGGCGGCGGAGCGGCTGGGGATCGCTTGCGCCGGCTCACGAGCGCTCCTTGAGCGCCCGAATGAGCTCACCCACCGACGCGCGCGGGTCCTGCTCTGCGAGCAGGCGATCCGCCTCGCGGCGGCCGCCCACGCGGCGCAGGGCGCCTTCGCCGTGCTCGGCCACGAACTCGCGCAGGGCGGACATGCGACGGGAGCGTAGGCGACGCCCGGCCAGGTCGATGTCGCCGCGGTGGCGGTCGAGGGCGCCGGCCAGCTCCGAGATCCCCGTCGGGGGTGACAGCGACGACACCGCCACGACCGGCACGCCGCGCGAGCCGAGTGCCGCCAGCGCCTGCTCGAGGTCCCGTCGCGTTCGCAGGGCAGGGTCGCCCAGATCCGCCTTGGTCACCACGAGCACGTCCGGTACCTCCATGATCCCGGCCTTCAAGAACTGCAGCACGTCACCGGCGGCGGGCTGCACTACGACGGCGACCGTGTCGCAGACCTCCTCCACGTCCGTCTCCGACTGCCCCACCCCGACCGTCTCGACCACCACCACGTCGAAGGCGGCGGCGAGGGCGTCGGCCGCCTCGCGTGTGGCCGCCGCCAGCCCGCCGAGGCGCCCGCCGGCCGCGGTGGAGCGGATCAGGATCCCGTCGTCAGAGGGGTCGTGGTCGATGCGCGCGCGATCGCCGAGCAGGGAGCCGCCCGAGCGCTGGGAGGAGGGATCGACGGCGAGCACGGCGACGGTGCGTCCCGAGCCGCGCCACTCGGCGACCAGAGCCGAGAGGAGCATCGACTTGCCCGCACCGGGCGGCCCGGTGATCCCGACGAGATGGGCCGGCGCGTCGCCGCCGAGCGCCGCGGGCGAGACCTCGGCAAGCAGCTGGGCGGCGGCGTCGCGATCGGCGCGGTTCTCGATCACGTTGAGCGCGGGGGCGGCCGCCTTGCGGTCGCGTTCGCGAAGCCTGCGCCCGAGCTCGGGTGGATCGCTCGCGGGCGTCAGGACAGTGCGCCGGCGCCGTGGTGCTCTGCAACCAGGTCCACGATGTCGCCCATGATGCGGCTGACCTCGAAGTCCTTGGAGGTATAAACCCGCGCCACCCCGGCCTCGAGCAGGGCGGCCTCGTCGGCCGGCGGGATGATGCCGCCCACCACCACCGGCACAGTCGAGCCCGCCGCCTCGAGCTCCCGCAGCACGGCGGGTATCAACTCGGCGTGGGAGCCGGACAGGATCGACAGGCCCACCACGTGCACTCCCTCGTCGACCGCGGTGCGGGCGATGCGAGCCGGCGTGAGGCGAATGCCCTCGTAGACCACGTCCATGCCCGCGTCGCGGGCGCGCACCGCGATCTGCTCGGCGCCGTTCGAATGGCCGTCCAGGCCCGGCTTGCCAACCAGGATCTTCACCCGGCGCCCGAGACCCTCGGACACGCGCTCGACGCGGTCGCGGAGCGCGGCCAGCGCATCGTCGGACGGCGCGGCGACCGCGTCGCCCACCCCGGTCGGCGCTCGATACTCGCCGAATACCGCTCGCAGAGCCGCCGCCCACTCGCCCGTCGTGGCCCCGGCGGCGGCCGCCGCGAGCGTCGCGGGCATCAGACTGGCTTCGGGATCGACGGCCGCCTTGCCGAGCCGCTCGAGCGCCTGGTCCACGGCTTCCGCGTCGCGAGCCGAGCGCCAGGCGGCCAGCGCGTCGATGCACGAGCGCTCCACAGCTGGATCGACGCGCAGGATCCCGCCGTCCTCGCCGTCCTGAAGCGGCGAGGGCTCGGCCTCGGTGTAGATGTTCTGGCCCACCACGCGAAGCTCCCCGGCCTCGATTCGGCGCATGCGCTCGCGGTGCGACTCCACGAGCTGGGTCTTCATGTAGGGCACGGCTTCCACCGCGCCGCCGCGCTCGGCCACGGCCGCCATCTCCTCGGTCGCGCCCGAGACCAGCTCCTCGACCAGGCCCTCCATCACCTGCGACCCCTCGAAGATGTCGGGATATTCGAGCAGGTCGGTTTCATAGGCGAGGATCTGCTGGATGCGCAGCGACCACTGCTGATCCCAGGGCCGTGGCAGGCCGAGCGCCTCGTTCCAGGCCGGCAGCTGCAGCGCCCGCGCGCGAGCCGAGCGGCCCATGGTCACACCGAGCGCCTCCAGCACGATTCGGATGATGTTGTTCTCCGGCTGGGCCTCTGTCAACCCGAGCGAATTGACCTGGACGCCGTAGCGAAAGCGCAGGAAGCCGTCGTCCTCCACGCCGTAGCGCTCGCGCCCGATCGCCTCCCACATCTGGCCCATCGCCCGCAGCTTCGCGTGCTCCTCGACGAAGCGGATGCCGGCATTGACGAAGAACGAGATACGCCCGAACACGCGCGGGAAGGTCTCCTCGGGCACCCGCGTGCGGACCCGGTCGAGGACCGCCTGGGCGGTAGCGAGCGAGTAGGCGATCTCCTGCACCGGCGTCGCACCGGCCTCCTGCAGGTGGTAGGAGCAGATGTTGACCGGGTTCCACCTCGGGACCTCGTCGACGGTGAAGGCGATCATGTCGGCGATCAGGCGCATCGAGGGCTCGGGCGGGAACGCGTAGGTCCCGCGCGAGAGGAACTCCTTGATGATGTCGTTCTGGGTCGTGCCCTGGAGGGAGCCGCGCGAGACCCCGTTCTCCTCCGCCACCGTCATGTACAGGGCGAGCAGCCAGGCCGCGGTCGCGTTGATCGTCATCGACGTGTTCATCTCGTCGAGCGGGATGCCGTCGAGCAGAGCGTGCATGTCGGCCTTGTGCGCGATCGACACGCCGACCTTCCCCACCTCACCGCGGGAGAGCTCGTGATCGGGGTCGTAGCCGGTCTGGGTGGGCAGATCGAAGGCCACCGAGAGCCCGGTCTGGCCCTTGGCGAGGTTCCTCAGGTAGAGCGCGTTGGACTCCTTCGCCGTCGAGTGTCCGGCGTAGGTGCGCATCACCCAGGGGCTGTCGGGCTCGGGCAAACGGTGTTCGCTCACTCGAAGGATTGTATGGTCGAGTCGCTTTGTCTCGTGCCATAGACCTCCTGCACGTGGGCCGGGACCGGGTGATCTGCGCCTTCGAGGTCGACGGCCTCGTGGTCGACCCGGGTCCGGCCTCGTGCCTCGACACCCTGATCGACCGGCTCGGCCCCGTCGAGCCGCGCGCCCTGCTCCTCACCCACATCCACCTCGACCACGCCGGCGCCACCGGGGTGCTCTGCAGGCGCTATCCGGACCTCACCGTGTACGTGCACGAGCGCGGCGCGCCGCACCTGATCGACCCTTCGAAGCTGCTCGAGAGCGCCGGGCGCCTGTACGGCGACGACATGTGGGAGCTCTGGGGCGAGGTCGCGCCCGTGCCCGAGGACCGGATCCACGTGCTCCAGGGCGGCGAGAACGTCGAGGGCTTTCACGTCGCCTACACCCCCGGCCATGCCTCACACCACGTCTGCTACCTCCACGAGGAGTCCGGCGACGCTTACGTGGGGGACGTCGCCGGGGTGCGCCTGCCGCCCTACGAACTGGTCGTGGCGCCCACCCCGCCGCCGGACATCGACGTAGAGGCCTGGCTCGACTCCATCCACACCGTCGCTTCGTGGAGCCCGCAATCGCTCTGCCTCACGCACTTCGGGCAGGTCACAGACGTCGCCGAGCACCTGCACCGGATTCGTTACGCGCTGACCGAGTCGGCCGACTCCGCCCGGCTCGACGGCGAGGAGCGCTTCATCGCCAAGCTGGAGTCGTCGCTCAGCGACGCAACCGACCCGGCAACGGTGGAGTCATTCGAGCAGGCGGCCCCGCCCGATCAGCTCTACCAGGGCCTGGCGCGCTACTGGCGCAAGAAGGCGGGATGACCGAGACCGTCGAGAAGCCACGGCAGAGCGGGCCGGGCACCGGGATGGGCGGAAACTGGCGGGTGATCGTGCTCAACGACGACCACAACACCTTCGAGGGAGTGGCCGGCGCGCTGTCTCGCACCCTGCCCGGGATCACCTACGAGAACGGCATGCAGCTGGCCAACCTCATCCACAACACCGGCCGGGCGATCGTCTGGTCGGGCAACCGCGAGCTGGCCGAGCACTACCACGAGCAGCTGAGCGGCTTCGGGCTGACGATGGCACCGCTCGAGCCCGCCTGAGATCCCGTCAGGGCTCGGCGGTGACGAGCGCCGTCTCGCCCTCGCCCACGATCTCCCAGAACGCCGGGAGCAGCGGCACCTGGTAGTAGCCCGCCAGCTCCACGCGCTTCTCGGCGATCTCGTCCGAGTACCAGTAGCGCTCGAAGGCGGCCTTGGTGGGAAAGGTGGCCGTCTGCACGAAGTCGAGCCGGCCGTCGATAGCGCGGTAGAACGCCCACGCCGTGGCGCCGTAGTCGACCACGGCCTCGGCGGCGGGCAGCCAGCCCTCCGCGAACGTGTCGCCGCGGAAGGGGTTGGCGACCCATCGAATCATCATGCAGATCATGCGCCCACCTCCGCGTGGATCGCTCCCGGGCCTTCGGTGTTCTTGCCCTCGCCGTCTCGCTCGGCTCCGACGAGGATCGAGATCTTGCCCAAGTGCTGGTTGTCTCGCATCAGCTGATGCGCCTCCGGGACGCCGTCGAAGCCGAGCGTGCGCCACAGCACCGGCCGAATCTGCGACGACTCGATCAGCTCGTTCGCCTTGTTGCACTCATATGCATTGGCGAAGTGCGACCCGAGGATCTGCTTCTGGCGCATCCACAGGTAGCGCACGTCGAAGTCGAGGTTGAAGCCGGTTGTGCCGGCGCAGATGACGACCTTGCCGAACGGCTTGGCGCAGAACACGGAAGTGGGGAAGGTCGCCTTCCCGACGTGCTCGAAGACGATGTCGGGGGCATCGCCGAGAATCGCCTGAACGCGCTTGGAGAACTCGCGCGAGACCTTGAAGCGCGCCTTCTCCTCGTCGGGGGTCTCGCCGCCCTTTCGCATCATCCCCGCGAACTCGCTGCGGTCGATGAAGTCCACGGCGCCGAGCTTCTTCACGAGCTCGCCCTTTTGCGGGGAGGAGACCACCCCGACCGCCCGGGCGCCCGCCAGGGCGCAGATCTGGGTGGCGAACACGCCCAGCCCGCCGGCGGCGCCCCAGATCAGCACGCGGTCGCCGGCCTGGATGTTGCACTGCGTGATCAGCATGCGATACGCCGTGAAGTAGACGAGCCCGTAGGAGGCGGCCTCGTCCCAGGTCAGGTTCTGGGGGCGCGGGAGCAGCTGCTGGGCCTGGACCTTGGTGAACTGCGCGAACGACCCCCAGGTCGTCTCATAGCCCCAGATCTTCTGCGAGGGCGCCGCGAGCGGATCCAGGCCGTGCACCTCGGGATCCTCGTAGGAGGCCATGTTGCAGTGGAGCACCACTTCGTCGCCGGGCTTCCAGCGCGTGACTCCCGGACCGACCTTCCAGACGATCCCCGAGGCGTCCGAGCCGCCGATGTGGTGACCCCACTCCGGGTGGTCGCCGTAGCGCATGACGGAGACGGGCTCGCCGAGCGCCGCCCACACGTTGTTGTAGTTCACGCCGGCGGCCATCACGCGGACGATCACCTCGAACGCGCCTGGCTCCGGGACATCGATCTCCTCGAGCTGGAAGGCGTCTCTGGGCTCCCCGAAGCGCTCCTCTCGGATTACCCAGGCGGCCATGCTCTTCGGCAGGGTGCCGGGCTCGACGTCGAGCTCGGATACCTTTGTCACGTCTGCTGCCATTCGGCGGCAGGTTACCTGGGCGGTGCAACGAAGCCTCCGCCAGTGGCGTAACGGCCGATCCCTGCGATACTTTCGGGCCGGCCCGGCTCGCAGGCTCAGATTTGAGCGCATTCCCCATACCCTCGAATGAGCACGAGCGGCTCGAGGAGCTGCACAGCCTCGATGTCCTCGATTCGCCCCGGGAACCGGAGTTCGACGAGATCTCCGAGCTGGCGGCGCAGGTCTGCCACACGCCGATTGCGCTGGTGACGCTCGTTGACGCCGAGCGCCAGTGGTTCAAGTCGAGCCTGGGCATCGATCAGGAGGAGATCCCGCGCGAGCTCTCCTTCTGCGCCTACGCGATCGCCGAGGAGCAGAACGCCTTCGTGGTTCCCGACGCGCGCGCCGACCCGCGTTTCAACCGCCTTCCGCTCGTGACCGACGATCCCTACGTCCGCTTCTACGCGGGCATCCCGCTCGAGATGAAGAGCGGCCACAACCTCGGGACGCTGTGCGTGCTCGACAGCGAGCCGCGCGACCTGACAGAGCACCAGCGGCGGGCGCTGCAGGCCCTGGCCCACCAGGTGACCGCCTTGCTCGAGCTGCGCCGCTACCGGCGCGAGTTGCTGCGTCAGCTCAATGTGGCCGAGCGCCCGGAGGATGCTCTGAGCAGCACCTGGGACTCGATCAGCCAGCTTGCCCGGCGGATCCGTCAGGTGTTCTGGCTCGAGGACCCGGACGCCGGCGAGATCGTCTATCTGAGCCCCTCCTTCGACCTGCTTTGGGGACGGTCGCGCGCGGACTTCACCGGCAAGCCGCCCTCGGCTCTGCTCGAGGCCGTCCATCCGCACGACCGGGCGCTGGTCGCCGAGCGCAAGGGGCCCGAGCCGATCGACTACCGCATCCAGCGCCGCGACGGTCGCGTCCGCTGGATCAATCACGAGTCGTTCGAGCTGGTCACCGCGGGCGGCGCACGAAGGGTCGCCTCGCTCGCGGAGGACGTGACCGACCGAGTGACCGCGGAGGCCGCGCTCTACGTGAGCGAGCAGCGCTTTCGCCAGATGCTCGAGCACCTCGATGACGCCGTCTGCGTCGCCGAGCCCGAGACGCTTCGGCCGGTGTTCGTCAACCGGGCCTACGAACGCATCTGGGGCCGCTCGCCGGAATCCCTCTACGAGCGCTCGGACTCCTGGACCGACGCGATCCACCCCGACGACCGCTGGCGCCTCGACGCGGGTCTCGAGCGCTGGGCCGACACCGCGCGCTTCGATCAGGAGCTTCGCATCCTGCGACCGGACGGAGAGCTGCGCTGGGTGCGCGCCCGCGCTTTTCCGATCGTGGGCGAGGACGGCGAGTGGCTGTTGCTGGCGGGCATGGGCGAGGACGTGACGGAGCAGAAGACCGCCAGGGCCGAGCGCGGGCGCCTCGAGGAGACCCTCGGACAGGCGCAGAAGCTCGAGGTGGTCGGGCGCCTGGCCGGCGGCGTCGCCCACGACTTCAACAACCTGCTGGCGATCATCGCGGGATCCGCGAGCATCCTCGACGAGCGTGTCGAGCCCGACGAGCTGCGCACCGAGACGCGCGAGATCCTCGACGCCACCGATCGCGCCGCGAAGCTCGTCACCCAGCTCCTGGCGGTCAGCCGGCCGCGCACTCCGGCCACCGCGAGCACCGACCTCACTCTGCTGGCGCGTGGGACCGAAGGGCTGCTGCGGCGCACGCTCGGCGAGCACATCCGGATAGCACTCGACCTCGACCCGGCCACTCCACCGGCCCGCCTCGACCGCAGCCACGCGGAACAGGTGCTGCTCAACCTCGCCGTTAACGCGCGCGACGCCATGCCGGGGGGAGGGGTGCTGTCGATCTCCGTTTCGCCGAGCGACGATCGGGTGCGGCTGGCGGTGTCGGACAGCGGCATCGGGATCCCGGAGGAGCTGCGCGACCGCATCTTCGAGCCCTTCTTCACCACCAAGGAGGCGAGCGGCACCGGCCTCGGGCTCTCCACCGTCCAGCGCATCGTGC
>JBEVKF010000164.1:0-11315 GCA_040509755.1 Thermoleophilaceae bacterium | reverse complement strand
CGGACCCGGAGCGCTCCTGCGCGCTGGTCGCGCCGCCGCCGGCCTGATCGCCGCGCTCGCCGGCCCACGGCGCCGCGACGACGACCACGACCGCGATCACGACCGCCGCGGCCGCCGTGCCCAGCGCGGTCGCGGGCGCGGCCAGCAGTGCCGTCCACCAGTGCCGCGCCGCGGCACGGCCGCGGGGGTCCCGGTGGCGGAACCCCCGCGCTACCTGCTCGTCCAGTGCCGGCCCGAATCCCGGGCTCGGCTCGGGGCGCTCGTCGCGCAGCAGCAGCGCCAGCTCGCCGAGCTCGGCGAGGTCGGCCGCCACGCGGCGACCCGCGAGCGCATCGTCTAGGGCGGCGAGCTCGCGCTCGACGTCCGGGGTGATCTCAGGCATGCGCGACGGCCTCCCGAAGCTTGGTCATGGCGCGGTGCAGCTGCGTGCCGGCGTTCGAGACGCTGACCCCGAGCACCGCGGCGATCTCGGCGTTGTCCAATCCGGCGTGGAACTTGAGCGCGACCAGCTCGCGCTCGCGTGGGTCGATCCCCGCCAGCGCGACGCGCACGGCCGCGCGCCTGAGCGCGGTCTCGACGGCGTCCTCCGGCGCCGTGGCGCCGGTGTCGGCGGGGTCGGCGACAAGCGCGGCCGAGCGCTTGCGGCGGCGCAGCTCGTCCAACGCGGCGTTGCGCGCGATGCCGAACAGCCAGGCCTCCATGCTCCCGCGCCGTGCTCGGTAGCTCGAGCGCTTGCGGTAGGCGCGCTCGAAGGCCTGCGCGGTCACGTCCTCCGCCGCCGAGCGATCGCGCAGCAGCGACGCCACGTACGCGTAGACGCGCGGGAACGTCCGCTCGTAGAGCGCCGCGAAAAGTTCGGTGTCCGCACTCGTTACAACCGGCATGCGCTCCGCTACAGCTTCGTTCACGCCCTTACTACGAACGTCCGTCCAGTTCATCACGCGCATTCGCCTGCCCGGTTCAAGCCCAGGGCTGCGCGACCGATAGCAGTCATTGTGTCCCGCCCCTTTGCAGCTTTGTCCGTGATCGCGTGCGCGTGCGGGCTCGCGCTGCCTGCCGGCGCGCTTGCACAGGACCCCGCGGCAGAGATTCCGGACGTCGCCCTGTCCGAGCCTCAGGCCGTGACGAGCGGCCCCTCCTTCGGGATCGCAGCGGCGTCGCAGACCCCGAAGCTGTGGGCGACGGTCAACATCTGCGACACCCCGCAGACCCCGAATTCCATGGGCATACGCGCAGGCATGCCCGGCAACGGCAGCGGCCAGCGCATGTACATGCGCTTCATGGCCGAGTACTGGAGCCGCGCCCTTCAGGCGTGGGCGCCGGTGGCCGGCTCGGGCAAATCGCCGTGGGTATACGCCGGCTCGGCTGAGCTCGCGCGCCGCCAGGCGGGCTGGACGTTTGCCTTCGGCGAGCCACCCGCGGGCGTGACCTTCACCATGCGCGCCAGCGTGGAGTTCGAGTGGCGCGCCGAGCGGCCCCGGCCGGCCAAGCGGGTCCTCAAGCGCCATAGGGGACGGCACGAGAAGCGGTCAGGACGCTTCTTCGACCTCACGGGGGCGCGTGTCTCGCGGCTTGTGGTCCGACGCTCGACCACCAGGATGACCGAGACGGGTATCAAGGGAGTGCACGGCGGAGACCCCGCCGGCACGTCGAAAGCGCTCTGCCTGATCTACTAGACGCGAGGCGTCTCACCCCTCCTCTTTAGCCGCTAGGCTCCAGCTTGAGCAGCTCAGTGCCGAGACCAGAGAAGATCCTTGGTGCTTCGGAAGACCCTGATACCCATCGTGATCTGCGTGGCGCTCGCCTGCGGCGTCACCGCGAGCGCCAACGCGCAGGGCGGCGAGCAGCTCTCTTCCTCCTGGGCGCAGGTGAACATCTGCTCCCCCACGCAGCTCGGCGCGCGCGCCCAGCTGGCCGGAGATGGGTCCAAGGCGCAGATGTCGGTCAGCTTCACCGCGGAGTGGCTCAGCCCGAACGGCTGGGTGGCGCTGGACGGCGCTGCCACCTCCCCGTCACTGTCGGCCGGATCGGCTGAGTACACCTGGGGCCAGGCCGGCTGGACCTTCGACATCACGGTGCCCCCCGGCTTTGCCTACCAGCTGCGCGCGGTGGCGAACCTGCAGTGGTCGGGCGGCCGCAGCCAGACGATCGTCACCGGCACCTGCTCCGTCGGCGGCTAGCTCGCAAACAACCGCGGGTCGTTCGTGATCACGCCGTCGACCCCCAGCCGCTCCAACGCCTGGATGCGCCGGGCGTCGTCCACGGTCCACACGTAGACCTGGCCGCCCGCGGCGTGCACGGCGCGGACCAGGCGGCCGCTGACCAGGATCCGGTGCGCCATGATCGCCTCGCAGCCGCCGGCGCGGATGCGCGCCGCGGCTTGGCGCGGCAGCCGCGCCCGCATGACTCGGGCCACGATGTACGCCGGCCCCGCGAACGGCGAGTGCACCCAGTCGCGCTTGACGCGCGGCACCGACCAGCCGCGCCGCAGCCCCGGCGCAAACTGACCGAGCCGGTCGAGGCTCTCCGGATACATGGTCGAGACGAGCGAGCGCTCGCCGAGGCCGCGCTCGGACAATCCGTCGGCCACCTCGCGCTCATAGCCCGGAAGCTTCATGTCCACGTCGAGCTCGACCCCGGCGTACGCCTCCCCCGCGAAGTGGTCGAGCCCCTCGGCGAGCGTGAGGCAGTCGCGCCCGGCCGCGTCCTCGTAATCATGCGCGAGCACGAGCCGCCCGTCCGAGGTGCGAAGAACGTCGAACTCGATCATGTCCACCCCGTGCTCGAGTGCCGCCTGGAAGCTCTCGATCGTGTTGCCGGGGGCGACGTGGTCGGCGCCCTTGTGCCCGACTCGGATCAGCGCTGGCACGCAGGACACCAATAGGTGGTGCGGTTGTCGTCGCCCTGTCCGCGGGCGCGAATCCGCGTGTCGCAGCGCCTGCAGGGCAGGCCCGCCCGCTCGAACACCCACGTGCGTCCAGGACCGCGCCCGCCCCGCTCGACCGACTCGAGCATGAGCGGCTGGAGGCCGCGCACGACGGCGAGCACCTCGTCGTCGGAGACCTCGGCCGTGCGGCGCCAGGGATCGAGTCCGGCCAGGAAGCAGCCCTCCGACTTCCACATGTTGCCGACGCCGGCGAGGTTGCGCTGGTCTAGCAGCGCGTCGCCGATCCCCCGGCTCTGGTCGTCCGAGCGAAGACGGGAGATGAAGCGCCGCTCGTCGAAGTCCTCAGCGAGCAGATCGGGGCCGAGCGCCGCGAGGCGGCGGTCGAAGCGAGTGCGCGAGTCTGTCATCAGCTCGAGTACCGGCCCGTCGAACTCGACCACCTCGTGGTCGGCCGTCCGGATCACGAGCCAGGCACGCCGCCGGGAGCGCCGCCAGCGCTCGCCGCGTCTGTAGACGCCCCACCTGCCGGTCATGCGCAGGTGGGAGTGGAGCGTCAGGTCGCCCTCGAAGCGGATGAACAGGTGCTTGCCCCGAGTATCCACCGAGTGCACCGCGCGTCCCGACAGCCGCTCGGGCCAGCGGTCCATCGCATGGCGCGGGTGCGGTGTCTCGATCTCGAGGATCTCCCGGCCGACCAGGACCGCCCCGACCTTGCGCGCGGCGCTGAGGATCGTGTCGCCCTCGGGCATGTGTCCAAGGGTACGGTCGAAGTGCGGGCGCCGACTCAGGGCGAGAGGTGCGCGTCGCGCAGCCAGCGACTCAGGCGGAGGCGGGGCGCCGCGTCGCGGATCGCCCGCTGCACGTCCCACTTCGTCATGACGCCGTGCCGGTGGCGGGTCTGCAGCGACCGCAGGAAGGTGGTCATGCGCGCGCGGCCGATTCGCCGCTCGAGGGTCTGCAGCGCGCACGACCCGGCGAGGTAGACGACCTCTCCGATGGCGGCCGGCGAGGCGCGGTCGAACACGCCCATGCTCGCGTCGAGCGGTATGTGGCGCCGGCGCGGGCTCACGAGCTCGTAGGGGCGGCCGGCGCGGCAGAAGTTCGTCAGCGGGTACAGCCGCTCGTGCGAGTACTGCGCGAAGCTCTCGTCGAGCCAGGGCTCGGCGAACTGGTTGTTGCCGACCAGGCCGTACCACCACTGGTGGGCCACCTCGTGCGCCACCACGTCAGCGATCGGAAGCGTGAATACCAGCTCGGGATACTCCATGCCCGCGAGCATGTCCCTCGGTCCTCCGCGGATCAGCACCACGTCCAGCTCCGGCGAGTCGTACGGGCCGATCCGCCGGCTCAGCAGACGGACCGCTCGGCGGGCGTGGCGCATGCTGGCGCGGACTCGGCCCTGCCCCGGTTCGTAGTGGACTCGCACGCGCACCCCCGCCGCGCTCGCCTCGCGGGTGCGCAGGCGGCCGATGGCGAGCGCGAAGTCGCGCGCTTGGGTGGATCGGACCGCCACGAGGCGTTTGCCCGCCGCGACCGTGTCCGATGTGACCGCTCCGGTGGTGGCCGCGCGTAGCCGGGCCGGCAGGCGAATCTCCGCGTCCCAGCTCGCCGACAGGGAATAGAAGCTCTCCCCGAACGCGGTATAGGGCTCGAGGTGAAGGCCGCCGGCGTCCTCCACGGCCAGCACCGGGATGACGTTGCCGAGCAATACGGTGGTTCCGATGCGGCCGAAGCGGTCGCTCTCGCGCCGGCCGCGGATCGTGAAGCTCAGCGAGATCGACCCCGCTGCTCCGGCTGCCACCGGGGTTGGAAGAAGAACCTCGAGCGCCGAGCAGCGAACGCGCTCGAGTCCCGCCAGCGCCGGAGCATCGACCGCTACGCGAATGCGTCTTGGCTCGCAACGATCGGGGCCGTTTGCCCAGAGCCGCAGCCAGACCCGGTCGAGCTCTGCCGGTCCGCGGTTGACGAAGTCGATCCGCTCGCGTCCGCTGAGCACGCCCGCGCCGCGCTCGGCGTAGCGCAGGTCGAGCGAGTAGGCCTCCGGATCTGCGCCGCCGATCACCACCGACTGCGCGCTCGCCTGCGCGGCGGTCGAGGCGACCAGGACCAGGGCAATTGCCAGCGCGCTCCGCACCGTCCGAACGCTACTGTCGCGCGCGGTGGGACCTCAGGCGCTGAGCGTCAGGCGGCGCGGCGTCTGGCGAAAGCCCAGCTCGATCAGCAGCGCCCCCGTCTCGCTGCCGACCACCGGCTCGCCGTCGAAGCGCTCGATGCCGAGGCGCGGGACGCGTCCTCGCCTGACGGCCTCCGCGAGCGCTTCGAGCGCTGCGCGCAGCCAGTCCACTTCGACCTCGCGCAGCGGGAGCAGCCCCTTGCCTCCGCGCTCGACATAGAGCGACGGCTCGGCGTCGAGCGTCACGACGTACGCCCCCGCTACCCGCGCCGGGCGGCGGTTGGACTCGGCGTCGCGCTTGGGCCACGGCAGCGTCGCGCCGAACGGGTTGGCCGGGTCGGTGGCCGCGAGCACCTGGGCGCCCACGGCCTCGTCGGCGCGCATCGAGCGCAGGCGCTCGATGGCCGCCGGCAGCGCGAACTGGGCACCGCCGAGGCCCTCGACGAAGTAGCCGCGGCGTGCGGTACCAAGGGTCTCGAGGTTCGAGAGCTCGCCGTAGAGCCCCGCGAACCCGCCCGGCACGCCCTCTGCAAGCACGGCCTCGCGCGTGACGATGCCGTGGCGCTCGAGCAGGACCTCCGCGAGCGCGCGCATGCGCGGCCCGTGGGCGGGCGCGCCGGCGAACAGCGGCGCGGTCAGCGACCAGCGGCCCTGGACCTGAGGGGCTCCGGGCCGCCGGCGGCGGGCGAAGCGGCGTCCGGCGTCGCGGGTCTGCTTGGCAAGCGAGAGGCGCGGTGCGCGCAGCGGCGCGAAAGCGTCGTTTGTCACCTCGCCCGCCCACGCGAGGTCCCACAGAGCCTCCTGGAGCTCGACCGGCTCGCTCAGGGAGACGTCGGCCAGCAGGTCGCTCCAGAACGCCGCGCCGCGCTCGAGCCGCTCGCGGATCAGCTCGTGCACCGGCCCGTCGGGCCGCTCTCCCTTGAAGGGCGGCGGCCCAAGCCAGCGCGCGTCGTCGCGGAAGTAGAGCGCGACCCGTCCGGAGCTGCGGCCGAGCGCGCCCGCGCCGACCCAGACGAGCTCGCCGCTCGCGCAGAGCTGGTCCATCCAGGCGGGCGAGTAGGCGCCCACCCGCCGCGGCAGCACATCGCGCTCCCAGACCTCGGGCGCCAGCGTCACGCCCTGCAGCGGCACCAGCAGCTCGCGCAGACGGTCCACTCCGGCGCCGCCCGGCGGCGAGAGATCGACGCCCTGCCAGGCGGGCAGGAAGCGAGCGAGCGCGCGCTGCTCGGCGGGCTCCACCTCCTTGCGCAGGGTCGCGAGCGATGCGCGGCGCAGGCGGCGCAGCACGTCGGGATCGCACCACTCGCGCTCGCTGCCACCGGGGCGCAACTCCCCACGGATCAGGCCGCCGGAGGCCTCGAGCTCGCGCAGCACCGGGCCGAGATCGATCCCGTAGCGCTCGCTCACGTCCTTGGTGGTGAACGGCGCGTGGGTCTGCGCGTAGCGGCGCACGAGGCGCGCGAGGGGCTCATCGACCTCCTCCAGAAAGACCTCCGGCAGGCCTCCGGGAGGTACCGCGCCGAGGGCGTCGCGAAACAGGCCGGCATCCTCGGAGGCGGTCCAGCGCTCCTCCCCGCCGATGCGCATGCGGATCGCGCGCCGGTCCCGCTCGAGGTCACGCAGCATTCGCTGCGCCGACACCGCCTCGTGGCAGCGCTCCTGTGCTTCCTCGGCGGTCAGGTCGCCAAGCGCACGCAGGACGTCGTGCAGGCCGTCGGAGTTGGCGGCCCTGGTGCGCTCGCTGCGGCGCTGCAGGTCGTCCTCGACCTCGGCCAGCGCGCCGGGGTCGATCAGCTCGCGCAGCTCCTCCTGGCCGAGCAGCTCGCGGAGCAGGTCGCGGTCGAGCGAGAGCGCCGCGGCGCGTCGCTCGGCGTTGGGCGTGTCGCCCTCGTACATGTAGGTGGCGACGTAGTCGAAGAGCAGCGAGGAGGCAAAGGGCGAGGCGCGGCTCGTCTCCACCTCTACGAGCGAGAGCTCGCGCGTGTGCAGCCCGCGCAGCAGCGCCTCGAGCCCGGGCAGGTCGAAGACGTCGCGCAGGCACTCGCGGTAGGTCTCGAGCACGATCGGGAACTGGCCGTAGCGCTTGGCCACCTCGAGCAACGACTGCGCCTTCAGCCGCTGCTGCCAGAGCGGTGTGCGCTTGCCGGGCCGTGCGCGCGGGAGCAGCAGCGCGCGGGCCGCGTTCTCGCGAAAGCGCGCTCCGAACAGGGCGGACCCCGAGAGCTCGCGCACGACCAGCTCCTCGAGCTCGTCGGGCGCCACGAGCACCAGTTCCGCCCCCGGCGGCTCGTCGGCGTCGGGGAGGTGGACGATGATGCCGTCGTCGGACCAGATGGCGTCCGACTCGAGCCCGAACTCGTCCCGTACCCGGGCCGAAAGGGCGAGCGCCCAGGCGGCGTGAACGCGCCCGCCGTAGGGGGACAGCACGCACAGGCGCCAGTCGCCGATCTCGTCACGGAAGCGCTCGATGACGATCGTGCGGTCGCTCGGCACCACGCGCGTGGCGTCGCGCTGCTCGCGCAGGAAGCTCGACAAGTTCTTGGCGGCGCGCTCGTCGAGGTCGTACTCGGCGGCCAGCTCCGCCGGATCGCGCTCCACCGACTCGCGCGCGAAGGCGCCGATCGCCTCGCCTAGCTCCTTCGAGCGGCCGACGCCGTCGCCGCGCCAGAATGGGACCGCCCCCGGCGCTCCCGGCGCGGGCGTGACGATCACCCGGTCGCGGGTGATCTCCTCGATGCGCCAGGTCGAAGCGCCCAGCAGGAAGGTCTGGCCGGGCCGCGCCTCGTAGACCATCTCCTCGTCGAGCTCGCCAACGCGGCGCCCGTCCGGCAGGTGGACGCCGTAGAGGCCGCGGTCGGGGATCGTGCCGGCGTTGGTGACCGCCAGCTGCAGCGCGCCCTTGCGCGAGCGCACTCTGTCCTCCACGCGGTTCCACACGATGCGCGGGCGCAGCTCGGCGAACTCCTCGGAGGGGTAGCGCCCGTCGAGCATGTCGAGCACGGAGTCGAGCAGCTCGCGCGATAGCTCGGCGAACGGGTAGGCGCGGCGCACCACCTCGTGCAGCTCGAGAACCTTCCACTCGTCCCCGGTCGCGGTCATCGCCACGATCTGCTGGGCGAGGACGTCGAGCGGGTTGCGCGGCACGACGGTCGCCTCGATGTCGCCGTCGCGCATGCGCTTGACGACCACGGCGCACTCGAGCAGGTCGGCGCGGAACTTGGGGAAGATGCGCCCGCGCGAGACTTCGCCGACGCCATGGCCGGCACGGCCGATGCGCTGCAGGCCCGCGGTGACCGACTTGGGCGACTCCACCTGGATCACGAGGTCGACGGCGCCCATGTCGATGCCGAGCTCGAGTGAGGAGGTCGCCACCAGGCAGGGCAGCTCGCCCGACTTGAGCAGGTCCTCGACCACCAATCGCTCCTCGCGGGCGAGCGAGCCGTGGTGGGCGCGGGCGATCGCGGGTGCCGGCTCGGTGCTCGGGCTGCCCTCCTCGTCCAGCTCGTTCAGGCGCACCGCCAGCCGCTCGGCGCCGCGGCGGTTGTTGACGAACACGATCGTCGAGCGGTGCGCGCGGATCAGCTCGAGCAGCTCGGGATAGATGGCCGGCCAGATCGAGCGCTGCGTGGACTCGCCGCCGGACAGGTGGCCGAGCTCCGAGGGCCCGGCGTCCGGCTCGCGCATGTTGTCGACCGGCACGTGGATCTTGAGGTCGAGCGGCTTACGCATGCCCGCGTCCACGATCCTGCACTCCCGGCCGCTCCCGACAAGGAAACGGCCGACCTCCTCGAGCGGGCGCTGTGTCGCCGACAGCCCGATGCGCTGCAGCCTGCGGCCGGCGAGGTGCTCGAGGCGCTCGAGCGTCAGCGCGAGGTGGGCGCCGCGCTTGGTGCGCGCCACCGCATGGATCTCGTCGACGATCACCGCCTCGGTATCCACCAGGAACTCCCGCGCCTTCGACGTGAGCATCAGGTAGAGCGACTCGGGTGTGGTGATGAGCACGTCGGGTGGCGTGCGCAGCATCGCCTGGCGCTCCTTCTGGGGGGTGTCGCCGGTGCGGATGGCGACGCGGATGTCGCCGCCTATGCCCTTGAGCGGGGCGCGCAGGTTCTTCTCGACGTCGTACGAGAGCGCCTTCAGGGGGGAGACGTAGACGAGGCGGCCGCGGCCGGGCTCGGCCGCCAGGCGATCGAGGCCCCACAGGAACGCGGCGAGCGTCTTTCCCGAGCCCGTGGGCGCCGACACCAGGACGTTCTCACCGCTGGCGATCGCGGGCCACGCCTGGGCCTGCGCCTCGGTCGGACGCTCGAAGGAGCGCGTGAACCAATCACGGACCTGCGGGGTCAACGTTGCGAGCGGATCTGGTTTCACGAGACCCACGAGCGTACCGCTTCAATCGGCCTCCGCACCCATTCCGGCGTGGCCGTGTTCAGGCATCATGCGCCCGCGCTACACGCTCGCCCTCGCCGCCGTGATCCTGCTCGCGCTCGCTCCCGCGGCCACGGCCAAGCCGAACATCGTCGTGCTGATGACCGACGACCAGACGCTCGACTCGATGTCGGTGATGCCGAAGACCGTGGCCCTGCTCGGAGGTGGGGGAACGACGTTCACGAGGAGCTTCGTCAACTACTCGCTCTGCTGTCCCTCGCGCGCCACGCTCAACACCGGCCAGTACGCCCACAACCACGGCGTACTCGGCAATGCGCTGCCCGCCGGGGGGTACTCACGCCTCGACAAGTCGAACTGGCTCCCGCTGTGGCTGCAGGCCGCGGGCTACCGGACCATGCACGTGGGCAAGTTCCTCAACGGCTACGGCCAGGTCTCGCCCCAAACCGAGGTGCCGCCGGGCTTCAACGACTGGCACGGCACGGTGGACCCCTCGACCTACAACTTCTACGGTTACACGGTCAACGAGAACGGGACGCTGGTCACCTACGGCGCCGCGGGGGAGCCCGAGTTCTACTCCACGGATTTCTTCGCCCGGAGGGCCAACGAGCTGATCGCCGCGGCCGCGCCTTCGAGCCAGCCCTTCTACCTGTCGGTCGCCTTCCTCGCCCCTCACGCCGGCGGGCCGATTGAGCCCGACGACCCCACGGGCCGCTCCACGCCCGCCGTGGCTCCCCGCCACATCAATGCGTTCTCCACGGTCCTGCTCCCGCGGCCGGCCTCCTTCAACGAGGCGGATGTGACGGACAAGCCTGCCGCGATGCAGCGCCGGCCGCTGATCACCGATGCGCAGGCGGCCTCCATCCAGGAGGCCTACCAGCAGCGTCTGGAGTCGCTGCTGGCCGTGGACGAGGCCGTCGCCTCGATCGTCGCAGGGCTGCAGGGCACCGGGGAGCTGGACGACACCCTGATCCTGTTCACGAGCGACAACGGCTTCTTCCACGGCGAGCACCGTGTCCGCCAGGGCAAGCTGCTCGTGTACGAGCCGTCGATCCGGCTGCCGCTGCTCATGCGGGGCCCCGGGGTGCCCGCGGGCGAGCGCCGGTCCCAGCTCGTGACCAACGCCGACCTGGCGCCCACGATCCTCGACGCCGCCGACGCGACTCCGGGCCGCCTGCAGGACGGGCGCTCGCTCTTCGGCCTGATCGACGATCCCGGGGTCCAGTGGGGACGCGAGCTGCTCCTCGAGGGCGGCAACAACAGCACCCTCACCTTCACGGGGTTGCGCAACTACCGCTGGAAGTACGTCGAGCACGCGAGCGGCGAGGCCGAGCTGTACGACCTCGCCGGCGATCCCGACGAGCTGACAAACGTGGCCGGCCTGGCGGAGCTGGCACCGCTGCGACGCGCGCTGGCGGCGCGGCTCGCCCTGCTGCGCGGCTGTGCGGGCGCGAGCTGCCGGGCGAAGCCCGCGCTGCGGCTCGGCGCGGTGCGCCGGCGATGTGGGTTCGTCACCGCCGTGCGCGGGGACGACGCCGGCGCGATCGAGCGGGTGGAGTTCCTCGTGCGCCGGCGTCCGAAGCGAGGCACGCCGGCGGATCCCGCAAGCTTCCGGCGGCTGGCCCGCGACGCCACGCCCGCGTTCCGCAAGCGAGTCAGCGCCGCCGGCGTGCTGGCCGGCCGGCGCTTCCTGCTGCGTGCCCGCGTACGCCTCGACGACGGGCGGGCCGTAACGCTCGACACCAAGCGGCGCGCCTGCCGCTGAGCCAGTCGATTGTCGAGTTACCGGGCCCAGGGCCCGCTAACGCGACAACGACGGCCAAGCCGGCCGCCTCCCGGGAGCGCAGCGGCCACCCCCCCCCCACCTTA
>JBEVKF010000163.1:0-27065 GCA_040509755.1 Thermoleophilaceae bacterium | reverse complement strand
CGTCGGTTCGGGTCAGGTGCTGACCTGCCGTTTCCGAGAACGACGCGAGCGGGTCCTCGCCCTCGATCTTGCCGGAGCCGAGGTAGCGCGTCCCGGCGGATCCGAGAACCACCGGGCCGTGCTCGGCCGAGCGAATGAGCAGCCAGCCGACGTGGGGGTGCTCGCGCAGCGCCGGGACGAGGCGCGGGTGGCGCTCGTTGATCTCCTCGACAGTCAGGCGCCGCTTTTCCTCCATCAGGTAGATCAGGCCCAGGTTGCCGGATCCGAGCACCACCACGTGGCGGTCGGAGACGTCGTTCTTGGCACGCTTCTTCGGCTTGGAGCCGGTGGCCTCGCCGACGGCGTGCCCGACCATCGCATTCTGCTCGTCCCCTCCTGTAAACGCCGCAACCTCGCCGCCGGCCAAGGAGCGCTCGACCAGGTCCTCGAGCCCGTAGCCGTTGCGCTGCTTGAACGTCGCGCCCTGCGTCTGTCCGTGGTCGGACAATACGACCAGCTCATACGGGCGCGGCGCATAGCGGCGCGCGCGCTCGATTCTGCCGAACTGCTGGTCGAGCTTGCGCAGCGCCTCGAGAGTGTCGGCTCGTTCGAGGCCCGAGTGATGCGCTACCTCGTCGTAGCTCGAGAATGTCGCGTACACGGCCGGGCGCCCGCGCATCATGTCGGTGAGGACGCCGAACACGATCATGTTGCGGACGACCACGCACAGCGCACCGCGCAGGAAGGGGTAATAGCCTCCTCGATGGCCGCGAGGACGCACGTCGCGCCGCGCCGCTCGCAGCGCCGCGGACCACTCGAGCAATACCTCCCAGAAGAACAGGACGAGCGCCCGGGTCACGTTCGCCCCGTGGGCCAGGAACGCTCGGTAGCCCGGATTCGCCCCCTTCTCTGCTTCCATGCGGCTTACGGTCAGGATCGTTTCCGCGGCCTCTCCCGAGAGCAGGTTCCCGCGGCTGGCGCCGCCGTCGGTCAGCAGGCCGACGCCCGTGGACCGGCGGCGCTCGATCTCTGCGCAATCCTGTGGCGAGGAGCACACCATCATGGTCCCGGTCTCCTTCTCCACCCACCGAAACGCCGGGATGTCCTCGTTCGAACCCAGCAGGATCCCGGCCTGGCTTGCGCCGGTCTGGGACGAGAGGTCGGTCTCCCATTCGGTCAGCCGGTAGCCGTCCTCCTCCATCCAGCGAGCCATCACGGGTGCGCTTCCGTCGCGCAACGCGCGCCGGAGAATCGGAAGGCCCAGTCCGTCTATCTCGAGGAAGACGATCCCCGGGACATCCGTAGGGTCCGCCCTGCCCTGGCGCCGCGCCACCCGGCGCACCACCCGCAGCGCGCTCTCGTCGTCGTCGTTTGTCCCCACGACGACCTCGAACACGATCGAGGCCGCAGCTATCACGATCGAGGCGAGCAGCGCGCTCCCAAACGAGTCGACCTGCCCGAACTCCGGCAACAGGTCGTCTGCCAGAACGAGAGCGAGCGCATCGACGAGCAGAACGAGCACGAAGCCCAGTACCAGCGTGAATGGCAGCCGCAGCGCGGCCACGAGTGCCGGCAGGATGGCGTTGAGGACGGCGATAGCGGCGGCGACGAAAAAGGCGGAGCCCGGCTCCTCCAGGCTGAAGCCGGGAACGATGAACGCGGCCACCCAGACCGCCGCGGCGGCGACGATCCAGCCCACCAGCAGGCGGACGAGGCTCAGACGGGGCCTCGCGGGCTGCCAGCCCGGGTGCTGGTCGTACGCTGGGGCTAGGGCTTCGGTGGCCACGCGAGGGAGAGTCAGCCGGCCTTCGCGGACAGCTCCATCGCCGCGAGGGCCTCCTGCTCGGCCTCATCGAAGTCGCCGGCGTGCAGCGCCTTGATCGACTCGTAGTCGGCGTCGGCATCGGCGACGTCCTCGTAGACGCCGGCGAAGAAGAACATCGGCTGGCTCATCGCGAGGCCTTTCGTCGGGAGCGTGAGCGAGGCTACGTACCGCCTCCGTGCGGCTCATCATCCCGATCGGGTGATCCTGCCCCGTTCACCCCAACGAGGTGATGCCGGACGGCGAGTGGCGTGCTCGCATGAAGGCCATGAAAAAGACGCGCCGCACACTCACCCTGGGCTTGGTCGCGCTCTTGCTCATCTCCATGAGCGCGTGTGGAGACGACGACGAGTCCAACACGGACGGTGGCGCGGTCGCGCCGCCACCAGCTCGTGCATTCGGCGACCTGGCCATCGCCCTTGAGGGCTCGGGCCTGGTGGTGACGCCGCTGCCCAGGGCGTCGCTCGACGGCGCCGAGGGCGGGGTCGCCATCACCGGCGACAAGTCCGGCAGCGCGCGGGACTTCGCCACCGAGGCGGAGGCACACACATATGCCGACGAGGTCGCGAAGAGCGGCGAGAAGACGACGATCGTCAAGACCGTCGTCTTCCAGGCCGCCTCCGAGGAGGATGCGGACTTCTTCGCCGACGCCTACGAATGACGGAGCTCAGCTGCCGAGGATGCGCGCCTTCTCGGCCGCGAACTCCTCCTCGGTCAGGACTCCCTGCTCCCTGAGGGAGCCCAGATTCTTGAGCTGCTCGAGGCGATCGTCCCCGGCGGCGGCGGCGGGCGGCGGTGGCGCTGCGTATTGCTGGGGCGGCGGCTCGGGCGGCGCTTCCTGCGCAGCCCATTTCTGGCTTTGGCGCCGGCTCACGCGGTTGGAGACGGTGGTGGCGGTGCCGGCGATAACGGCGGTGCGGGCAACGCCGCGAAGCAATCCTGGCATGGGATGGTCCTTTCGGTCAGGCCGTCGCGTCGACGGCGTCGAGAGCGCGGATCAGGTCCTCGACAGGGATGCGCTGGTTGTCTACCACCACGCCGCCGTTGCGGCGCACGGCGGCCGCGAACGGAGCGGCCCAGCGATTCTCATATGCGATCAGGACGGCGGCGCTCCCGGGCTCGATCGCCGCGGCGGCTGTTGCGGCGTCTTCTTCGCCAAGCAGGCCGGTCGAGGCCCCTTCGAAGACCTTGAAGTCCCCGGCCTTGCCGGCCTCGAGATCCTGGGCCTCGAAGCCGGAGACCGTTCCGTCGTCGTTCTGCATGACGAACAGGACATCGAGTATGCGAATGATCCCGCGTTCGACCAGGTCCATCACGATGGGGATGGCCTCGCCGGTCATCGGGGCGTCGGCCGGGTAGGCGATCACCACGATGTCGACAGGCCCGAATTCCTCGTTGTGGGCTTCCATCCATTTCTCCGTTCGTCGGCAGTCGGCCTGCTCTTCTCAGGCGGCGAATCTATAGATCGCGCGTACCCGGCTCACATCATCCCTTCAGGGTGAAATGTCAGCAAGGAACATCAGAGTCGCCTTGACGCGCTTTGAAACCTTCTCCGAGGCGCCCAGCCCCAGCTTCATGAAGATCGAGTTGACGTGCCTCTCGACCGCCCGCTTTGTCAGGACCAGCGAGTCGGCGATTGCGGCGTTGCTCTTGCCCTCCGCCATCTCGGCCAGCACCTCGCGCTCGCGCTGAGTGAGCTCGGACAGCGGCGACCGGGCGACGCGGGCCTTGGCCTCCACGAGCAGCTCTACCACCTTGGGGTCGATCACCGACCCGCCGCGCGCGACGGTGTCAATTGCGTACACGAGCTGGCGACGGTCATGCAGGCGCTCCTTCAGCAGGTAACCGCGCCGATCGGAGCCACGTTCGAGCAGCGCCAGCACGTAGGCGGCGTCGGCGAACTGGCTCAGGACGATAACTCCAGTCGACGGGCAGGTCTCGCGCAGCTGGTCCGCGACGCGAATGCCCTCGTCGGTGTTGGACGGAGGCATCCGGATATCCGTCAGAACCACATCCGGCGGATCCTGCTCCACCGCGCCGAGAAGGGCGTCGACATCCCCGTAGGCCGCGACCACCTCGACGCCCGGTGAGCCGGCGAGTAGCTGCTGAACACCCTCCCGCACGAGCAGGTTGTCCTCTGCCACGACAACGCGGATCGCCACACGCCAACGATATCCGCCGGTGGAGCCGCCCGTCAGGCTCCTGGCGCCCTTTGCCCCTCGGCCAGGAACAGCAGTGCGGCCTTGACGCGCTTGCTTATCTCCTCCACGTTCGAGAGCCCCAGCTTCACGAAGATCGCATGAGTGTGCTTCTCCACGGAACGCTGGGAGAGCCGGAGCGTCTGAGCGATGGCCAGGTTGCTCTTGCCGAGTGCGATCTCCGCCAGCACTGTGCGCTCGCGCTCGCTCAGCCCCTTGAGCGGAGAGTTGTCCGTTCGCGCCTGCGCCGACACAAGCAGCTCCACGACCTTCGGGTCGATCACCGACCCGCCGCCCTGCACCGTTTCGATTGCGTCGCTCAGCTCGCGGATGTCGTGGAGCCGCTCCTTGAGGAGGTACGCGCGGCCGTTCGACCCCGACTCGAGCAGCGCGAGCACGTAGGCGGCGTCCGCGTGCTGGCTGAGCACGACAACGCCGATCTGCGGGTGCGATTCACGCAGCAGCATTGCGGCCTGAATGCCCTCGGTGGTCTTCGTGGGCGGCATGCGAATGTCCGTGATCACGACGTCCGGGCGTTGCCCCTCGACCCCCTCCAGCAGCGCCTCGAGGTCCCCACATGCCCCGACGACATCCATCCCGGCGCGCGTGGCGAGCAACTCGCCCAGCCCTTCGCGGAAGATGAAGTCGTCGTCAGCCACGATTACGCGCGTCACGGCTGCAAATCTGCCAGAAAGCAGCCGCACCCGGCACAGAAGTCAGCCGCACCCCAAACGCAGGCGCGCGCCGTTGCCCGCCGGCCCTGCCACTGAGAGGGTCCCAAGCCGTGGCCCCAGCCTTGACGGCACCTGCGCGCGATGCGGACTCGCCGCTCATAGAGACCGGCCTCCTGAGCCTCAAGGGCCGGCGCGCCTCCGCGCACCCCCGGCTCGTGCCCCGCGAGCGGCTGGTCCGGCAGTTCGCTGAAGCGCGGGACGTCCCGGTTGCCCTCCTCATCGCTCCGGCCGGCTACGGAAAGACGACGCTGCTGTCGGAGTGGGCGACCCGCGACGACCGCCCCTTCGCATGGGTCACCTTGGACGAGGCCGACAACGACCCGACGACTCTGCTCTCAGCCATCGCGCTCGCGCTCGACGCCGTCGAGCCGCTCGGCTGGGAGGTGTTCGAGGCGCTGTCCTCAAAGCGCGCGGACGCGGCAACGGTGGCGCTCCAGCGCCTCGCGAGGGCTCTGAGCGCCAGAGAGCTGTCCTGCGTCCTGGCGCTCGACGATGTGCACACGCTGAAGGCGCCAGCCGCTCGACGGTCCGTGATCGCGATCGGGCAGTCCCTGCTTCCGGGTTCTCAGCTCGTGCTCGCGGGGCGCAGCGACTCCGCGCTCCCGGTCGGGCGCATGCGTGCCCAGGGCAGCTCGCTCGAGCTCACGGCGGAGCAGCTCGCCATGACCAGGTCAGAGGCCGCGGGGCTCATGCACCAAGCGGGCATCGAGCTCTCGCCGGAGGAGGTGCTCTCGCTGGTGCGCCGGACCGAGGGCTGGCCGGCCGGGCTCCATCTCGCGGCGCTCTCCCTGCGTGGACGGAACGGGAACGATGCGACTGCGGACGACTTCTCGGGCGACGATCGCTTCGTGTCCGAGTACGTGCGCGAGGAGTTTCTCTCGGGGCTGTCCGCGGCGGAGACCGAGTTCCTGACCAGGACCTCGGTGCTCGAGCGCCTGTCGGCACCGCTGTGCGATGCCGTGCTCGAGCGCGACGGCTCCGCGTCCATGCTCGCGCGCCTCGCGCGCTCCAACGTCATGCTGGTGGCGCTCGACCGAAGCCAAACGTCCTATCGCTACCACGGCCTGTTCGCCGACGTGCTGCGCTCGGAGCTGCGCCGCCGAGAGCCCGATCACGAAGCCGGGTTGCACAGACGCGCGGGTGAGTGGTGCGAACGTCACGGCGACGCCGCCGGTGCGATCGATCACGCCATAGCGGCCCAGGAGCTCCAGCGGGCCGGGCGCCTCTTGTGGGGCAGCGCGCTCCAGCACGTGGGACGCGGAAGCGACGAGACGGTGCGCGTGCGGCTCGGCCGTTTCACCGAGGATGAGCTGTCGAGCAGTCCGATCCTTGCGCTCGCGGCCGCGGGCGGCAGCCTCGCGGCCGGCGACCTGGACGAGGCTGAGCGCTGGACGTGGCTCGCCGACCGCGCCCCGCGCGACACGCGCCTTGTCGAGGGGGGCGTGGCGATCATGCAGGCAGCGATCGGGCGCGAGGGTGTCGCGAAGATGGGCTCGGACGCGGCTCGCGCCCGCATACTGCTCGACGCGGACAGTCCTTGGAACCCGCTCTGCCTGTTCTACGAGGGGGTGGCCCTGCACCTGACGGGCGAACGGGCCCGAGCCCGGGAACGGCTCCAAGAAGCCGCCCATCGCGCCGTTGTGCCGGCGCCAATGTTCCAGGCGCTCTGCCTCGCTCAGCTGGCGCTCCTGGCGACCGACGAGGGCGACCCCGACAGGGCGGGCGTCCTTGCCGCGCGAGCAGTAGCCCAGGTCGGTCGCTGCGGCCTGGACCGGTGCCCGATGATGGCCCTGGTGGTAGCCGTGTCGGCCGCGGTCCGAGCCGAGCAAGGCCGCGCGGACGAGGCGCGCCAAGACCTGCGCCACGCCCTCGAGCTTCTGGATGAGATCGTGGACCCGAGCCCTTGGTACGAGGTGGAGTGCCGCATCTTCGTGGCGCGCGCGACGCGTCGGGTGAACGGCCTCACCGCCGCTCGAGAGTTGCTTGCGATGGCCGCCGGCCCGCTGAGCCGGACCGCGGACGCGGGCGTGCTGACCGAATGGCTGGAGCAAACCCAGGCCGAGATCGTCCTCGCCCTTGACTCCACCGCCGAGGCCGATTGGTCGCTCACGACGGCCGAGCTGCGCGTCCTGCGTTATCTCCCGAGCCACCTTTCGTTTCGCGAGATCGCGGAACGGCTGTTCGTCTCGCCCAACACGGTCAAGACGCACGCGCGCGGGATCTACCGAAAGCTTGGAGTGTCATGCCGAGGCGCCGCGGTCGACCGCGCGCGCGATGCAGGTCTCGTTGGCGTCGCCGGAGAAGAGGTGGAGGAATGACAGAGATCGAAGACACCCAGACGACGGCGGCGGACTCGACGCCCCGCCGTGCTCACCGCAAGCTCGCCCTGGCGCTGATCGTGGTCGCGTCGCTTCTGACCTTCCTCGCGATCTTCGCGATCTGGGCCAACCGCCAGCTGCTCAATACCGACAACTGGACCGAGACCAGCAGCGAGCTCCTGGAGAAGGACACGATACGCAAGCAGATCGGCCTGTTCCTCGTCGACGAGCTGTACGCGAACGTCGACGTGAAGGGTGAGCTCGAAGAGGTCTTCGATCGGGTCCTTGAACCTGCCGGGGCGAGCACGCTCGCCGGCCCGGCCGCCAGTGGCCTGAGGACGCTCGCGGACGAGCGGGTCGACGTGCTCCTCGAGCGGCCGCGGGTCCAGGAGCTTTGGGAGGCGGCCAACCGGCGCGCCCACATCCGCTTGCTCGAAGTCATAGACGGCGGGGGCGACACCCTCTCGACCTCCAACGGCGACGTGACCCTCAACCTCTCGAGCCTGCTCAGCCAAACTCAGGCCAACCTGGGAGTCGGAGGACGCGTGGAAGACAAGCTCCCCGCGAGTGCCGCGTCGATCGTGCTCTTCCATTCGGACGAGCTCGAAGCGGCCCAGGAGGGAGTCCGGCTCCTCAAGGCGCTGGCCGTCGTGCTGGTTGCGCTGGCCTTGTTGCTCTTTGGACTGGGCGTCTACCTGGCCCGGGGCTGGCGGCGCGAGGCGCTGCGAGCGTGCGGCATCGGCTTCATCTTCGCGGCCGCGGCCGCTCTGGTTTCCCGCTCCATCGCCGGGGGCGCGGTCGTGGACGCCCTCGCGAGCACGGAGGCCGTGCGACCGGCGGCCGAGGACGCGTGGAACACCGGCACCTCCCTGCTCGTGCAGGTGGCCACTGCGACGCTCATCTACGGGGTCGCAATCGTGTTCGCGGCCTGGCTCGCGGGGCCGACGGCCTGGGCCGTGGGGACGCGCCGCGGCCTCGCGCCATACCTGCGCGAGCCTCGCTACGCGTGGGGCGCGTTCGGCGTGATCGTCCTCGTGCTCATCGCCTGGGCGCCCACTCCGGCCTTCCGCCTGGTGATTCCCGCGCTGATCCTGATTGGCCTGCTGGCGGCGGGAGTGGAGGCCCTGCGCCGCCAGACCATGCGCGAGTTCCCGGACGCCGATCACCACGATGCCGGCGAGCGCCTCCGAAAGTGGCTGGCCGGCCTGGGCCGGGGACGCGACAGCGGATCCTCGCCGGCCTCCGACCCGCGCCTCGATCAGCTCGAACGCCTCGGTCAGATGCGCGACAGCGGCGTGCTCGACGCTTCCGAGTACAAGGCCGAGAAGGCCAGGATCCTCTCAGACGAGCCGCGACCGGCCTGATGTGCCGCTGGAACGCGTTTGTGGGGCAGCCTCTGCTGATGGGAGAGTTGCTCTATCGGACCCAGCACGGGCTGATCGACCAGAGCCTGCACTCGCGGATGGGCGCGGAGACCACGAACGGCGACGGCTTCGGGGTGGGCTGGTACGGCGTGGACGCCCGCACCGGTCCGGCTCGCTACCGCAGCGTCAACCCGGCGTGGAACGACTCCAACATGCGCGAGCTGGCGGATCACATCGAGTCTCCGTTGTTTCTCGCGCACATCAGGGCCGCGATCGGCAGCCCAGTCCAGCAGACCAACTGCCATCCCTTTCGCAACGGCCGTTGGCTGTTCGTCCACAACGGCATGATCGCCGGGATCGCAGCGCTGCGCCGGGACCTGCTGATGGCGGTCGACCCGTCTCTCTTCAACGACATCACGGGGTCGACCGACTCAGAGCTCGTCTTCCACCTGGCGCTGACGTTCGGGCTCGAGGACGATCCGCCCGGCGCAATGGAGCAGGCGCTCGGCTTGGTCGAATCCACGGCGAGCGGGCGCGGGGTCGCAAGCCCCGTCCAGGGCACCTTCGGGATCAGCGACGGGGAGCGGCTCTGGGCGATCCGGTACTCGTCCGACCACGACTCGCGCACGCTCTTCGTCTCCGCCGACGTCGACGCGCTAAAGCGGCTCCACCCCGAGAACGAGCGGCTTCAGCGGCTGAGCGAGGGGGATCGCGTCGTGGTCTCCGAGCCGCTCGTCGACCTGCCGGGCGCCTGGCATGAGATCCCGGAGTCCACCTCGCTTGTCATCGCCGGCGGCGAGCTGGAGCACCAGCCCTTCCAACCCAGGTAGTAAGCCTCTGGGGAGGGCGCCGGCCGGCGCTCGCCCCGCACAGCCCAAGCTCCGAACGAGAACTTTCCGAGCTACCCCGGCTGCGGAGCAGGCGCCGCGCCATCGCCCGATTCGCCGGCTTGTTCCGCGCGTGCGCGCGCGAGGTCAGCCGAGATCTTCGTCACGGCGGAGGTGAGCGGGGCGGCGAGGACCAATCCCACCGCCCCGAATAGGCACCCGCCGCCGATCGTCACCACCAGGACGGCGAGCGGATGGATGCCGAGCGCGGCCCCGTAGGCGATTGGCTGGACAAGCTGTTGAAGAATGCCGTTGGCCAGGAGCTGGACAACGATCATGCCGACGGCCGCGTCCGTGCCGGCCCCTCCAAGCGCGATGAGCACAGAGAACGCCCCTGCGGTCCAGGCTCCGAGATAGGGGACATAGGCCCCGAGGAAGGTGATCGCCGCGATCGTCCCGGCAAGCGGGATGCCGAGCACGACCGCCGACACCCCGACCACCACTGCGTTGAACGCCGCCACGATCGTGACGCCGAAGAAGTAGCCGCGCATCGATTGCAGCACGCGGTCGGTCACGGTGCGGGCAACCGGTATCGGCACCCCGGAGTGACGCTCGCCCCACGAACGGATCGCCGGGCCATCCTTGAGGAGGAAGAAGAGGCTTAGAGCCGTCAGCGCGAGAAAGAAGACCAGCGATGAGAGTTCCTTGAGGCCGCCCGCGACTCCCTGAAGCAGGGTGCTTACGGCGGTGCTGGCCGAGGAGCTCGCGTCGTTCTTCGCGTCGCTGGCCTTGCTCGGATCGACGCCCAGGTCCTTGAGCCAGCCCTCAATCGTGTTCTTCGCATCCGAAAGGTGTCCGCTGAGGTCGCTGGTCTGGCTCGTGATGCCCGCGACGACGATGAACACCACGCCCGCAGCGAGGACGATCAGCGAGACCAGCACGAGCGCCGCACTCAGGCCGCGAGGGATGCGGTGGCTCCCCAGCCAGCGGACCAGCGGAGCGGCGACGGCGGCAACCACGAGCGCTGTGATAACCGGCATGACGATCGTGTGGGTCAGGGAGAGGATCCACACCGCTCCGACCAAGAGCAGGACCACGCCGACGAGAAGCCAGGAGGTCAGACCCAGGTCCCGAAGCCACCGCGGGGTGGCGACCAGCCCCGACAGCTCATCCTGATCGATTTTGACGCTGTCGGCTTCGGTCACGACCTCACACCATTTCGACCCTTGGTCTCCGGCACCTGCCCCGCACGGAGTCATGGTCGAGCCCGAATCGCCGCCCGGCGTACACTCGCCCGGTGGACGCTCAGAGCGACGGGGGGGTGGCGCTCGACGCCGGCGAGTTCCTCATGGGAAGCACCGATCGCTTCGCCTACCCCGACGATGGGGAAGGGCCGCTCCGCCGGGTCCGGCTCGACGCCTTCCGGGTCGAGCCTCACGCGGTATCGACCTTCGAGTTCGCCCGCTTCGTGGATGCGACCGGGTATGTCACCGAAGCCGAGCGATTCGGCTGGTCGTTCGTGTTCGCCGGCCTGCTTCCGGACGACTTTCCTCCCACCCGCGGCGTTCAGGCCGCGCCCTGGTGGCGGCAGGTCGAGGGGGCCGACTGGCGCCGCCCCGAGGGCCCGGGCTCCGGGCTCGACGACCGTGGTGACCACCCGGTCGTGCACGTGAGCTGGAACGACGCCGAGGCCTACTGCGAGTGGGCCGGCGCCCGCCTGCCGACCGAGGCGGAGTGGGAGTACGCCGCCAGAGGAGGGCTCGAAGCAAAGGCGTTTCCGTGGGGCGACGAGCTCGAGCCCGGCGGCGAGCACTGGATGAATGTCTGGCAGGGGACCTTCCCGCGTCAGAACACGCTCGAGGACGGCTTCCTTGGGACCTGTCCCACGGACGCCTTTCCCCCCAACGGCTATGGCCTGTACAACATGACCGGCAACGTCTGGGAGTGGTGTTCGGACTGGTTCAGCCGCGACTTCCACACGCGCGACAAGCGGACCAACCCGCAGGGGCCGCGGCGGGGCGAGCGGCGCTCGACGCGCGGCGGCTCACACCTGTGCCACGCCTCCTACTGCCGCCGCTACCGCGTGGCTGCGCGCAATTCGCTGGAACCGGACTCGACGACCGGCAACACCGGCTTTCGGTGCGTGTGGGACGTTTGAGCACGAGGCGGCAGATCACCCGATTTGGATGATGAGCTGCGCCGCTCGGTGCCGTACGCTCGCTCGTATGATTCGGGTCAGCGAAGCTGCGGACCTGCACGCCGAGCATCTGCAGGAGTGGCGTGACGCCTCGAAGCGGGTCGTTCATGACTACAAGGCATGGTGCGGTGCCGGCCGTGCCGACCGGCACCGCCTGCACGTCGCGTTCCTGGAGGCTCTGAGACGAGAGGAGCAGGCCGCCCGGCGCGTTGAGCGCGACGTGGTGCCGCCGGGATCGTGACCGGCGGATCCCCACTGCGCGAAGCCCACCTCTTGGTGTACGGATTCGGGCCCGAGGCCGACTTCGAGGGCCGGCTCGTGGGCGCTCTCGAGCGGGTCGAGAGCGGCGGCGCGCTGCGGATCCTCGAGGCGCTCTTCGTGGCGAGCGATCCCGAGACCGGCGAGCTCGTCGCCGTCGATCTTCAGGGAGACAGCGGCGGCATCGTCGCGCCGCTGATCGGCTTTCGGTTCGAGCCCGCCGCGCGACGCCGCGCGACCGAGAAGGCACTCAGCTCCGATCGGGGCGTGTCGCGCGAAACTCTCCTCGAGCTCGGGCAGGCGCTCGAGCCGGGCGCGGCGTTGGTCGCTGTCCTTGTCGAGCACAAGTGGGCGGGCGCGCTCGAGGATGCCGTGTCTCGCAGCGGCGGGGCGCCGTTGGCCAACGCGTTCGTGAGCACCACAGAGCTCGCTGAGCTCGCTCCGGACCTGCTCGCCGCCGCGGCGCGGAGCGCTTCGGCGGACGAGAACCGCTAGCCGATCGAGGCGCAGGACCGGCCGTGAAGCGCTGGCTGCCGATCCTCTCGTGGCTGCCGGGCTACCGCGGCGACCTCTTCAGGGCCGATGCCGTCGCGGCTGTGTCGGTTTGGGCGCTGCTGGTGCCCCAAAGCCTTGCGTACGCCACGCTCGCCGGCGTGCCCGTGCAGTACGGGCTCTATACGGCGTTCGCGGCACTCCTCGCGTACGCCGTCTTCGGCACTTCGCGGCAACTCGTGCAGGGGCCGAGCGCGACCGTCGCGGCGGTCTCGACCGCCGCCATCACCCCGCTGGCCGGAGCCGCGGCGATCGGCACGGACAAGGCCGCCGAGTGGGCGGCTGCCCTCGCGCTTGCCACGGCGGCGGTCTACATCACGCTCGGCGCGCTGCGGATGGGCTGGGTATCCAATTTCCTCTCAAAGGCCGTGCTCAGGGGTTTCATCCTCGGCTTTGCGATCGGCATCGTGATCGACCAGTCGTACAAGTTGCTCGGCGTGGAGCAGACGGACGGAAGCTACGCCGAGGAGTTGATCGGCACCGTGCAGAACATCCCGGACACGAACCTGACCACGCTGGCGGTCGGTGCCGGGGCACTCGCGTTGCTGCTCGCGATGCGCTATCTGCTCCCGATGTGGCCGCGGGCGCTGATCGTGGTGACGCTCGCGATCGTCGCCTCAGTCGGGCTCGATCTGGCCGACGAGGGGGTCGCGGTAACCGGGCACGTTCCCACCGGCCTGTTCTCTGTGGGGCTTCCAGGCGTCGGGTGGAGCGAACTCGGCGCCCTGCTTCTGGGCGCCCTCTCGGTGGTCTTCGTCGGCTATTCGGAGACTCTCGCCGCGGCTCGCTCGGTGGCGAGCAGGCACGGGTACGACATCGATCCCGACCAGGAGCTCATAGCTCAGGGTGCCGCCTCGGGCGCGGCCGGGTTCGTCGGGGGCTTCGTCAACGACGGCAGCCTCTCGAAGACGTCTGTCGCCGACACGGCGGGTCAGCGAACCCAGATGGCGTCCTTGATCAACGCCGGTCTGGTCCTGCTGACCATGCTTCTCCTTGCGAGCCTGTTCGAGGAGCTCCCCTCGGCGGCACTGGGCGCGGTCGTGATCGACGCCATGTTGGGGCTGATCTCGTTCGTGGGCATCAAGCGCTACTACCGCGTCAACCGGCCCGACTGGGTCTTCTTCATGGGAGCGATGCTCGGAATCCTGTTCCTGGGCATCATCCAGGGCATCGCCATCGGAGTGGCGCTGTCGCTGCTGTTGCTCGTTGCACGATCCTCGCACCCGGGGATCCGAAGGCTCGGCCGCAAGCCCGGCTCGGACGCCTACCTGGACGTCGAGCGGCATACAGACCTCCAGGAGGTGCCAGGGCTGGTCGTCGTGCGAGTGGATGGCCCGCTCTTCTTCGCCGACGCGAACCGGTTTCGCGATGGCCTGAGGGAGTTGATCGCGAGCGACCCGCACACGGTCGAGGCCGTGGTGCTGGATGCCGAGGCCGTCTCGCTCACCGACACCGACGGCGCCGACATGCTGATCGAGCTCGCGCAGGAGCTGAGGTCAAAGGGCGCCTCCCTGGCGCTCGCCCGCGTCCAATCGTCAGTCCTCGACCTCTGGCGGCGGGGCGGCGTGCTCGAGGCGATCGGCGCCGACCGGACATTTCACACCGTCTCCGAGGCGGTGGAGGCGCTGCGCCGGCCCGACCCGAGCTAGATCGGCGCCAGGCGCCCGACCGGCACGGACCCGGTGACGTCGGTCCCCTTCCCGGGGCCGGTCTCGAGACTGAAGGTTCCGTCGAGCGCGGCGAGCCGGTCGGCCATGTTGCGCAGCCCCAGGCCCTTGCGGCCGACTCCGGGGGTAAAGCCGATCCCGTCATCTGATACGCAGAAGCAGACCAGTCCGCCATCGGTCCACAGCCGGAGCTTCACGTGCGCGCCGGAGCCCGCGTGCTTTGCCGCGTTCTGGAGCGCTTCGACGCATGCGAAGTAGACACCCGCCTCGAGGTGCGCCGGATAGCGCGGTGTCTCCTGCAGGTCGAGGTCGACCTGCACGCCCGAGCGCTCTGCCGCCGCCTTCAGCGCAGCCCGCAGGCCAAAGTCGGGCAGGACGGATGGGTAGATCCCCTGGACGAGTCCGCGCAGCTCCTCGACCGCGTGGTCGAGCTGCTCGCCGAGCTTCGCGAGCCGGGCGTGGCTCTCCGGATCGCCCTCGGCGCGCTCGCGTGCCAGCTCGAGCCCGATGCGGATGGCGACCAACCGCTGCTGAGAGCCGTCGTGGAGGTCTCGCTCGATCCGCTTTCGCTCGTCTGTGACGGCAGCGCCGAGCCGCCGCTCGGAGAGAATGAGTGCCTCGCGCGCCCGGCGAAGCTCCTCGTCGAGGCGGCGATTCTCCAGCACCATGACCGTGGCCTCGCCGGCCGCCTCGAGGAGCTCGGGATCCTCGTCGAGCGCGGGGTCGTGCGCGATCGCGACGAGGGGTTCGCGGGCGGCCGACCGGAAGACGTGGACGGAGGTATCGCTGTTGGGCGCGGGCAGCTCAACCGGGTGCGCGGCAGCGTCCACGTACTGGCGGCTCTGCGGCAGCCAAAAGGCCAGCCGAGATGAAGGGTCGGCGAGCACGCTTCGGACGGTTTGGTCGACCGAGCGCAGCGTAGAGTCCGTTCGCAGCTCGTGGACCATCGTCTGAAGGGCTCCTCCGGCATACGCGCGTGCCAAGACGAGCGCGGCTATGAAAGCGAGCGGGTAGAGCAGCCGGCTGACGGTGACGCCGAGGCCAATCCGGTCCAGCACGTCCACCGACACGTTTGCGTTGACGGCCGTGTTGTACACCGCGAACGAGATGAGCCATAGACCCAGCGCCGCGTAGACCGGAAGGAGGGTCCGCCGCCGCGGGCGACTGGCACGCAGGAAACGGCCGCTGAGCACGCCGACTATCAGGAGCGTGATCGCGACGCGACCCCACCGCTCGATGTCCTGGAAAACATTCGCGACACCGGGCTCTGAGGCGAGCATGAGGTGGTTCGGCGGGCATCCCGAGTCGCAGCGCGCCAGCGGGGTCGCACCCGAGATATCGACCGAGAGCAGAAACCTCGGCAGATAGCCCAAGAGCAGCACCGCGCAAGCGATCCCCATCAACAGCCGCCCGGAAGCGTCCAACCGCTCGCCCGGGAAGATGAGCGCCAGGTACCAGGCAAGGAGAACAGTGGGCAGGTCGAACAAGACGCCGAAGCTGAACGCAAGCCCGTTCGCGCTGCCTTGGAAGCTCTGCAGGGCAATCAGGAAACCAATCGCGCAAAGCAGCGGGCCGATCCGGCTCCACGGGCGAGCCCGCCACCACAGCAGGCCGGCGAGGATCCAGCCGACCACCGAAGCGGCGGTAAGGGCGGCGAAGCCGCCAGGGTGTGCGAGCGTCCTGGCGGTAAGGGGGACAACCAGCGCAAGCGCCGCGCCGCCGAGCGCCAGCATGCCCAGGGCAAGCTCGCGTTCGCGCACCGACACGTCGCCGATGCGCTTCGGAATCCGAAACGGCCGCAGTAGGTGCGGGCCGGGATCTATTGATGAGGCCTGGGGAACCGGGTCCATGTGTGCTCACGGGAGCGGGCCCGGCAGAGCACCAACGAGTGGCCTTCCTTGGGCGTTACGTCGCTCTAGCGGATGTGACCGTATGCAATGCCGCGGCCGGTGTCCAGCCAGGCGCTACTTAGAGTCCGATCTTGGCCTCGACACCCCCGGAGTCGACCGCCTCGCGGAGAGCGGCGTAGTCGCGCTCGTTCTGATCGGCGTAGGTCTCCGCGAACGACGCCAGCGATCGGTCAAAGCTGTCCCCCGACCCCAGGTACGACGCCAACGCAGCCGGGTCACCCGAGCGCGCGTGTGCGCGGGCCAGCGCCCACCCGCAGATCTCGGCATACGATTCCAGCGCCGTTGGATTCATCGACTCGATGACGGCCGACCCCTTCGCATCCCAGAGCTGGCGGATGTAGAAATCGCGTTCCTTGCCGTCGATGCCCGGCTGTCGGATCCAGCCGAGCAGCACGTCGCTGGCCGCCTGAGTCAGGCGCTGGCCCTCGACGACGCGCTGCCCGTGATTGGCGAATTTGCTCTTCCCGAGGAATGGCTCCAGGACGGACGCCTCGGCCTCCTTGAACTGGAGGAAGAGAGGGTCCTGGGAGTCGCGGCCGGCCAGGAGCATGATCCAAGCTCGCGTGCCGACGCTGCCTACGCCGACCACCTTTTGAGCGGCGTGCACGTAGCGAAAACGATCGAGTAGCCGGCAGCGATCTGACGTCAGCGTGCGGCCGTAGGACTGGATCACGTCTTCCATGACGCCCCTGATCTGGTCGGTCTCGCCGGGAGCCACGAGCTCCTCGATAGGGACCACGATCGGCGGGTCGCTGACGATGCGCGGCTCGCCATCGACGATTTCGGTGAGCTTGTCGAACGCCCGGAGGCTGTCCTTCGCTCGTGCTTTTGCGACGTTGCGCTCGAACCGCTTGAGCTGCTTGGCACTCGCCTGTGCCTCCCACCTGCTCGCGATCTCGTCCAGTTCCTGACGGGCGTACCAGACATCGAGCGTCCGCATCTGCGCGAAGTCCCGCATCGCCTCGCGATAGGCGCGCACGACGGCGAGGTTGATCGGGCGGCGCTGCTTGGCGCTGAACTCGCGGTCGCGACCCGCGACCGCGAAGCTCGCGACGAGCCGCTTGACGTCCCACTCGAACGGGCCTGGGAGCGTCTCGTCGAAGTCGTTGAGGCTGAAGACGAGCCGCCGGTCCGGCGCAGCAAAGGCGCCGAAGTTCGAGAGGTGCGCGTCTCCGCAGAGCTGAACCTCGAGGCCGGTCCTCGGGGCATCCGCCAGGTCCGCGGCCATGATGTATGCCGCCCCGCGAAAGAACGTGAACGGAGACACGAGCATCCGCCCATAGCGAATCGGGACGAGGTCGGGCACCCTCGTCTTTGCCTGCTCTTCGAGCAGCGCCACCGGACCGTGCGAGTCGGAGGCCCGCGCCCAGTCGGCATGCGACGATCGCGGCACCTCGGCCCGGATCGCCTTGCCTCGGTCGGAATCGGAGAGTTGTTCGGTCACGGCCGCCATCTCAGTACCCCACCCCCGTCTTGACGCGCTTACGGTCGAGATCGTGCAGGCCGCCCTTCTGCTCCAGCGTCTCGCATGCCTCGGCGATGTCGTCCGCCAGCGTAGTGGCGAGCGTGTGGCCGAGCGTGAGCTTCACGAGCGCGCGCATGATCTTGACGTGGTTGGCATTGGGCGGAAGCGTGTAGGCGGGCACCATCCAGCCCCGCTCCGCGGCCAGCTGCGACGCGATGTCGAACTCGTCGAACTTGCGTTCCTCGGCGAGCTGGAACGCCACGAGGGGCAGCTGCTCCTGGCCCGCTCCGATCAGCTCGAACGCCCCGATCTCGGTGATCCGCTCAGCGAGCGCGCGGGTGTTCTCCATCATCGTCTCCATGATGTAACGGTAGCCGCGGTGCCCGAAGCGGACGAAGTTGTAGTACTGGGCCAGCACCATTGCCGAGCCGGTGGAGAAGTTCAGTGTGAACGTCGCGTCGGTCTTGCCCAGGTAGTTCTCGTAGAAGACGAGGTCCTCCGCCAGGTCGCTCTTCTCCCGGAAGACGAGCCATCCAATCCCGGGGTAGACGAGGCCGAACTTGTGGCCAGACGCGTTGATCGAACGCACCTGCTCGAGCCTGAAGTCCCACTTGGAGTCGGGGTAGAGAAACGGCCACACGAAGGCGCCGCTGGCCCCGTCGACGTGCAGCGGGACGTCGACCCCCTTTTCGTTCTTGAGGCGAACGAGGAGATCGTTGATCCCAACGATGTCATCGGAGTGGCCTGTGAACGTCGTGCCCAGCACCGCGGCGACGCCGATCGTGTTCTCGTCGATGTGAGGCTCCACGTCCTCGGGGCCGATCGTGTACTTGTCCCTCTGGAGCGGGATGATGCGCGGCTCGACGTCGAAGTAGCGGCAGAACTTCTCCCACACGACATGCACGTCGCCTCCGAAGATGAGATTCGGGCGCGTGCTGTCCTTCCCGGCCTTCTCGCGCCGTTGACGCCACTTCCACTTCAGCGAGAGCGCACCGAGCATGATCGCCTCCGACGAGCCCTGCGTGCGGGCACCGGTCGTCTCCCCCGGCGCGTGGAACAGGTTCGCGAGTATGCGGATGCAGCGTTGCTCGATCTCGGCCGTCTGGGGGTACTCGGCGTGGTCGATGAAGTTGCGGTGCAGGTTCTCGGCGATGATCCGGTTGGCCTCGGGCTCCATCCAGGTCGTCACGAAGGTCGCCAGGTTGCGCATCGGGATGCCGTCGAGCACGAGCTCCTCGCCGATCAGCCGCATGGCGTCGATGGCGGGCATCCCGTGTTCCGGGAGCTGGTTGTCGGGCGCCGGCTCGAGCAGGAAGCGGTGGCCGAACTGCTTGGCGAGGTCCTCTAGCTGCTCGCTCAGAAGGGGCTGCGCGCCACCATCGGACAGTGACGGCGTGACGGCGGGGTTGTCGCTTGACGGCATGGTCATACCTCCGTGGGGACGAGTGGTCGGGAGTCGGCAGGCGAAACGTCGCCATGACGGCGCGGTAGCAGCAGGAGAGAGCCGATGAAGAAACAGAGCGCGCCGAGTGCGGTGGTCCAGTTGGCGGCCGCCAGGTCGAGGGTCGATCCGCTCGACGGCACGATGAATGACGCAATGGCCGAGATTCCGAAGAGCACGCAGCCCGCCAAGTTCACAGCCGCCATCTTCCATTCACGGTCACGACGGCCGGCGGCGCGGCGCGCCCTGTCCGCCACCCGGTAGCCGAGCGCCCCTGAGATGAGGAAGGCCGCCGAGCCGAAGGCGTCGGGCGCCCACACTAGCCGGTTGCTCTGCTCGGTCGAGAGTCCATCCTGCATGGCCGCGAAGGTGCTGAGGTTGAAGAAGAGCGTGCCGACGAATTGGATCGCCGCGCTCCACCACGAGGGGTCTGCCGCCCAGCGGCCCAGCCTCAGAGTGGACTCGCGCACCTCGAGCAGAGCCGCAAGCGTGAAGAAGATCGAGCCGGCGAAGAACACCGCGCCGTCCGCGCCGGCGCCGACGAGCCCGACGAACCCTGGAAAGGGACCGATGAAAAAGCACGCCGAGCCAATGGCGAACCCGATGGCGATCCAGCGATCCCAGACGATCCGCCCATCCAGCCTTGGCGCGAAGGAGAGTGCATGGCCAATCATGTGGGCACCTCATCAGACCACGTCTGCCCCGTGCCGGGCATCACCCGGATGGGATGAAAGCCGGACGGGTCCGCGCGCACGCAACTGACGTTGACCACAACAGTTGTGCTCAACGTCAGCCCGGGCTACTGCAGCGAGCGCAGGAAGGGGCCGAGCTCTTCGGCGATCACCTTCTCGTCCGCGGGCCACGGCGGCTCGGTCGTCGCCTCGGACTTCATGCGACCGTCCTCCATGCGCGCGGTGAGGTAGAGCGGCTCCGCGCCGGTGTGGAGGACGCCGCGGACGATCGGCCGCAGCGGCTCGGGCTCGGGGGCGTCGCCGGCGAGCGCGGCGATGCCGGCCGCGGCAACGTCTGCCATCTGCGCGCCGAGACCGCCGTGCTTGATTTGAAAGTCGGTCATGTCACCCGCGGCGAAAACACGCGGGGCGAGGCCGCGCACTCGACAGTGCTCGTCGATGCTCACGAAGCCGCCGGCGACCGACGGCAGGCCACGGATGGAGCGGCCCTCGATTCGCGGCATGGCGACGATGCGCTCCGGCAGGAGCTCGGGGCCGTCGGGGGCGACGAGCAGGCGTCCCGCGGCCGGGACCTCGGGGCGGGCGTCCGTGTAGACGCGGACCCGTCCCCGTTCGAGCAGGTCGCCGACGGCGTGGCTGGCGGTCTCGCCGAGCGCCGCCAACGGCGCCGGCTCGGGGGTGACGAGGCTCACCCCTAGACCCTCCTCGCCCACGCTCGAGGCGCGTTCGGCCGTCATCAAGGCAAGCTCGTATGCCGGCAACAGCCAGGCCGGCCCCTCCGGGATGACAATGGCCACGCTGCGCGTGTAGCCACCCTCGACGTCCTGGACCAGGCCGTGGTAGGCATCATCGGCGTGCGCGTCGTCGAAGACGGTGACGTGCTCGAAGGGACGGGCCAGGCGCGCGCCGACAGCCAAGAGCAGCGCGTCGTATGGGACAGCGCGGCTACCCGCAGTGTGAACCGATTGGGCGTCTGGATCGAGCCACTCCACGGCGTCCTGCACCCACTCGGCGCCTGTTTTGCGGGCGATCGTCTTCAAGGGGTATCTGCCGACCCCACGCCGGGCAAACGGCTCGTCCACGGCCAAGGGCCGGTAGCGCAACTCGTCGTTCGGGGCGACCAGCGTGATCTCGAGCGAGTCTCCCACCAGGCCGCGCAGGCGCAGCAGGCCCTCCACCGCAGCGATACCCCCGCCGCAGATCACCACTCTGAAGCGGCTCATGTTGGCGACCCTACCCGACCGGGATGACGATCCAGCGATCCAAACGATCCGCCCGTCAAGTCTCGGCGCGAAGGAGAGTGCATGGCCAATCATGTGGGCACGCCATCAGACCACGCCTGCCCCGCGCCGGGCAACTCCCGGATTGGATGAGAGGCGCGATACCGAGCCACGCAACTGACGTTGACCGCCTATGTGGCGGCAAACGTAAGCCGGGCGGGTCCGCGCGCCACGGCCTCGGCCGCACGCGGGTCACACGGACAGGGTGACCGGGAAAGTCGCGATCCAGATCACGCTGCCGAGGAACAAGGCATAGCCGAGACCGACGATGACCATCCGCAGCTTGAAAGAGCGGAGCCGAGTGCTGATGCCCGCAAAGAACAGCGCCGCGGCGAACAGCACCACGGCCAGCGAGTAGTCGTCGGCCCGCTGGATATAGGTTCCCACGCTCTGGGAGGCGGCGGCGGCTTGGCGCTCGAGATCCTCGGCCTGCGCCGTGGCCGCGAGCTTGTACTGGGGCATGGCGAACGGCGAAAGCGGGGCGTTGGAATTCGTCCGTGGCTTGGTCGCGACCCACGCGACGAACGCCGGCCGAAATTCGAGGCGAAAGCGCCTGCGATAGAAGCGGGCCAGTTCGGTGTCGTCGGTCGCGTAGGAGTCGACCCATTGCGTGAAAAGCGCAACGTCGATCTGCGCCTGGCGATTGGCCACGTTAGCGGCCCGCGTCGACTCCACGCGAGCGGCGATCGAGGCGCTCTGACCCTTCGCCTGCTCGCTATGCCAGCGCGCCGACTGGTAGGCCGCCCAAGCGGTGGCCACCGCGGCCATCGCGAGCAGAACGGTTGCCGCGAGCTCCAGGTGGCGGTGACTCGCGTCGTCCATCAGGACGAGACCGGCGCGCCCTGCGCGTCGCACGGGAGCGGAGCTGTGTCATTCACGACCGCACGCGCCCTGTCGAGGATCCGCAGCGACCGCTCCATCGCTACTGGTTTGATCTGCCCCACACCGTCCCGGTACGGGTTGTCGAGCGCGTTGATCGCAAGGAGCGTAACCACGATCACCGTGGTTGCCGATCCAATCAGCATCGCTTGAGCGCCGACGCCCTCACCGCTGTCCGCAAAGAACAGCATGAAGGCGAAGACGACGCCCGCAACCAGGAAGAGGACCAGCCAGATCGAGGCCGGGATGATGCCTTCCGCTCCGTGCAGTCGATCGCGCCGGCCCTCCTCGCGGTCCGAGTTCTGATCGAGCCACTTGCTGTACGCGGCCTGCTCGCTCGGCGTGGTCGGGTTCGCAAGCCTCAGGCTCCTGAAGAGCGCGACAGACCAGGGGTTGATCGTGTCCCCGCCCTTTCCGTCCTCCATTTGCGGCCACTCCCGGAACACGACCGAGCGTCCGTAGCAGACGATCTCCCCGGCAATTCGGTCCTGCACGTTGGGCGGCAGGAACTCCGCGGTCTCGAACTGCTGCACCACCGTGAGCGCTTCGGCTTCGCCACCGCTGCGCGACTGGTCGTAGGACGTGAAGGCCAGGAAGATGATGAAGCCGGCGAAGATCGCAAAGCCGCCGGCGAGCACGCCGAACACCCCCGACGCGCGATCGCCATCCTGGAAGCGGCTTCCCTCGGGTGCCCCACGCCGGACCAGCAGCATCGCCGCGATGGCCGCCGCGTTGACGACAATGAGGATGCCGATGCTCCAGAGAACGATCATGGGTTCGGGGCGCGCAACATACACTCGCGCGTGTGGGCGTCGCAGCCGCCATCGGCGTCGGAGCCGTGCTGGGCCTGGCGCTCGGCATCGTCGTCAGCGTGACCACCGACGTCCCCCTTGCACCCGAGGCCGGGCTCGTGCTCGGTGCGCTCGTTGGCTGGCTCTCGCGGCGCGAGCGCGCTTAATCGATGCGCTTGTGCAGCCGCACCGCACTGCCGGTCGCGTAGCACCGGATCTGAACCAGGTCGCAGACCTCATTGGCCAGCCAGAGGCCATATCCACCGACCTGTGCGGATACAGGGCGCTCGCGGCCGACCAGTGGCGAATCGATACGGCCGCGGCTGGTCACGTCGCAGACCACCGCGTCGTCCTCCCGCCAAATCCGCAAGATCCCGCCGCCGCCTCCATGGACGACCGCGTTGGCGGCGATCTCGCTGACGGCGAGCACCAGGTCCTCGGTGGCGCGGACGCTCAGGCCGGTCGCGCGCGCGCAGCGGTCGACAAAGGCTCGCAGCGCACCCAGTGTGGCCCGCTGGAACACCTGCCACGCAAAGACCTCCGGCGGGTCCGGCAGCGGTTGGGCGAACGGGGCCGCAACCTCGTCAAGTGAGCGGCAGCATTCACTGGTGCGGTAGGCGCCGTCCAGCCTGACCAGTGGGTGGCTGCGCATTGCCTCGTCGAGCACGTCGTCGGAAAGCGCGCCGGTGTCGTACGGACAAAGAAGGTGGAACTCGGACCGGTCCGCGAAGGCGAGATTGAGAAGCGACTCGTGGCGCTGGCACTCGACCAGCTCAGCCGGCCCGCGCTCGGCCCAGATCGGCTCGCCGATGCCGCGGATCGCACGGCCCCCGTGCTGGTCTGCGAACTCGCGCCACGCGGGGATGATGCGGGCCGGGTTGGACCCCACCTCCGCCATGTCAGCGAAGAGCACAAAGTCGGACTGGCTGCCGAGCTCGGACCGCAGCGCCTCGATCTTGGGTGCCGCCAGCACGGCCAGCGCCGGCTCTCCGGCATCCGCGCCCTCGCTCAGGAACGCGGCGGTGCCCTCCAGGAACTCCTCGTCGTTCGCGTAAAAGAACGCCTCGTGCTGGAAGGCGGTCCCCTTTGTAACTAGGCGCACGTGTGCAATGTATCGCTCGTGCCCAAACCGTAGGGCCGCAAACCGCCGGGCCCGCTCACCCGCGCTGGTCGGCCATGGCGTCCACGGCGACCGCTACCGCCAGGACGACAATGTCGTGCTGGCCCGGCGCGATCTCGACTCCGTAGGTCTCCCGCACGCGAAACCAGCGCTTGGACACCTCGGCGATCTTCACTCCTTCCTGCTCGATCTCATACTCGTGGTCGACGATGTTGCCCTGCACGCGCAGCTCGGGGCCGTCGGCGAGGTCGGCCACCCAGCGCTCGCGCAGCGGGTCGATGAGGGCCTTCTTGACCAGGGCCAGGCGCTCGCCGTCCGGTCCCTCGATCTCCATGCTGTCCTTCACGCGCAGCTTGCGCTCCTGGATCTTGCACAACTCGTTGCCGTCGGGATCCTCGAAGAAAAAGGTCTTGCGCACACGCAGCGCCTTCCCGTTGACCTTGAAGACCTTATGCCCGGACTCGTCCTCGATCCAGGAGTCCGCGCCGATGGCCAGCAGCTTCTCGCGTATCCGGTAGCGGGTGGCGCTCCCGTGGCGCCCGAAGGCGGCGCGCTCCGCCTGGCGTCCCTCCCGCCGTTCCTGCCTGCGTCGACCCAGCATTCCAGCCTCCTTCTTGCGTCGCGGCCACCGCGGCCACCTAGACGTCCAAGACCCCGTCGATGGCGAGGATGACCCCGCAGGCTACGAGCGCGGCGCCCAACAGGCGGCCCGCCCACCGCAGAACTCGCCCCCTGGCGCCTTCGGTCGGCCACCCCGCCACCAGCCCGGTCAAGAGCGCGAGACCCATCGCCATCGCTCCGGCACACACGAGGACACCCTGATCGGCGCCGGCGCCCAGCGCCAGGACCAGCAGCGCGGGGCGGGCCACAAAGGGAATCGCGACGGGCACGAGCGCGGCGCGCCGGCCGGCGAGCGCGGGTTCGGGCGAGGGTGGTCGCCGAAATAGGTCGGCGGCGCCGGCCAGCACGGCCACGATTCCGGCGGCGGTGCGGAACGAAGGCTCGCTGACATCGAGCGCCTCGAGCAGCGGGCCCCCCGCCGCCGCGGCGGCACACACGGCCATGCCGCCGATCGCCCCGCCGGCGGCGGCCACGCCGAGAACGGCGCGCGGCGAGCGCCCTGCGCGCGGAACCCCGAACGCGGCCCGGGCCGGGTTGAGCGCCAGCACGAGCGCGGCGGCCCACAACCAGCCCGACGGGGCGTCGTCGCCGGGCACGGACGAGCTCGACCCTCCTTCGCTCGCCTCGACGATCGGGATGGTTCGCAAGAGCCCGGCCAATGCATGCTGCTGGTCGTCCATGCGCGTCTCCCCATCGCGAAACCACGCGCCCTCCACCCGCTCCGGGTGGGCAGCGTCCGCGGCATCCTCCGCATCCGATTGCGTGCTCACCGCCAGCCCGGCTATGCAGGTGGCGCGTTCGGCCGTCGCGGCTCGCAGGTCGGCCAGCCGGGGCTCCTCCCGCGCGGTCAGCCACCACCCGGTGAGAGCCTCGTCTATCACGCCATACCAGCCGCCACGGGGCACGTAGCCGCCCCGCACCACCCGGCCCCATGGCCCGGCGCCCTGGCCAACCAACCGCGCCTGGATGCCGAAAAGGGCGGCCTGGCGGCGCGCGTAGTCGACCTCCTCCTCGGTCAGCGGCCGGCGGCCGCGCTCGGGGAACTCCACGGTCTCGGACATGCCGTAGGCAGCCCAGTGATCGGGAATCGGCGGCCAGTGATCCTCGACCTCGTCGCGCGACGTCGCCAGGTAGGCGCCGATGGTGTCCGCGGCGTCGCCCCAACGCTCGCCAGGGAACGCTTGGTGGAGGCGCGCCAGAGCCCAGTAGGCCTCACCGGTGTAGTACTTGGAGTATTCGCCGGCCACCGGCGCCTCGGTCACCGGGTCATATGACGCGTGCACCGCACCCGACGGCTCGGCCTGAGCGAGCAGGAAACGCCCGAGCCGGCGCAGCACGTCGTCGTAGCGCGTGTCGCCCGTGGCCTCCCGGCGAATGGTCAGCCCGGCGACCAAGAGCGCGGTTGCGCCCGTGGTGACCCGGCCCTCGCCCTCGAGCGCGGCCCAGCCATCGCGCCGGACCAGCCGCTCGAGCGCCCATTCGGTACCCCGGTCAGCGGAGCGCAGGGCCCCGGGCAATCCTGCCGCGGCCGCCTGGTAGAGGCCCATCGTGACCCCGGCGTGGCGAACCTCGTTGTACTCGACCGGAGTCGAGTTGTCGTCGGCGTTGTAGAGGTACAGCCAGGATCCATCCGGCTCTTGATTGCGGACGAACCATTCGACCGTGGCCTGGGCCGAGCTTCGGAGATCCGCGGCGGAGACCGACGGACAGCGCTCCGGCGGCGCCACCACCACGAACGCCAGGGCGAGCAGCAGCGCCAGGCTCAGTCCGGCCCGCCAGACGCGTGTGCCGGGCCGGGGCCCGGAGTCAGGGGGCACGGCGGGCCCGACGAACGGCCGGGAGGAGCAGTGAGGGGAGTGCGAACCACGCGGTCAGCGGCAGGCGGCTCAGCCCGAAGGCGACGGCAGGCGCCCCGTAGATCGTCGTCCCGTCGCGGTCCACGACCACCGGGCGCGAACCGGGCGGAGCGGGCTCCACGCGAAAGCGAGCCAGCCAGTCGAGCCGGCGCACGAGCGTGCCCAATCGACGCTGGCGACCATCGCCCGGGTCGATGCGGATCACCCGATCCCGCGTGGACGGCACCGCCCAGATCACCAGAACGGCGATGCCGAGAATCGAGAAGACCTGTACCGACGCCGACCCCTCGATGGAGATGTGAAAGGCGACGGCGACCCACACGGCCGCGTAGCGAGTGCCGCGCCACCACAGGCCGACCGCGATGAACAGCTCGGTGAGCACGATGAACTTGGCCGCTCCGGTGTGGAAGCCGCGGTCGGTCAGGAGCGACACCGCCCAGTCCGGAAGTGGCCATGCGTCCAGATCGTCTCGGGCCCGCACGACACGCTGCCAGGTGACGGTGCCGCCAAACCAGTCGGGATCGACCAGCTTGCTCAGGCCGGACGCGCCGTAGATCGCGGCGCACTCGAACCGGAGCAGCCACAGCGGCCATGCCGGCGCCAAGGGATCCAGTGGCGGGAGCCCCCGGCGGCGGCGGACCCACGCGTCCACCGACAGCTCGCGTCCGCACGGCGCCACCGCCAGCAGCCCCAGGACGATGACCAGGTAGGCGCGGTTGTTGTGGAAGTGCGTGGTCGAGAGAAACAGGTTGTACGCGACGATCGCGCACGTCGTCGCCGTCGCCAGGCGGGTGCGGAAGCCAAGCGACATGGCAATTGCCGCCACCGCCGCAAGCGAGAGCAACCCCACGTAGACCGTGGCGGGCAGCTCCGGATACCAGGCGGCGTAGGGCTCGTGGAAGGCGTCCTGGTAGGTCCGCCCGTCGAAGCCGTCGGCCAGGAACGGCTGTAGGTGCAGGAGGACGACCGGGCCGGCCAGCACCCTCAGCAGCGCGAGGGCCCGCATGCTGACCGGACGGCCGAGCAGCTCGTCGAAGCGGGCGACCGCGCCGCGGATGTGGGACGGGGTGCCGACCGCGGCCACGTTCACTCCG
>JBEVKF010000162.1:0-11849 GCA_040509755.1 Thermoleophilaceae bacterium | reverse complement strand
GCCGCGCTGCTGCACGTGATGAAGAACCTGGAGCGGATGGGAGACCAGTGCGTGAACATCGCCAAGCTCGTGCCGCTCGCCGGCCACGAGCCGCCGTCCGACGCTCAGGTGCTCGACGACATCGCGCGCATGGGCGCCCAGGCTCGGGCGCAGGTGATCCAGTGCAAGCAGGCCTTTGCGCGCCGCGATGTGGCCCTGGCGTTGGATCTGGTCCGCCAGGACGACGAGATCGACCGCCTGAATCGAGACGTGTTCCGGCTCGCGCTGGAGATCGGCGACGACGCCGACACCCGCGAATGGGCAATGCACATGATGCTGATCGCTCGCTGTCTCGAGCGGATCGGCGACAATGCCGTGGATATCGGCGAGCAGACCGCTTTTGTCGTCACCGGTCTGTTCCGGGAGTTCGAGGACGCCTCGCACCCGGAGCTTGCTCCCCGCTCCACGGCTTGATCTGCGCCTGCATCGACATCGGCAGCAACACCACCCGGCTGCTCGTTGCGGATGCGAGTAAAGGTGAGCTGCGCGAGCTGGTCACGCAGCGGGCATTCACCCGCATCGGTAAGAGCCTGAACTCGGGCGGCGCGATCCCGGCCGAGAAGATCGCCGAAACCGCGGAGGTGGTGAGAACCCAGGCGGCGGTGGCCCGCGAGGTGGGCGCGGAGCAGATCATCGCCGTGGCCACGGCCGCGATCCGCAACGCTCCGAACCGCGACGAGCTGCAGAGCGCCGTCGAGCAAGCGGGCGGCATGGAGCTCGGGGTGCTCTCCGGTGAGGAGGAGGCTCGGCTGTCCTTCGTGGGCGCCACGCGCACGCTGCTCGCGCCCGCCGAGGGCACGATCGCGGTGATCGACGTCGGTGGCGGCTCGTCCGAGATCGCCATTGGGGAAGCTGATGGCGAGATGACTTGGTCGGCATCGTTTCGGATCGGCTCGGGCTTCCTGGCCGACGCCTACCTGCGCTCGGATCCACCCTCCGTAGACGAGCTCCAGAAGGTGCGCCGCCATGTGGCCGGCACCTTCGAGGGGCTCGAGCCGCCGCCCGCCGACAGCGCGGTGGCGGTCGGCGGCACGGCAACCTCGCTGCGCCGGCTGCTGGGCGCGGAACTCGTCCACGAGACGCTCGAGCGCGGCATCCGCGTGCTCTCGACGACGCTCATCGAGGACGTAGCCACGCGCTTTGAGCTCGACCGCGAGCGGGTGCGCCTGCTGCCCGCGGGCATTCTCGTGCTCGAGGCCGTCTCGGACCTGTTGGCGCTGCCGCTGCGGATCGCGCGCGGCGGGCTGCGCGAGGGCGCGCTGCTGGAGCTGGTAGAGGGGAGGAAGCTCGCGTGAGCCCGCCGCGGCGGCCTCAGTCCGCGATGCGCTTCAACTCGTTGGGTCGCAGGAGAACCTTCAGCTCGCCGCTCTCGATCCCCGCCAGCCCGCCCTTCTTCATGCGCACCTGCGCGCCGGTGAGCGCGCGCACCGCCGAGGAGAAGTCGGGATCGTGGCCGACGAGCAGCACGTCGTCGCCCAGCCCCGCCGCGAGGGCCTCCGCGTCGAACTGCCCGCCGGCGAGCTTGGGCTCCAGCTCGGGCTCCACCCCAAGGGCATCGCAGGCCAGGCGCGCGGTCTCCGCGGCCCGAACCTTCGGGCTCGCAAGGCAGGCATCGAGCTTCACGCCGATCGCGGCGAGCGCCCGCCCCGCGGTCTTCGACTGGTCGCGTCCCTTCCTCGTGAGCCTTCGCTCGGCGTCCGGCGACCCGGCCTCAGCGTCCCCGTGGCGTAGTAACCAGAGCAAGATCAGTCACCATAGAGGCTGAACACATGACAGCGGTCACCGCACCAACCGAGTCACCGGCCCTCGAGTCACCCGAGCTCTACTCCAACCGCGAGCTCTCCTGGCTCCAGTTCAACGAGCGCGTCCTCGAGCTGGCCGAGGACGAATCCATCCCGCTGCTCGAGCGGGTGAAGTTCCTCGCCATCTACGCGGCCAACCTCGACGAGTTCTTCATGGTGCGCGTGGCAGGCCTCCACGATCAGGTCGACGCCGGCATCGACGCCCGCGGGCCCGACGGACGCTCGCCGCTGGAGACCATCGACCACATCTCCGAGCGCACCCGCGAGCTGGGCACCCGCCACTCGCTGCATTGGGAAGAGCGCGTCCGGCCGACGCTCGCCGACCACGGCATCCGAGTGATCGGCACGGAGGAGTGCGACCGCGACGAGCTCGACCGCGTCGATCAACGGTTCAGCGACCAGATCTTCCCCGTCCTGACGCCGCTCGCGGTCGGCCCCGGACGGCCGTTCCCGTACATCTCCAACCTGTCGCTGTCGCTGGCGGTATGGCTGCGCGATCCGGTGTCGGGCACGGAGACCTTCGCGCGGGTGAAGGTGCCCAAGGAGGTGCTGCCGCGCTTTGTCCCGTTGGGCGACGACGTGTACATCCCTCTCGAAAGCGTGATCGCCCGCCACCTGGACCAGCTCTTCCCCGGCATGGAGGTCCTGCAACACGACTTCTTCCGGGTCACGCGCGACGCCGACTTCACGGTCTCCGACGAGGCCGACGACCTGCTGCGAGCGGTGGAGGACGAGCTGCGCCGCCGGCGCTTCGGAGAGGTCGTGCGGCTCGAGGTGTCGGCGTCGATGGATCCGGACATGCGCACCTACCTCGTCGAGCAGCTCGGGATCGACGAGGCGCTGGTGATCGACGTCGTGGGGCTGCTCGACCTCGACGATCTGTGGTCGCTCTACGAGGTGGAGGGCCACCGCGATCTTCGCGACCCGCCGTGGACACCGGTCACCCAGCCGGCGCTCGCCGACCCCGACAACGGCAAGGCCGACGTCTTCGCCGCGATGCGCGCCGGCGACCTGCTCCTACACCACCCCTACGACTCGTTCGCCACGAGCGTCGAACGCCTGGTCCAGCAGGCCGTGGGCGACCCCGATGTGCTCGCGATCAAGCTGACCGTGTACCGCACGTCCGACGATTCGCAGCTGGTGCCGTCCCTGATCGAAGCCGCCGAGCGCGGCAAGCAGGCGGTCTGCCTTGTGGAGCTGAAGGCCCGCTTCGACGAGCGCCGCAACATCGTATGGGCGCGGTCGCTGGAAGAGGCGGGCGCCCACGTGGTCCACGGCCTCCCCGGGTTGAAAACGCACGCAAAGGCGCTGCTGATCGTCCGGCGCGAGGGCACGGGGACCGAGCACTACGTGCACGTGGGCACGGGCAACTATCACGCCAAGACCGCCCGCCTCTACGAGGACTTCGGCCTGCTCACCACCGATCCCCAGATCGCCGCCGACGTGGCCGAGCTGTTCAACTCGCTCACCGGCGCGGCGCGCACGCCCGAGTACGGGAAGGCGATCGTGGCCCCCGAGCACATGCGCCCGTGGTTCCTCAACCAGGTGAATAAGACGATCAAGGCACACGAGCAGGGGCGCGAGGCGCGCATCGTGCTCAAGCTGAACTCGCTCGTCGACTCGCGCTGCATCCGTGCGCTCTACGAGGCCTCGCAGGCGGGCGTGCGCGTTGACGTGAACGTGCGCGGGATCTGCTGCCTGCGCGCGGGGATCCCGGGTGTGTCCGAGAACATCCGCGTCGTATCGGTGGTGGGGCGGTTCCTCGAGCACACGCGTGTCTACGGATTCCAGCGCGGTGACAAGCGGCGCTACTGGATGGGCTCGGCCGACCTGATGCCGCGCAACCTAGACACGCGCGTCGAGCTGCTGGTGCCGATCGAGAACCCGAAGCTGCGCGACGAGATCGAGGACACGCTCGAGCGCTGCCTGGCGGACGACACGTTCGCTTGGGAGCTGCAGCCCGACGACTCCTGGCAGCGGCGGACGGGCCGTCAGCGCTCGGCCCATCTCGAGCTGATGAGGCGCGCTTCCGAGCGCGCCTCAGTCGAGTAGCCCCAGCCGCTCCTTCAGGGCAAGCACGCGGGCGGCCGACAGCCGGATGCGCTCACGAAACGCCTCCGAGGCGCGGGCGCGCCGCATCAGCCACGGGTGCACGGCGTTCCAGCTCGCGCTGCCGGTCATGAGGATCAGGTCCGCTCCGGCGCGGATCGAGCGCTCCGCGGCGCGCGCGACTCCCGAGCGGTCGAGGACAGCCTGAGCCTCGATCGAGTCGGTGGCGATCACGCCGTCGAAGCCGAGCTCGTCGCGCAACAGGCCGTCGACGATTGCGGGCGACTGGGACGCGATCCGGCGTGGATCGACGGCCGGATAGAGCGCGTGCGAGAGCATCACGAGCGGTACGCGTGCCTCGATCGCGGCGCGGAACGGAACGAGGTCGGCGTCGAGGTCGCCGCTGACGACGGTGGAGCCGTCGTCGGTGTTGACCTGGGCCCGGCCGAGGCCTGGGAAGTGCTTGGCGGTCGCGCCCACCCCAGCTGCGCCCATTCCCTCGATCGAGGCGCTGGTGCGGGCGGCGATGCCGCTCGCGGTGCCGGCGAACGCCCGCGAGCCCATTACGGGCGCGGGGCCGCCGGGCACGTCGGCGACCGGAGCGAGGTTCACGTTGACCCCGGCGGCCCGCAAACGCCGCGCCGCGGCACGGGCGCCGTGCCGCACCGCGGCGGGATCGCCCTGAAGCGGCTGACCCACCGGCGGCCCGGCGAAGGCAACGGCCTGGACGTCGCCGCCCTCCTGGTCGACCATGACCAGCGCGCCCCCGCGCGCGGGGCGCTGCACGGCGCGGGTGAGCCGCCGCCAGTCGCCGCGGGTGGCCGCGTTGAACCCGAACAGGATCACTCCGGCGGTCTCACCTGCGCGCAGCCGGCGGCGCACGTAGTCGGGCAGCGGGCCTGCCTCGAAGCTCGAGATCGTCAGCTGCCCGACCTGCTGGCGCAGGCTGAGGCGGTCCACGGCCTCGGCCGGCGTGTCCACCTGGCCCGACCGCTGCCCCGGCTCGCGCTCGTCGCGGATGTCGGCCGCGTCGTCGCCGGCACCGGCACCGATCGCCACTCCCGCGATCAGCGCTGCGGTCGCGGCACCCGCAAGTATCGCCAGCCGCCGCCTGGCAGCCGGATCACTTGAGATCCGCATGCTCGGGCGCCTGCGCGCCCGAGGCCTGGGCCCCGCCCTCGACCTCGAGCCCGGCCCAGCGGCAGCCATCGGTGAGCGCCACCAGGCCGAAGGCGTCCACCGGCCCCAGCGCGCCCTCTCCCTGCAGCGCGCCCGTGGCGGAATGGTCGGCGGCCCAGGCGAGCATGCGACCCGTGAACGTGTAGCCGTCGACCCCGGAGAGGTGGACCTCAGACAGCTCGCGACCGCCCACGTCGTAGGCGATCGCGACGACGTGCGAGCCCGACTTCAGGCGGGCTTCGGCGTCCGGCCCGCCGCTGGAGCCCTTGACCACGCGCTCGCCGACGGTCTTAACCAGTTTGCCGGCGCCCGGCAGGCTGAGCCCCAGCGACATCACCTGCATCGGCCGGGCAAGCGGCCCGAACCAGCCGAGGTAGGCGTTGACCTCGCGCAGCTGGGGCGCGATCCGCGGCAGCGTGAAGTGCTCGGAGCTGCCGACCGAGACCGCGTCCTGATTCTTCTCGCCCACGCGAAAGCTGCGCACGCGCTTGGCCCCCCGCTCACTGCGCACGCGCCCGTCGCGATAGACGAAGCTCGGCTCAGCCAGCGCGCCCACGGCGGAAGCCTGCGTGCCTCCGCTCATCGAACCCTTGCCGGTAGCGAAGTAGCCGATATCGATTCTCACGGCGTCATCGCCCGCCCGGCGCAGTGCTGTTGCGCCCGCGAGGTTGCCGGGCACCCAGTCGTAGCCGAACGCGGTGAGCATGGCGCAGCCGTTTCGCTCCGCCGCCGGACCGTAGCGGTCGAAGACCTCGCGGACGAACACGGGCTCTCCCGTTGAGTCTATGTAGGTGGCCCCCGCATTCGTGGCGGCGGCGGCCGCCGGGGCGCCCCAGCGCGCGAACGGCCCGACCGTGCTCACCAGGGTGTCGCCGCGCTCCACGAGCGCCCGCACCGAGGGCGGATCGGACACGTCGGCAACGGCGGTGTCGAGACCGCCCCCGAGCTCGGCGGCAAGCGCCTCGAGCTTGTCGCGGCTACGGGCGGCGAGCACCGGCCGCAGGCCGCGCTCGACCATTGCCTCGGCCGTAAGCCGCCCTGTGTAGCCGGTCGCGCCGAACAGGATGGTCCGGCCGGTCATGGACTCAGCCCGACGCGGGGCGGCGTTCCTCGAGAGTCGCCCGCACCCGCTCCAGCGCCGCGGGCGCGGTCCGCTCGACTCGCTTGAGATCCCAGCCGGTCAGCGTCACAAGCCGCATTGGCGTCTTTGCCGTGACCGTCGCGTTGCGGAGCGTCTTCTCGAGCAGGCCCATTTCGCCGAAGAAGTCGCCGGCGCCAAGATCCGCCACGTGCTCCCCCCCGCGCGATACCTCGGCCTCGCCGTCCTCGATCGCCATGAACTCATAGGAGAAGTCGCCCTCGCGGACGAGCACCTTGCCCTCCGCGACCGAGACCTCATTCGCGAACGGCGCGATCTGTGCGAGCTCGTCGTCACCGACCTCTTCGAACAGCGGGATCGACTTAAGCCTGCTGGCATCCAACGGTCGGTTCCTCCTGCTTCGCGGTTGATCCGACCTTATCCGAATGGGCCTCTGCTCCGTACCATCCTCGACGGCCCAATGCTCTCCCGTTCTCTATCCACATCCGTGCTCGAGCGCCTGCGCGAAGGGCGGCTCGAAATTGCGGAAGCCGGGTACAGCCACACGTTCGGACCCCCCGATTCGGCGCTGCGCGCGACGGTCCGGCTGCACGATTCAGGCTTCTGGGCGGCCCTGCCGCGCGGCAGCCGCGGGCTGGCCGCGAGCTATGCGGGCGGAAGCTGGGACTGCGACGACCTGGTGTCGCTCGTGCGCATGGGCGCCCGGGCGATGCCGCGCCTTGATCGCTACCGCCGCCCGCTCGTCCCGCTGCTCGACCTCATGAGCCGCGTCCCGCGCAACACCCGCGAGGCCGCTCGCCGGCACGTCTCCGCCCACTACGACCTCGGCAACGACCTCTTCGGGCTGTTTCTCGATCCGACGATGACCTACTCGTGCGGGCTGTTCGAATCCTCGCAGGCGTCCCTTCACGATGCGCAGCTTGCGAAGCTCGACATGGTCTGCCGCAAGCTCGAGCTCGGCCCGGACGATCACCTGCTGGAGATCGGCACCGGCTGGGGCTCGCTGGCACTGCACGCCGCCGAGCGCTACGGCTGCCGCGTCACGACCACCACGATCTCGCGCGAGCAGCACTCAGTCGCGACCGAACGGGTTCGCGAGGCCGGACTCGGGAACAGGGTCAAGGTGCTCCTGAGCGACTACCGCGACCTGCGCGGGCGCTTCGACAAGCTCGTGTCGATCGAGATGATCGAGGCCGTCGGCTGGCAGTACTTCGACACCTTCTTTCGCCGGTGCGGCGGCCTCCTCGGTCCACGCGGACTGATGCTGCTGCAGGCCATCGTGATCGACGACCGCGCCTACGAGGTCGAGAAGGCCTCGCGCTCGTTCATCCGCGAGCTGATCTTCCCCTCCGGGTGCCTCCCCTCGCTCGAGGTGATCTCCCGGTGCGTCGCGCGCGTGACAGACATGCGGACGCTCGACCTGGAGGACCTCACGCCCCACTACGCGGAGACCCTGCGTCATTGGCGCGAGCGCTTCGTACGAGCGGCCGGGCGCGCCGAGCAGCTCGGCTATGACCGGCGCTTTCGGCGGCTCTGGGAGCTATACCTCGCATACAGTGAAGGCGGCTTTCGCGAACGGCGAATCGGGGTAGTGCAGACGATGCTGGCCAAGCCGGCCTACCGCGGCGCCATGCGGCGCCAGCCTGCCGCCGTTTTGACAGGATCCTGAACTCGCCGATGCTCAACTATCTACGCCGCGGACGCGGTGAGCCGCTTGTGCTCATCCACCCCCTTGGGGCAGAGCTCGTTGTGTGGGAACCCGTGCTCGAGCGGGTGGCGCGCGACCGCGATGTGATCGCCATCGATCTGCCGGGCTTCGGCGCGTCCGCGCCGGTTCAGAACGGCGCGCTGCCCACCCCGCAGGTGCTGGCCGGCTCGGTGGCCGGGTTTCTCGACGAGCTCGGCCTCGGGCGAGTCCACGTCGCCGGCAACTCGCTCGGCGGCTGGGTCGCGCTCGAGCTCGCCAAGTCCGGACGGGCACTGTCGGTGGCCGGTCTGTGCACCGCGGGCTTTTGGAAGCGGCCGCTGGGACCGCGGCCCGGGGCCGACATGCGCCGTTTGGGCCGCGCCCTCATGCCGGTCATGCCCACCCTGCTGCGTAGCGAGCGCGGGCGGCGCTTGGTACTGAGAGGCTCGATCGCAAAGCCCGACCTGGTGCCGCCGGCGGCGGCCGAGCGGCTCGTGCGCGCCTACGTCACCTCGCCGGGCTTCGAGCTCGCCAACGAGGCGATGCGCTCGGCCGTGTTCTCCGGATTCGAGCAGATCCGCGCTCCGGTCACGCTCGCCTGGGGCGAATACGATCGTCTGGTCGCGCGCCCGCGAACGACCGTGCCGGGGTGGCGCTCGGTCACGCTGCACGGCTGCGGCCACATTCCGACCTGGGACAACCCCAGCCAGGTCGCGCGCGTGCTGCTGCTCGCGAGCGCCTAGGGCGTCACAGCTCGCGCCGGGCGAGCTTGGTCACCGACTCGCGCGCGCGCAGCAGCGGGCCGCGAGCATTCCACGCGCCGCGATCGATCTCGTCGGAGACCTCGAGATCCTTCTCGAACTGCTCGCGCAGCTCGCCGGCGAAGCGCTCGCTCTGGACGCACAGCGCGACCTCGTCATGGAGCTGGAAGGAGCGGTTGTCGAAATTGACCGAGCCCACGCACGACCAGACGCCGTCCACCACCAGCGATTTCGCGTGGAGCATGGTCGGGCGGTACTCGAAGAGCCGGACGCCGGCGTCGAGCAGCTGGTCATAGCTCGCGCGCCCGGCTGTGCGGACGAACTCCTTGTCGATGTGCGAGCCCGGCACGAGGATACGCATGTCGACACCGCGCTCCGCAGCCTCCACGAGCGCCTCGGTGAAGGCGGGGCGCGGCACGAAGTAGGCCGAGGTCAGTTCGATCGACCTCTTCGCGGCGGCCAGCGCGAGGTAGATGAGCGCCTCGGCGTTCGTGTCGCCGACGGTGGCGCTCGAGCGCATGACCTGCATAGGAGTCCGCGCGCCCCGGGCCGAGCCGAGTGCTTGCGGCTGGGCCCCTCCGTCCTCGACCTCGTCCAGCTCGGGCAGGTAGCGGTCGCCGGCCAACACCACGCCGGTGCCCTCGAGCCAGTTCTCCGCGAAGGCGCTCTGGAGGCCGCGGACGGCGGGGCCGCGCACGCGCACGTGGCTGTCGCGCCAATGATCGGGGTCCTGGGCGTCGCCCGTCCACTCCTCCGCGATGCCTACCCCGCCGGTGAAGCCGATCCTGCCGTCGACGATCAGCAGCTTGCGGTGGGTGCGGTTCTCCAGGCGCCGCACGGCGTAGGGCCTGAGCGGACGAAACCAGCAGAACGCCACTCCGGCATCGCGCATCTTGTCGACCAGCGCGCGGTCCATCCGCGCTCCGCCGAGGGCATCGATGATCACGTTGCACTCGACGCCCGAGCGCGCCCGGTCGCACAGAGCCTCCGCGACATCGATCGCGATGTCGCCCTTCCAGTAGGCGTAGGTGAGCAGGTTGACCGTCTCCTCGGCACTCGCGATGGCGTCGAGGTAGGCGGGGAAGATCTGGTCGCCGTTTACGAGCAGCTCGACGTCGTTGCCATAGGAGACGGGCGCGCCGGTCAGCGCCTCGGCAGCGCGCAGGAAGTTCGGCTCGGCAGCGTCCACCTCTCCACGCAGCTCGTAGCCGCGCCCGCTCTCGCGCCGGTGGCGCAGGCTGTCCGCCGCGTACCAGGCCACCCCGGTCGCGGCCACGCCCGCCGGCCAGGCGTAGCGAGCCACCTGGCGCGAGTTCCCTGCCTTGCGCATCGGATCAGCGTAGCCGCGTCGCGGGGCGAGGCGGTCGGGTCCGTGGGATCCTTCGCCGGTGGCTGTGGCCCCGCCTCCGGCGGTTCCCTCGGGCGTGATCGCGCGCGTGCGCTCTGATCTGCGCTCGCAGCGCGCGGCGCGCGGCGGCTGGCCACCCGGAGAGCTGGCGTTCAGCCCGCGGCGCACCCTCGAGTTCGAGCGCTACCCGCTGCGGCTGCTGCTGCGCTGCTACGAGCGCTTCGGGCCGGTGTTCACCATCAGGCTGCTGTACGCGCCGATCGTGTTCGCGCTCGGGCCACAGGCCAACCACTACATCACCGTCTCGCATGCGTCGAACTTCCGCTGGCGCGACGGCAGCATGGGCGACCTGATCCCGCTGCTCGGCGACGGCCTGCTGACCACGGACGGCGACTACCACCGGCGAGCGCGCCGCATCATGCTCCCGGCCTTCCACCGCGAGCAGCTGGCGGAGTCGACCGCGATCATGACCGGGGAGGCCGAGAACGCGATCGACCCCTGGCGCGGGGGGCAGCGCCTCGACCTCTACGCCTGGACGCGCCGCCTCGCTCTCCGGATTGCGCTGCGGGCGCTGTTTGGCTTCGACCCCGGGCACAGCGCCCGCGACGCGGAGATGGCCGAGCAGTTCGAGGAGGCGCTCGGCTTCTGGGGCAAGGACTACGTGGTGCAGATGTTCCGCGGGCCGGGCTCGCCGTGGCGCAGCATGAACCGGGCGCGGGCTCAGCTCGACCGGGTGATCTTCGCCGAGATCGATCGCCGCCGCGCCAGCGGCGACCGCGGCGTGGACATCCTCAGCCTGCTGCTCGACGCCGAAGACGAGGACGGCGGGCGGCTCTCGGACCGCGAGCTGCGCGACCAGGTGATGACGCTGCTGTTCGCCGGCCACGACACCACCACCTCCACGATCACCTTCTTTTTCTTCGAGCTGGCCCGCAACCCCGGTGAGATCGCGCCGCTGGTCGCGGAGCTCGACGAGGGCGGGTCGGCACGCCTCGACATGGCGGTGGACGAGATCCTGCGCCTCTACCCACCGGCGTGGATCGGACCACGGCGCTCGGTGGAGGCCTTCGAGCTTCAGGGAGTCCACGTGCCGGCGGGGGTCAACGTGAACTACTGCTCATGGGCGAGCCACCACCTGGCTGACGTGTTCCCCGAGCCGGAGCGTTTCCGCCCAGAGCGCTTCGCCCCCGAGGCCAAGGCCGAGCTGCCCAAGGGCGCGTACGTGCCCTTCGGCGGCGGGTCGCGTACGTGCATCGGCATGCGCTTCGGCCAACTCGAGATCAAGGCGATCGCCGCCTCGATCCTCCGGCGCTTCAGGCTGGAGCTCGCGGAGCCAGACCGCCGCGTCTCGATTCGCCAGATGCCGACCCTGTCCCCGCGAGGCGGAATGCCCGTCGTCGTGCGAGAGCGCGACTGAGGTCGAGTCGCGATGGGCGGTGCCTGGCTCGAACAGGCGACCTCCACGTTGTAAGCGTGGCGCTCTGCCAACTGAGCTAACCGCCCCGGCGGCCGAGTCTAGTATCCGATCGGTGAACGCCCGCCTGTTCTGGAAGTCGCTCGCGGTGCAGGCCGCGGTGCTCGCGGTGCCCTTCGTGATCCTCGCCCTGGCGCTCGACAGGAGCTTCTTCGAGGACTGGGGCTGGCTCACCGGGCCGGTGATCTGGCTGCTGGCCTCGGTGGTCACTGCGCGCATCCTCTCGATTCCGATCGGCTACGTCCTCTTCTCGGCCGTGGCGGGCGGGGTGGCGGGCGCGATCGTCTTCCTGGTCGCATCCCACGCGGCGGGCATGGTGGCCGGCCTGCTGGTCTTCGCCGCCTCGTGCGGGAGCTATGACCCCGAGGCCGAGGAGCAGGCCCGGCGCGAGTGGGAACAGGAGCGGGCGGC
>JBEVKF010000161.1:0-19687 GCA_040509755.1 Thermoleophilaceae bacterium | reverse complement strand
GAACGATGTCGCGCATCGAGAGGATGCCGCTCATCTCGCCGCCGTCCACGACCACGAGGTGGCGGAAGCCGCCGCGCACCATCGCCTCGGCCGCCCGCTCGAGCGACCAGTCGGGTGCCGCGAAGGTGATCTCCGGCGACAGGTGTGCCTCGACGCGCTCCGCATCAGGATCCTCGCCCTTCGAGATCGAGTTGAGGAGGTCGCGCTCCGTGATGATGCCGGGACCGGGCTGCTCGGGGTCGATCACGACGGCCGCGCCCACGCCGCGCTCCGCCATTGCGCGGGCGGCGTCGCGCAGGGTGTGACCGGGGTTGATGGTCAGCACCACGTCGCTCATCCCTGCCCTCACCTGCATGCCTCTCTCCTTCCGGAGTCGATCGTGCCGATCAGCATAAGTGACGGCGTGGCGGGCATCCAGCCTGGGCAATATCATCGCGCGCCGTGAGCGAGAGGGATCCGGTTTCGCAGGACACGGCCAAGGGGCCGCCGGAAACCGACCCGCGCATCGAGGGCGAGAAGCACCCCGTCGCGCGGATGATCGGGCTCGGCGTGCTCGCGTCCGTGATCGGCATCGCAATCGTCCTGATGATCGACTGGTTCCCGACGCCCGCGTCCGGCATCGCCGAGGACATCGACACGCTCTACGACGTCCTCCTGATCTGCTCCGTGCCGGTCTTCGTGCTCGTCATGACGATCGCGATCTACTCCGTCGTCCGGTTCCGGGCGAAGCCCGGCGACATGGGCGATGGGCCGCCGATCCACGGCAACACGAAGCTCGAGGTCATCTGGGTGACGATCCCGTTCCTGATGGTCACCGCCCTCGCGATCTACGGCTGGATCGTGCTCGACGACATCGAGGCGAAGGCGCAGGACGAGATGGTCGTGCAGGTCACCGGGCAGCAGTTCGCCTGGACCTTCGACTACCCCTCCGAGAAGGTCGACTCGAACGAGCTCGTGCTGCCCGTGGACCAGCCCGTCGAGTTCAAGATCCAGACGAACGACGTGCTGCACTCCTTCTGGGTGCCGCAGTTCCGCCTGAAGTCGGACGCCGTGCCCGGGCTCACCACAGTGATCCGGCTGACGCCGACGCGGGAGGGCTCCTACCAGGTCGTCTGCGCGGAGCTGTGCGGGCTAGGGCACTCGACCATGCGCCAGATCGTGCGCGTGGTCTCGCCCGACGAGTTCGACGAGTGGATCAGGAAGCGCGCCGAGCAGGGCGGCGCGGGAGCGCCCGCCGGCGAGAGCGGCGAGGGCGAGAGCGAGGGTGAGAGCGTGGCCGAGGCCGGCGAGCGCGCGTTCACGGAGAACGGCTGCGGCTCCTGTCACACGCTCTCCCAGGCTGGCGCGAGCGGCAGCGTGGGGCCGGACCTGAACGACATCTCGAAGGCGAACGCCGCCTACATCGAGGAGTCGATCGTCGACCCGTCGGCGACCCTCGCGGAGGGCTTCTCCGACGGCATCATGCCGGGCGACTTCGGGGACAAGATCCCGCCGGATGAGCTCGATGCGCTCGTGAAGTACCTTCTGGAGGCCCAACGATGACGCTGACGCACAGGCTCTTTGCACCAGGCTGGTATCGCGCCGTGCTCGGCATGGTGGTCGGCTTCCTGTTCGGCATGGGGATCGTGGTCGGGGCGCGTGCGGCGTACGGCTGGGACCCGCTGTTCGACTGGGACGCGATCATCACCGTGGGCGCGCTGATCGCCGCGCCGCTCGGCTACCTCGTCGGGATCGGCTGCTTCGACTACTGGTTCCGCTGGGCCTCCGGAGCGCCCACCGTCCCCGAGGACCACTCGGGCCACGGCGCCCATTCATGGCGCGACTACTTCCGCGTCAACACCGATCATAAGGTCATCGGCATCCAGTACATCGTCACGACGATGTTCTTCTTCGTCGCCGGCGGCCTGATGGCCATGCTGATGCGCGCGGAGCTCGCCCAGCCGGGCACGCAGTTCGTGGACCCGAACACCTTCAACGGCCTGTTCTCGGTCCACGCCTCGCTGATGATCTTCCTGTTCATCATCCCGGTCTTCGCCGGGATCGCGAACTACGTCATCCCGCTGATGATCGGCGCGCCGGACATGGCGTTCCCGCGCCTCAACGCACTGTCCTTCTGGATGCTGCCGGCGGCGGGCGTGATGATGTTGGCGAGCTACTTCGCCGAGGGCGGCGCCTTCGCGACCGGCTGGACGGCCTATGCCCCGCTCTCCACCGAGACGCCGCTCGGACAGCAGTTCTTCACGATGGGCGTGCAGTTCGCCGGCGCCTCGTCGATCGCCACGGCGCTCAACTTCCTGGTGACCATCATCACCATGCGCGCGCCGGGCATGACCTTCTGGCGCATGCCGCTGCTGGTCTGGGCGAACTTCAGCACGTCGCTGCTCGTGGTGATCGCCACGCCGTTCATCGCCGGGTCGCAGTTCTTCATCCTGCTCGACCGCTCGCTCGGCTTCCAGTTCTTCGATCCCCCGGCGAACGGCGACGTTCTGCTCTACCAGCACGTCTTCTGGTTCTACTCACACCCGGCCGTCTACATCATGATGCTGCCGGGCTTCGGGATCGTCAGCGAGGTCATATCGACCCATTCGCGCAAGCCGATCTTCGGCTACCGGATGATGGCGTTCTCGCTGGTGGCGATCGTGATCCTCGGCTTCTCGGTCTGGGCGCACCACATGTTCGTCTCCGGGATGTGGAGCTGGTTCCGGGTGCCGATGATGATCACGACGATGCTGATCGCGGTGCCGACCGGCATCAAGATCTTCTCCTGGCTTGCCACGCTCTGGAGAGGCGTGATCCATCTGCGAACGCCGCTGCTGTTCGCGCTCGGCTTCATCACGATGTTCACCCTGGGCGGCATCAGCGGGATCATGCTCGCCGTCGTGCCGTTCGACATCCACGTGTCGGACACCTATTTCATCGTGGCCCACATCCACTACGTGCTGTTCGGCGGGTCGGTGTTCACGATCTTCGCCGGGATCTACCACTGGTTCCCGAAGATGACCGGGCGGATGTACGACGAGACCCTCGGCCGGCTGCACTTCTGGATGTCCTTCGTCTTCTTCAACCTCACCTTCGGCCCGATGCACCTCGTGGGGATCGACGGCATGCCGAGGCGGGTGGCCGACTACTCCGAGCAGTTCGCCACCTGGAACGCGATCATCTCGATCTCGGCCTTCATCTTCGGGCTCTCGTTCCTGATCTTCCTCTACAACATGATCGCCTCGTGGCGCCGCGGCCCGCTCGCGGTCGGCAACCCCTGGCGCGCGCACTCGATCGAGTGGCAGGTCTCCTCGCCGCCGCCGGTGTTCAACTTCGACGAGGTTCCGACGGTTGTCGGCGGCCCCTACGAGTACGGCGTCCCGGGCGCGGTGCATGCCGTGTTCCGGGAAAAGACTCCGGCCGGCGCCGGGGTGCCAACGCCGGCGGGCGGGGGCGGGGCGCCGCCGCCGACGGACACGTGAGCGGCCGTAGATGAAGCGCCTGCTCGTAGTGGCCAACGAGACCGTCGCGGGGCAGCCGCTGATCGACGCGGTAAAGCGCCGCGCCGAGGGCGAGGAGGTCAAGGTCCACGTGATCTGCCCTCAGAACCAGCCCCGCCACGGCTACGTGATCTACGAGGACCACGTGCGCGACGCCGCGGAGAATCGCCTGAGCATGACGCTCGCGCTGCTGCGCGAGGAGGGCATCGAGGCCGATGGCGAGGTGATGGACCCCGACCCGTACTCGGCCATCATGGACGCGCTCGGCGAGGAGACCTACGACGAGATCGTCATCTCGACACACCCCGAGACGCGCTCGGGCTGGCTGCGTCAGGGCCTCGTGGACCGCGTGCAGCGCGCCAGCGGGCGCCCGGTCGAGCACGTGGTCGTCGACATCGACTCAGAGCGCGACGACGTCAAGCGCACGCTGGTGGTGGCCAACCAGACCGTCGGCGGGCGAGAGCTGATCGACCACCTCAAGCGCAAGGCGGAGGAGGGGCCGCGCGGTTTCATCGTGATCTGCCCTCAGTCGGCGGACGATGAGGGCGACAACGGGGGCGGCGGGGACGACGCCCACCGCCGCCTGGCCCAAACGCTCAACGAGCTCCAGGAAGCCGGGCTCGAGGCGGTCGGACAGGTGGCTCACGCGGACCCGTTCACCGCCGTCCAGAACGCGCTCCAGTTCTACGCTCCGGACGACATCGTCGTCTCGACCTTCCCCGAGACCCGGTCGGGCTGGCTGCGCTCCGACCTGATCGGCCGCATCCAGAGCTCGAGCGGCAAGCCGGTCGAGCACGTCGTCAGCGAAGGGGAGGAGGGCTGATGGAGTCGGCCTCGATCGCCGCGGATCTCGCGCACGACGACGACCATCACGGGCCGCCCGAGCCCAACATCTCCTCGCGTGTGGAGGCGCAGTTCCTCGGGATGCTGCTCTTCATCATCTCGGAGATCATGCTCTTCGGAGCGTTCTTCACGGCCTATTTCTTCGTCCGGGTCGTGAACGAGGCCCCGTGGTTCCCGTTCGACGGCTTCGAGCTGCCGGTCGGCATCGCCGGCGTCAACACGGCGATCCTGCTCTCCTCGAGCTTCACCATGCACTGGGCGCTCGAGGGAGCGAGAAACGAAAACCGGCGCGCCCTGCAGGTGGGGCTGCTCAGCACCGTGATGCTCGGCCTGACATTCCTCTCCGTGCAGATCAACGAGTACTTCCACATAGGCTTCGCGCCCAGCGACAACGCCGAGGCCACGGTCTTCTACGGCCTCACGGGCCTGCACGGCTTGCACGTGTTCGTCGGCCTCACGCTGCTCACCTTCGCGACGGTCCGCGCCTTCCGCGGCCACTTCACGGCCAAGGAGCACCGCGGCGTGGAGGTGCCCGGGATCTACTGGCACTTCGTCGACATCATGTGGGTCTTCGTGTACAGCTCGCTCTACCTCCTCTAGATCGCTTGCTCAACCCGCTCCGATCCGAGCAGGAGGCCTTTCGCTTCCTGATCTACGTCGTGCTCGCGGTCGCCGCAATCCTGGCGGTCGTGTTCGTGCTGCGGGCGATTCTTTGAACACCGACCTCGAGCTGGCCGAGCGCATGACGCGGGCGGCCGGCGACGTCCTGCGCGAGTACTACGGGCGCAAGCCGGAGGGGCTCGGCTCGAAGTCCTCGACGACCGATCTCGTGTCCGACGCCGACCGCGAGGCCGAGCGGGCGATCCGCGAGCTGCTCGAGGCCGAGCGCCCGGACGACGGGCTGCTCGCCGAAGAGGGCTCGCACGCGGAGGCCCGCAGCGGGCGGCGGTGGATCGTCGACCCGCTCGACGGCACGATCAACTTCCTCTACGGCTTCCCGGCATGGGCCGTGAGCATCGCCCTCGAGGACGCGGACGGCCTGGCCCTCGGCGTGATCCACTCGCCCCTCCAGGAGGAGACCTTCACCGCCATCCGCGGCGAGGGCGCGCAGCTCGACGGACGGGTGCTTGCTGTGAACGATCGCCGCGAGCTCGCCGGGGCGCTCGTGGCCACCGGGTTCTCCTACGAGCCCGACCGGCGCGCCGAGCAGGCCGAGGTCGTGCGCGAGCTGCTCCCGCGCGTGCGCGACATCCGGCGCGCCGGCGCGGCGGCCCTTGACCTCGCCTGGCTGGCCGCCGGGCGCGTCGATGCGTTCTACGAGCGCGGGCTGAAGGCCTGGGACCGAGCCGCGGGCGACCTCCTCGTGCGCGAGGCGGGCGGGGTGTCCGGGTCGCTGGCGGGCGAACCCCCCGGGATGATCGCGGCGGCGACGCCGCAGCTGTTCGAGGAGCTCAGCGCGCTGGTGCGCTGAACTTCGGCAGGCCGGTGCCGGTGTCGGTGAGGACTCGCCCGGGTTGCTTGGGCTCGGGCCAACGGCGGGCTATGAGGGTGGACGGGTCGCCGCGGCGTCCCCGTGCGGCCGGATTTGGTGTTCGTTTGTCGAGTTAGCGTTCGCTGTGACCGCTAACTCGACAATGGAGCGGGTTTCGGGCGCGTCATCGGGTCAACCCTTTGCTAATTGCCGAGCAGGTACTTCACCAGCGCCTGCACCTGCTTTTCGTCGAGCCTGCCCTCGTAGGCGGGCATCACCCCGGACTGGAAGCCGGGGACGGTGAAGGCCTCGGGATCCAGGATCGACTCGGTCGTGTACTCCTCGGGAGTCGCGTCGGTGCGATTGCCGGCCTCCGCAGCAAGCTCGTCGAGGTTGGGGCCGATCTGCGCGTTCGCACCGGCCTTGCTGAGCGTGTGGCAGGCGCCGCACCCGGCGGCGGTGAAGATCTGGGCGCCTGTGGTCGCACCGGCCAGGCCCGCCTGGGCCAGCGCTCCCTCGTCCTCGCCCCTGCGCTCGGCCGCGTAGGCGACGTAGGCCGCGACGTCCTCAGCATCGCTGCCCTCGACGAGGCCGGCGGGCATCGCGCTGCTCTTGCGCGGGTGCAGGATCTGCCTGTGCACGACCCCCTCGATCGTCTCGCGGTCCATCCCGCGGGCCAGCGCCGCGCGGAAGGCCGCATCGAGGTTGGGGCCGACGCGCCCCTGGGTGCCGGCCCGGTTCAGTGTGTGGCAGGAGCCACAGTTCTGGGTGAACAGGGCTTTTCCGTTGGAAAGGTCGTTCTCGTCGCGGCCGCAGGCAGTCATGGGCAGCGCGACGGCTACCGCTACCACCGCCGCAAGCAGCGGCTTGGCCGTGTTCCGGGCGAGGCTCACGGGGCGGGAACATTATCCGCTGGCGGGGCCGGACGGCTCAGCGCGTCGAGGCGTCCTTCGGCGGCCTTGATCACCTTCTCCGCGACGCTTTCCCAGGAGTAGTGCGCGGCGGCGCGCTCGGCCAGTGCGGCCTTGGCGCGTTCGCGCTTGCGCGGGTCCAGGGTGAGCCAGGCGACCAGCTTCCGGGTGATCTGATCGACCGCGTCAGGGCCCACGCTGAACGACAACAGTGGGCGCAGGTGCTCGGGCAGGGCGGGCGCGAGGGTCGCGGTCACCTCGGCCATCCCGGAGTGGCCGGCGGACAGCGGGAGCACTCCGCAGGCGGCGGCCTCAGCCGCGACCATGCCGAACGCCTCGGGGAACGTGCTCGGCATCACCTGGGCCTCGCAGGCGGGCACCAGGCTCGGCAGGTCGTCGTACTCGAGCCGTCCCGTGAAGTGGATGCGCTCCGCGGCCGCAGGCGCGGCGCTCAACCACTCCTCGTCGACGCCTTCGAGGAAGGCGCGCAGATACTTCAGCTCGCCGGGCGGCCCGCCCTCGAGCTCCCGGCCGCGCGCGGCGATCTCGCGCAGGTCGTCGAGATCGCGGCGGCGCAGCGCTTCGACGAAGCGGCCCATCGCCTCCCGGTAGGTGCCAAACCCGACGATCACGAGCCTCGCATCGGGGACCTTCGCGACCACTCCCGGCCACGCGGCGAGCAACAGGTCGACTCCCTTGGAGACGATCAGCTTGCCCACGTAACTCACGAGGCGGTCGCCCTGGGCCTCGAGCGCGCGCAGCGCATCTGCGGCCCCGCGCTCCCCGCCCCACGCCGCGGCCTCGCCTCCCTCCAGGTGGGCAGCCAGGCGCTCCAGGTCGGCCACGCCGGGACGGAAGGAATGCACATCCACCCCCGGGGGGCCGAGCCTCGTGCGCTCGGGCAGCGAGGGCTCGTCGGCGAGGACCTCCCACAAGCTTTCGGCGGTGTGCCGGGAGCCGACCAGGACCCCCGCGGCGCCACGGACGCCCTCCAGCGCGTAGGGCAGGAAGCGTTCCTGGTTGGGGCGCACCGTGTACTCGAGCGCGCTCCCGTGGACCTTGGCCGCATATCCCGCTCGCCCCGCGAGTCCGCGAGCGAGGATGAGCGGCCCCATCACCAGGTGGTTGGCGAGCGCGACGTCCGGGTCGGGCGCCCCCCTCACCGCGGCGACATTCGCCTCGATGTAGTGCTCGAGCTCGGCGTCGGTCAGGGTCGCGTAGGTCTTTGCGTCGAAGCCGTCGTAGGTGTCGGCGACGTAGACGGGGAGGACTCGCCCGATGTCGGGGGTCTCCACCGTCACGCCCTCGGGCGCGTCCCAGGCGCGGTCCTGGCAGAACAGGTGGACCTCGTGGCCCAGCCGCGCGAGCGCTTTGGCGAGGTTTGCGTTGTAGATGTTGCTGCCGGTTCCCCGCAGCAGGTAACCGTGAAAAATCAGGATGCGCAATCCAGCCAGCCCTTTCTCAGTCGTCCGGCCTGCCTCGCTATTGTCCGCGCCTCATGTCCGGCCGCCAGAAGTATCGCCTGCGTGCCCGCTCGGACCGCGAGATCCTTCGCGAGGCCGAGCCCGGCAAGCGATACGTCGACCGCGAGAGCGGCGAGGAGCTCAAGGTGGTCGGCGCTGTGTTGCCGCTGGCGCCCTCCCCGAGCGACCTTCCCTATGCGGTCGAGAATCTCAGATTGTGCGGTTGCTCGCTCGAGCAGCTCGTTCAGAAGGACCTGAACGACTGCCCGCACTGCGGCCGGCGCCTCCCGGCCGTGGAGCGCTGACCTTCCGTCTGCTTGCCGTAGCGCTGGCGGCGCTGCTGCTCGCGGGCGCAATGGCCGGCTGCGGCGGCGACGAGGAGGAGCCGGAGACCACTCCTACGGTCCCCGACCTGACCGTCCCGCAGACCGACGAGCAGCCTGCCCCCACGACGGAGACCACGCCGCCTGCGCCCACCGAGACGGTCCCCCCGAGCACGGACGGCGGCACCCCCGCCCCCGAGCCCGAGCCTCCGGCCGATGCGCCCGAGAACGACACACCGCCGCCGGAGGACAGCCCCGCCGAGCGCTTCGAGGACTTCTGCAACGACAACCCGGGCGCCTGCGGCTAGCTGCGTCCGTCACCCAGAGCGTTCGAAGACCAGCCGGTAGTGGTCGAGCAGCTCGCGCTCGAAACAGACGCTGTTGGCGCTCACACCGGATGTGAAGGCAAGGCGGAAGTCGGCGCTCGTGAGCCAGCGCGGAAGCAGGCGCAGCTCGAGCAGGCTCTTCTTCACGCTCGGCGCCGCGAAGCGCTGCCGCCACTGGCGGATCGTCTCGATGTAGTCGAGCCGGCCGCTTTCACTCGCTACCAGGCGGAAGTGCGGCTCGGCGCTGCGAACGACCTGCTCCGCGCCGAAGGGGAGCAGGGAACCCGGAAACTGGCGTCCCATCAGCGCCAGGTACCAGGCGTCTGACTCGCGTGGCGCGCTGATTGCGACATCCTCGACCGGGATCATCCTCCGCCCGAACACCATCGTCTGCAGATAGAAGCGCCCGCCGCCGGCGAGCAGGCCCGCCATCCGTGCGAACAAGTTCTGGTAGATCGCCTCCTGGCGCCCCGCGCGATGCTCTTCGGGCGAGCAGAAGTGCTCGAACGCGCCGAGGCTCGCCACGGCGTCGAACTCGCCGAACGTCTCGCGGGAGAGCTCCCGCGCGTCGAGCAGATGGACGTCCAGGCCGTGCCGCCTGCAGGAGGCGGTCTGTGCCGAGGACAGCGTCACCCCCACCCCCGTGCCGCCGCGATTGCGAACGAAGTGGAGCAGCGGGCCCCAGCCGCAGCCCAGGTCGAGGAGGCGCCGGCGCGGGCCGATCTCAAGCTGCTCGGCCACGAACTCGTGCTTGCGCTGCTGGGCCTCCTCGAGGGTGAGCGTGAAGTCGCCGTCGTACTTGGCGCCGCTGAAGTCCGCGAGCTCTCCAAGGCTGACCCTGAAGATGTCGTCGATCAGCGAGTAGGTGAAGTCGAGGTCGTCGCGATCGGCCATGAGCTCGGGCCCGAGCTCACTGAGGGCGCGCCTCGGCGAAGGTGACCAGCCGCCGACGGTCCTCGTCCCAGAGTTTGAGCCGTGTGGCGCGCAGCCCGTCCCACAGCGAGAGCGTCGGCACACCCTGGAAGATGGGCGTGTTGTCGTGCGCGCGCTGCAGGTTGTAATTGGGGATCTTGGCGCTCAGGTGGTGGACGTGATGAAGGCCGATGTTGGCGGTGAAGAACTGGAGCAGCCGCGGCAGCCGCAGGTAGCTGCTACCTCGCAGGGCCGCGTCCGCGTAGCTCCAGCCGCCGGTGTTCTGCCAGTAGGTGTCCTCGAACTGGTGCTGGACGTAGAACAGCCAAACGCCCACCGCGCCGGCGAACACGGCGGTGGGCAACTGGATCAGCAGGTACTCGCGCCACCCAATCAGCCAGCAGAGGCCGCCGACCAGCACGACGAGGCCGACGTTGGTCGCGATCACGCTGCGGCGGATGCGCGGCCGCGCCGAACGCGAGACCAGGCGCGGCGCCAGGAACAGCGCGTACAGGGGCCCGATCCCGAACATCACGAGCGGATTTCGAAACGCCCGGTAGGCGAGCCGGCCGCGCGCGCGCGAGGCCCGGAACTCCGCGACGGTCATCGTGAAGACGTCACCGACGCCGCGCCGGTCGAGGTCCCCGGCGGTGGCGTGGTGGACAGCGTGGCTGTGTCGCCAGCTCGTGAACGACTCGAACACGACCAGCCCCAGTACGGTGCCGAGCCAGATGTTCGCGCGCTTGGACGGCAGGAACGAGCCATGCGCGCAGTCGTGGAACATCATGTAGGTCCTGAGCATGAACCCGGCGGTCGGGATCGCGAGCGCCAGGACGAGCAGGTACGAGACGTCCAGAGCCAGGTACATCAGCAGCGAGAGCCCGAGGTAGGGCACTACGGATGTCGCGAGATCCACCAGGCTGCGGCCAACGTGCGGCCGCGTGTAGGGAGCCAGGACATCCCGCCAGTACGGCCCGTCCGAGCTCATTCCTTGTATGCCATCTCAAACCAGACGCAGCTGCCGGACGGCGTGCGCTTGACTCCCCAGCGATCGGCCAGCCGGTCGACCAGCAAGAGGCCCCAGCCATCCGAATCCGCACGGCTTATGCGGCGGCGCACCCAGGTGAAGCTCTTGCCGACGTCGGAGACCGTCACCCGCACCCGCCCCGGCCAGATGTGGAGCTCCACGCTCAGCTCCTGCTCGGGACCTACGCCGCCGTGGGTCACCGCGTTGGTGACCAGCTCCGTCACGAGCAACAGGACGTCGTAACGCGCGGGGGCCGGCAACGCACCATCGCCTTCGATGACCGCCCGCCTGGCCTCGCCACCGGCCTGGAGGCCGCCGCTGAGCGAGAACGCGAAGCGAACCTCGGAGCTGTCGGCCTGTTCGGCGGGACGCACGGAGCCGATCGGGATCATCGGCCTCGTCTCCGGTTGCCGGCGCCATCGCTCCTCTGCTGGGTTTTCATGCTCGGCTCCTGACGCTTTTCCGCCAACTGACCTCCGGAGGCCACCTGGAATGCGCCGGCCGTGTGTTGGAGCCGGATTGGCGCTGCCGTTTGCCTGGGGCAAGCGCGCAAGAAGCGTAGCACTGCGGCGTCGGACGATTTAGACTGTTCGCCTTCGGAGCACGATGAATTATCGCGAGACCGAGCATCTGCGCGTCCTGATCGCCAACGAGCGCAAGGATCGGCTTGCACTCGTCGCGCCGATCGTGGCTGCGCTCGGGCATGAGGTGATCGCCCGCGAGATCGAGGTCGACCAGGTGGGCCAGGTGACCGCGCGTGAGCGACCTGACGTCGCGCTCGTCGGTCTGGGCGGGAGCTCCAAGCACGCGCTCGCCCTGATCGAGAAGATCGTGCAGGAAGCCGCGTGCCCGGTCATCGTCCTCATCCACGCCCCCGATCCGGCGTTCGTGAAGGAGGCGTCGAAGCGCGGCATCTTCGCCTACATAACCGATGCCGACGCCAAGGACTGGCAGAGCTCGATCGACATCGTCCTGCGCCGCTTCACCGAGTACCACGATCTGGAGGGCGCATTCGGCCGGCGTGCGGTCACCGAGCGAGCCAAGGGCATCCTGATGGAACGCCACTCAGTCGACGAGACGGTTGCCTTCGACATGCTGCGCGACCACTCGCGCGCCGCCAACCGCAAGCTGGTCGACATCGCCTCCGCCGTGGTCGACGGTCACACCCTTCTACCGAAGCGGCCCGCTACCCCGCCTTAGAGCCGCCTCGGCGGCGTCGGAGGCGCGCTGGAACTCCTCGAGCCGGGCAGGGCTGATCGCGCGCCCGCCGTAGAGCCTGGCCCGGTAGAGATCGAGGCGCTGGCGGTGGTAGCTCGCTTCCGCCCGGAGCTCGTCCAGCCGACGGGATCCCGTGGCGCTCATGGCTGCCGGCGCCGGTGCTGGCGCTTGGCCTGGACAACGCGCTTGACGCGTGAGTCCGGCTTGACCGGGGACCGGCCTTTCTTGATGCGGCGGCCGACCTGCTTCAGCTTCTCGGCGCGCTCGGCCCTGCGTTGTCGCTCGCTCATCCCGCCTCCGGGAGCCCTGGTCGTCGCTAGGCCCTAGTGGTCGATCCTCGCGGAAGGGAGGGATTACCCCGCGCGACGTGCTCAGACTGACGATAGCGACGCGGTGGCCGTGTCAGGTCCGGTGCGTGGGCAGCGGCGCGCGCGGCCTTCTGACCCGCGATGGGAGCGGCCGGCGGATCGGCGGCTCGGCGCCGCGCCTGCGGCGCGGGCGCTCGGGGCCGCCGTGCGAACGGTCGCGCCCGCGGCCCAGGCCGTAGCGGCCGAGCGGCAGCCTGATCCCGTCGCCGCCGGGGCCGTCCTTGCCGGGCGGAGTGTCGGGGCCTTCCCCGCCACCGCCGTCGTCGCCGCGCGAGTCATCGTCGTCGTCGCGCAGGCGAAAGAACCAGATCAGCCACACGATCAACAGCCCCACGTCGAAGACGCGGAAGCCGACCATGAAGATCCACCCCTCCGTGGACACAGGCCGATGCTAGCGCGGCTGGGGAGCGGGGAAAAGGCCGAGGGCGCCGATTTAGTCGGTGGGCCGCGGGTCGGGCACGTAGGTGGCGGTGTAGAGCAGGCGGGCGCCGCTGTAGGTGCAGCCGAACACGTTGACCTCACGCAACTCGGTCAGCGCGAACTGGCGCAGGCTGCGGGGCGGGTCGCAGCTGTTCTTGGCCCGCGAGGAGCGCCACCAGTCCGACTTCGACAGGTTGTTCGAGAAGATCGGCGCCCAGGTGGGGACGGTGATCGCGATCCAGTTGGTCTTCTTGACTCGCAGCGGAGTGTCGAGCACGAAGGTCGGGCTCGAGCCGAAGTAGCGATCCACCTCGAACAGCTCGGTCTGGTTGACGAGCCGGTAGTTGAGTCGCGTCTTGCGAGTGTCTCCCTTGCGCAACACGGCGAGGCCGGCCTGCGCCGGAGAGCCGAAGTTGTCGTTGAAGAAGGCGACCTGCTCGTCGGTCGGATCCGCGAGCCGAAGGGTGAACGCGACGATGTAGCCGTCGCGACGGATGTAGTACGGGTTCTTGGGCCCGCCGGCGGCGCGGCCCTGGAGACCGGTCACGCGGACCGCCGCCTCGCAGGGATCGCCCGGGCAGCTGGGGTTGACGGCGTCGGCCACCGAGCCGAGCTCGACGATGCGCGCGGAAGCGGCCGGCGCCAACGCCAGCGCCGCCGCAAGGACGGAAGACAACAGGAGGATTCGCTTCATGACCCTGATCTCAACACACGCTTCGTGACCGAGTTGCGGACTCCTACCTACTTGTAGCGGTAGGTGATCCGGCCTCGATCCAGGTCGTACGGGGACAATTCGATCTTGACCCTGTCGCCCGGCAGGATCCGGATGTAGTGCCGGCGCATCTTGCCGGAGATGTGTCCGAGGACCTCGTGCCCGTTGTCGAGCTGGACCTTGAACATCGTGTTCGGGAGGGCCTCGACGATCTCGCCCTCCATCTCGATCTTCTCTTCCTTGGGCACAGGCGGCGCCTCAGATGAGGCGGACGTTCACCGCCTTCGGCCCCTTGTCGCCCGCCTCCTCCTCGTATTCGACCTTGGCGTTCTCGGCGAGCGACTTGAAGCCCTGGCCGTCGATGCCGCTGTAGTGCACGAACAGATCCCGGTCTCCCTCATCGGGAGTGATGAAGCCGAAGCCCTTCTCGTCGTTGAACCACTTCACGGTTCCGGTAGGCACGTGTGCTCCCCTTCCTGCGTGTGACCGGTCATGCGGGTACCGGAACACCTTGCAAGTGTTTGTAGCTGACTACGCCGGCCACGGCCGGCCCAACAGGGCGGCACGCTACCAGCGCGCCGGTCCCTATGAGGTATCGCGCAACTCCGAGGCGACCCGGGCGAGCACGTCTTGCTCCGCGGGCCGCGACGGCGCCGGGACCTTCAGCGGGTCGCCGTCATAGCGGGGGATCACGTGAAGGTGGAGATGGAAGACCGTCTGCCAGGCGGCCGGCTGGCAGCAGTTGAGCAGGTTGATCCCGTCGCAGCCGAGCTTGTCGCGCATGGTGAGGGCCAGCCGCTTGGCCGCCGCCGACGCCCGCGCGAGATCCTCCTCGGGCGCCTCGTAGAGATCCTTGGAGTGGTTGCGCGGGATCACGAGCGCGTGGCCGCGAGTCCACGGGTTGATGTCCATGAACGCGATCGTGTGCTCGTCCTCCTGAATGATCTCCGCGAGCAGCTCGCCCGCCACGATCTTGCAGAAGATGCAGTCTTCGTCGACCATCGCGGCAGCGTACCGGAGCCCACGCGCCCGAGTTTTTGGCTGCCATGCAGCGAAAAACTCGGGAGCGTGCGGGGCCGGGCAGCGCACCCGGCTGCCATCAAAGCCAGCCCACGCGCTTGAAGTAGCGGTACAGCGTGAAGCAGACAATCGCCATCACAACGAGCACGAGGGGATAGCCGTATTCGAACTTGAGCTCCGGCATGTGCTCGAAGTTCATCCCGTAGATCCCGGCCACGGCCGTTGGGACGGCAATGATCGCGACGATCGCCGAGATCTTGCGCACGTCCTCGTTCTGGCGCACCGTGACCTGGGCGAGGTTCGCCTCGAGCACGCTCGTCAGGAGATCGCGGTAGCCCTCCAGCTGCTCGTGCACGCGCAGCAGGTGGTCGTTCACGTCGCGGAAGTAGGCCCGCACCTCCCGGTGGATCACCTCGTAGTGGCCGCGGGCGAGGCGGTCGACCGGGTCGACGAGCGGGCCGGAGGCACGGTTGAACTCGAGCACCTCGCGCTTGAGCTTGTAGATGCGCTCGGCGGGGTTGGTGCGGCGGTCGGAGAAGACCTCGTCCTCGACCTCGTCGATGTCCTCGCCGAGTCCGAGGATCGCCGGGCTGTAGCCGTCGACCACGTGGTCGACGATCGCATGGAGCACGGCACCCGGACCGTGCGCGAGCAGCTCGGGGTCACCCTCGAGGCGCTCGCGCACCTCCTTCAGCTCACTCGCCTCGCCGTGGCGCACGGTGATGATGTAGTCGTGGCCAAGAAAGATGAGGATCTCGCCGAGCTGGATGATCTCCGTTGAGTCCACGTAGCGGGCGGTCTTCAAGACGATGAAGACCATGTCCCCGAATACCTCGAGCTTGGGGCGCTGGTGAGCGTGGATCGCGTCCTCTACCGCGAGTGGGTGCAGGTCGAACTCCCTGCGGATCGACTCGAACTCGGCCTCGGTGGGCTCGTATAGGCCGATCCAGCTGAACGCGCCCGGTTCGCGGCAGGCCGCGACCGCTTCGTCGACCGCCGCCTGGCCATCTTGGCGACGGCCCTCCTTGTAGACGGCACAGTCGACGATCATCGTCCAAGGAGCCTACGCGCGGCCAACAGGGTCTCGTCACGCGTGTCGGCCTCTCCGGCGTAGGCAGCCTCGTGCAGCTCCGCGAGCAGGCGGCCGAGCTCGGGGCCGGGCTCGATGCCGAGCTCCCGCGCGAGCTCGTCGCCGCGCAGCGGCAGCCGGGGCGGCCCGCCTGCCCTCCACTGAAGCGCCGCATCCATCAGCTCGCGCGCCAGCTCGAGGTGGATCTGAGTCGCCTGCTCGGCCTTGCGCCCCTGGGTAGCCAGGCGGTCCGCGCAGGAGAGCAGCGTGACCTCGATCTCCACGGGATTGGTCCGCTTGAGGTAGCGGTATACCTGGCGGCGGTCGAGCGGGCGCTCGTGCACGAGGAACCCGAGCACCAGGTGGTTTCGGGTGAGCGCCTCGACGAAGCGCGACAGCCGCTCGCTCGTTCGCAGGCGCCGGCAGAGCGCGCGCACCATCTCCTCGCCGACGCGATCGTGACCCATGAAGGTGACCCGTCCGTCCGGGCGGACCGCGCGTGTGGCCGGCTTGCCGACGTCGTGGAGGAGCGCGCCGAGTCGCAGCGCCTGGCCGCGGGTGAGCTCGTCCGCGAGCGTCTCGTCGAGCACGGTGCGCACGCGGGGCTCGGCAGCGCCGTCGATCGCGATCAGGTGCCCCAGGACCTCGAGCGTATGGTCGTAGACGTCGAGGTGGTGGTAGCGGCTCTGTTGCACGCCGTGGAGGGCCGTCAGCTCGGGGAGAACCGACTCGAGCAGGCCCAGCCGGTCGGCCAGGGCGAGCCCGTCGAGGACGCCGTCGGCGATGACCAGGCGCTTGAGCTCGGCAAATACGCGCTCCCCGGCGGCGCTGCCCACCCGCGGCGCCGCCGCTCGCGTGAGCCGTTCGGTCTCGGCGTCCGGGGAGAAGCCGAGCTCGGCGGCGAAGCGGGCGAGGCGCAGGGGGCGCAGCGGGTCCCGCTCGTAGGCCGCCGTGCCGAGCACCCGGAGGGTGCGGGAGGCCACGTCGGCTCGGCCCCCGAGCGGGTCGATCAGGTCCCCCCCTTCGCGCGGCCGGGCCATGGCGTTGACGGAGAAGTCGCGCCGGGCGAGATCCTCCTCGATGGTCTCGCCCTGCAGCGGCGACAGGTCAAAGACGCGCTGCTCGCCGTGGTCGATCACCCGCCAGGCACCGAAGGCCTCGGACAGGCGGAAGACCGGCCCTTTGACCTCCGCGGCGAGCCGGCGAGCGGCGGGCTCCGGATCGCCCGCGATCGCGATGTCCACGTCGCGGACCGGCCGGCCGAGCAGCTCGTCACGCAGCGCTCCGCCGACCACCCAGGCGTCGGTCACGGCACGTGCTCGCGGCGGACGCGGGCCGACAGCCCGCAGGTGATTTCGTAGTTGATCGTGTCGAGGCGTTGGGCAACCTCCTCGGCGAGGATCCGCTCGCCTCCCTGCCTGCCGATCAGCACCACCTCATCGCCGACGGCCACGTCCGCCGCCTCACCGAGCTCGATGGTCACGTTGTCCATGCTCACCGTGCCGACCAGCGGGTAGCGGCGTCCGCTGATGAGCACGTCGCAGTCGTTGGTGAGGGCGCGCCGCCAGCCGTCGCCGTACCCGATCGGGACGGTGGCGACCCAGCTCGGCTTGGAGGCGGTCCAGCGGCGCCCGTAGCCTGCCGACTCGCCGGGCTCGAAGCGCCGTACCGCCGCGACCCAGGAGCGCAGCGACAGCGCGGGCTCGAGCCCGTGGACGTCAGGGTCCTCTCCAAAGGGATCCATGCCGTAGATCGCGATACCGCAGCGAACCATCCCGAAGTGCGAGCGCGGCTCGCGCAGCGCGGCCGCGCTGTTGGCGGCGTGGACCAGCAGATCGTCGCGGCCGACCTCCGCCACGAAACTCTCGAAGGCTTCGAGCTGGGCGGCGAACAGGCCGTCGGCTCGGTCATCGGCGGTGGCGAAGTGGGTCATCAGGCCGACCGTGTTCGGCCGTGAGGCGAGCCGCAGCGCCTGTTGGCGGTCCTTCGTGCCGAGACGACCCATCCCGGTGTCGAGCTTGACGTGTACGCGCGGCGCCGCCTCGGACACCTCGTCGGTCCAGGCGACCACGTCGGCTTGGGCCGCGGCGGCCACGCTCAGCTCGTCGCGAGTCAGCGCCCCCATGACGAGTATCGGCAGCTCGATCCCGCTTTCGCGAAGCTGCGCCGCCTCCTCCGCGGTGGCCACGGCCAGCCACTCGGCACCACCCGCGATGGCCGCTCCGGCGGCTTCGGCGGCTCCGTGGCCGTAGCCGCCTGCCTTGACGACGGCGCACAGCGGCGTGGGAAGCCGGGCGCAGTTTCGCTCGATTGCGCCGAGATCAACCGTGGCAAGCGCCCGGGAGGGTCGCTCCGCACTCACGCCGCGAGGGCGCCGAGCACGTCCAGTCGCGTGACCACGCCGACAAGACGCCCGTCCTCCACGACGGGCAGCCGGTTGTGTCCAGAGTTGTGGATCAGGTGCGCTGCCTCGCGCACGGAGGTATCCGGCCCGACCACGTCGGGGTCACGGGTCATCATGTCATCGGCCTTGGAGGCGAACGCCTTACGCAGCCGCCCCTCGAAGCGACTCAGGGGCTCGAGGAAGATCGTGCCCCCGAACAGGTTGATGTAGTGCGGGATGTGCAGGTCGCCCTCGTCGTCGGGAAGCACGAGATCGGCCTCGGTGACGATGCCGACGCAGCGACCGTCGCCGTCCACGACGGGCACGCCCGGGAGCTCGTGCGAGCGCAGCGTCCGCACCACCTCCTCGACCGGCGTGTCCGGCGCCACAGTCGGCGGATCGGTTTCCATGATGTCTCGCACGACGGCGTCCATTGCGGGCGCCACGTTAGCGGAGGCGCGCGGGCTCGCGGTGCCTGGTGAGGCCGTCGGGCAGCGCTTCGATCACGTCACCCGCCATCACGTGGTCGGCGCCGAGACGGCTCGCCGCCGACCGCGCGGCGAGGACGTGCGCCAGCGTGCCCAGGCAGGCCGCCTCGAACGCCTCCAGCCCCTTGGCCAGCAGCGCGCCGATCAGGCCCGACAGCACGTCGCCCGTTCCGGCGGTGGCCAGGGCGGGCGTCCCGCCCGGGCTGACGGCGACCTCGCCGCCCGGCAGGGCGACGATGGTGTCGTCGCCCTTCAAGAGCACCATGGCGCCGCTGCGCTCGGCCGCCTCGCGCGCATAGGCGAGGCGGTGGCGTGACACATCCTCCGAGTCGCGCTCGAGAAGGCGCCCCAGCTCGCCCTCATGCGGGGTGAGGACGGTAGGAGCGTCGCGCTCGCGAAACAGCTCGAGCCGCCCCGCGTGTGCGTTCAGCCCGTCCGCGTCCACGAGCAGCGGCGCCCTCACGGTTCGCGCGACCCCGCGTGCGAACTCGAGGGCGCCCTCGTCGCGGCCGATGCCCGGGCCGAGCACGACCGCGCCCGCCCGCTCGGCCATCTCCTCGACCACGGCCACGCCGGCCGGGGTGTGAAAGCCGTCGCTGTCGGGCAGGCCGCGGCTCATCTGCTCGAGCAGGCGCAGGTCCATCGCCGGCTGGACCGGGGCGGGCACGGCTACCTGCACGTAGCCCGCACCCGTCCGCGCGGCCGCGCGGGCGGCCATCGCCGGCGCCCCCGTCAACCCGAGCGATCCCCCCGCGACCACGACCGTTCCCGAGGAGAACTTGGATCCGCTTCGCTCGCGGCGGGGAAAGAGCTCCAAGACCCGCTCGGAGATCAGGCCGGCTCGCCCGGCGCCCGGCGCCCCGCGCGGAATGCCGATCTCGACCGTCTGCACCTCGCCGGAGTGCTCCTTTCCCGGCGCAACGTAGAGGCCGAGCTTGGGCCCGTGGAACGTGGCCGTGGCAACGGCTCTCACCGCCTCGCCCTCGACCTCGCCGGAACTCGCGTTGACCCCGCTCGGAACGTCGCAGGCGACCACGGCGGCGCCCGCGGCGTTGATCGCCGCAATGGCCGACGCGAGCGGATCGCGCGGCGAGCCTTCGAAGCCCGTGCCGAGCAGGGCATCGACGATCGCACCTGAGGCCGCGAGGCGCGCGGGATCGAACGGCTCCGGCGGATCGCCGGGCAGCCGCTCGAGGTTGGCGCGAGCGTCACCGCCCAGCTCGTGAAGCGGACCGGTCGCGAGCACATCGACCT
>JBEVKF010000160.1:0-29493 GCA_040509755.1 Thermoleophilaceae bacterium | reverse complement strand
TCCTCCCAGGCGGGGATCTCCTCGTGCCGCGGCGTCAGCTCCGTCTCGGGGGGGACGACGCCGAGCGCCTTCTGGCGCTCGAGGATCTCCTCGCGCAGCGCGTCCCACCCTTGGTCGAAGCGGCCCTTGTACTTGGCCGTCCACTCTTCGGGCACGTGGTGCGGGGCGTGTGTCGCGCCCGGCGCGAAATAGCAGAAGAAGGGCTTGTCGGGCATGAGCGACTTCTGCTCCCGGAGCCATGTGATCGCCCGGTCTGTCAGGTCATCGGTGAGGTGGTAGCCCTCTTCCGGCGTTTGGGGCGGCTCGACCGGGGTTGTCCCTTCGTAGAGCGCCGGGTAGTACTGGTTCGTCTCGCCGCCGATGAAGCCATAGAAGTACTCGAAGCCTCCGCCGCCGGTAGGCCAGGCCTCGAACGGCCCCATCGGGCTCGTCTGCCAGACCGGCACTTCGTGGCACTTGCCGAACTGGGCCGTCGAGTAGCCGTTCAGCCTGAGCGTCTCGGCAAGCGGAGCGCAGCTGTTCGGACGCACAGAGTTGTAGCCAGGGGCGGAGGTGGCGATCTCGGTGATCGCCCCCATGCCCACCGTGTGGTGGTTACGTCCGCTCAACAGCGCCGCCCGCGTCGGCGCGCACAGCGCCGTCGTGTGGAAACGGTTGAACTTCAGCCCGCCCGCCCCGAGGCGCTCCGCCGTCGGCGTGGCACAGGGCCCGCCGAAGGCGCTCGAGGCGCCGAAGCCAATGTCGTCGAGCAGCACGATGAGGACGTTCGGCGCTCCCGTCGGCGGCCGCAGCGGCTCGATCGGCGGGAACTTGGCACTCGGGTCCTTGGCGTCGAGAGGAAGCTCGCCCTCGAACGGACGGTCGGGGATCGGAAGCAGGCTGCGCGGTAGCTCGTCGGGACTGCTCGTCATGGTTCCTCCGTCTCTAGGGGTTCTCGCGGGTACCTGAGCACGTCACTTCACGTGCTTGCCGCTCTCTCTTCTCGCCCGTACACGAGGATGCCGTGTACGACCCACACGCACAGGAAGAAGATGGCGAGCGACCACCAGGGGTAGTTGCCGCCGATCGACAGCAGCGTTGCCGCGAACACGACTCGGCCCGCACCGCGCATCCCGTACCTCCTTGACTCGATTCGGCCGCTGGTCCGCGACCGCAGGTGATCAAAACGCGACACGGCGCCAGGGTCATCACCCAAATGGCATGAAATCCACACCACCGCCCGGTTGGGGGGTAGGCTTGCGCGCATTCTGATGCTGGCCCGCACTCAGCCCCAGTGGCGAACGCGTGACGCATCTGGAAACCAATCGGCCTCGCCGTTGCGCGCTGCGCAATGAGCGTTGAGGGTGTGATCGCTCCCGCCACCGGTACGCCCGGTCCCGCTGTGCGGGAGCTGGCGTTCGAGCTTCTCGAGTCGAAGCTGAGCCCGCCTCGGGTTCGTGACGGGATCGTGCCGCGCGCGGGCCTGATCGATTCCCTGGAGGAGCGCTCGGGCTCGATACCGATCGTCTTCCTGTCCGCCGGGCCGGGGTGGGGGAAGACGACGCTGCTCTCCCAGTGGGCCTCTCGGTCTGGGCGGCCGTTCGCCTGGGTGTCCGTTGATGAGAAGGACAACGATCCAATCGTTCTGTTGACCTACGTCGCGGCTGCGCTCGACCGCGTCTCACCGCTCGACTCGGCCGTCTTCGATGCGCTGGCCTCACCGGGTGTGTCGGTCGAGGCGACGATCGTCCCGCGCCTGGGAAGGGCTCTGGCGACGAGCGAACAGGAGGTCGTTCTGGTCTTGGACGACCTGCACCTGCTCCACGACCCCCGGGGCCTCGACGTCATCGCCGCACTCGCCAGGCACGTGCCCGCCGGTTCGCAGCTGGCTCTGTCGGTGCGAGGCGATCTCCCGATCCCGGCCGCGGCCCTGCGGGCGCGTGGGCTGTCGCGCACGATCGGGCCTGGCGATCTGCGCATGGACGAAGAGAACGCCGGCCGGCTCCTCGGTGCTGCCGGCGTGGACCTGCCGGATGCCGGACTCGCCGAGCTCGTCGAGCACGCTGAGGGCTGGCCCGCAGGCCTGTACCTCGCCGCGCTGTCGATCAGGGCCCAAGGCGGGAGCGGCACGGGTGCGGGAACCTTCGCCGGGCGCGACCGGCTGGTGGCCGACTACCTGCGGTCGGAGTTGCTGGCACACCTGTCGCAGGACGAGGTTCGCTTCCTCACGCGAACCGCGGTTCTGGAGCGAATGTCGGGCCCGCTCTGCGACGCCGTCCTCGGGTCGAGCGGTTCCGCGGCGATCCTGGAGTCGCTCGAGCGTTCCAACCTTTTCCTGGTGCCGCTGGATCACGATCGGCAGTGGTACCGCTACCACCATCTCTTCCGTGAGCTGCTCCGTGCCCAGCTGGAGCAGGCCGAACCCGACCTGGTGCCTCGGCTCCTCGGCCAGGCGGGCGAATGGTGTGTGGCAAACGGGCAGCTGGAGGCGGCATTCGGGTACGCACAGGAGGCCGCGGACGTAGACCGAGCGGCGAAGCTGTTCGAGCAGTGCGGTCCGCTCGTCTATCAGAGCGGTCGTGTCGCGACCGTCGAGCGCTGGTTCGGCTGGCTGGAGGCGCACGGGGCAATGGAGCGAAACGCGGCGGTCGCCACGCTCGCCGCGGCGGTCGCCTCGACCTGGGGCCGGCCGGTGGAGGCGGAGCGTCTGTTTGATGCGGCTGAGCGCGCGAGCTACGAGGGCGCCCTGCCCGACGGCAGCGCCTCGGTCGACTCGTGGCGTGCGATCGTGCGTGCCCAGCTTTGCCGGGAAGGGGTGGCGCGGATGCGAGCAGATGCGGAGTTCTCAGTCCGGACGCTCGCCCGTGGGAGCTTCAACCGACCGAACGCCGCGCTGCAGCTCGCTTTCTCGCTGTGGCTGGCCGGCGAGGTCGACCGGGCCGACGACCTGTTCGCCGACGTCGCGGAGGAGGGCCTCGAGCTGGGAGCCCTGGAGGCGGCGGCGTTGGCGCTCGGCGAGCGCGCCGCAATCGCAATCGGGCGAGGAGCGTGGGTCCAGGCCGAGGAGTTGGTGGAAGGAGCGCTCCGGATGATCCGCCGCTCGCGGATGGAGGAGTACCCCACCAGCGCGTTCATCTGGGCCCTGGCGGCCCGCGTCGCACTCCACCGCGACGGCGCCGAGCGCGCCCAAGAGTTCCTCGCCCGAGCGCAGCGCCTGCGGTCGCGGCTCACCTACGCGGTGCCGTACTTCTCGATACAGACCCGCTTGGAGCTCGCCCGGGCCTACCTGGCACTCGCCGACGCGGGCGGCGCAGCCACGATGCTGCGCGAGATCGACGCAATCTTGCGCCGACAGCCGGACCTCGGGGTGCTCCCTGCCCAGGTGGAGCAGCTGCGCTCCAGCCTGACGACGCTGCGCGCAGAGGCCCCCGGGGCCTCGACCCTGACCGAGGCGGAGCTGCGCCTGCTGCCCTACCTCGCCACGCACCTCTCGTTCCGCGAGATCGGCGAGCGCCTGTACATATCACGCCACACCGTGAAGTCGCAGGCGATGGCCAACTACCGCAAGCTCAACGTCAGCTCTCGCAACGGCGCAGTCGAGCGCGCCCGCGAGCTCGGCCTGCTCTAAGCCCAAGCGCGCCCGGGGCGGGGTTTCATGCCATCGGGGCGATGACGGGGTCGCGGCCGGAGTGTTGACTGCGGACGATGCGAGACACGGGCCGGGGACGCACCCGGGGCGAGGAGCACACCACGGACTACCAGGAGACCCTGCGCCGGCTGGCGCTCAGCGACGAGCGGTTTATGGAGAGCGAGCTGAGGATGGGACTCGACACCGTCGACATCTCCCAGCTCGACGCGAAGACGTATGCCCTGGTTCGCCTCGCGGCGGCGCTGGCGCTTGACGCGGCGCCGAGCACCTACCAGTCCGCGGTCGAGCCGGCGTTGGCCGCCGGCGCCAGCATCGACGAGATCGTCGGGACGCTGATCGCCCTGGCGCCCACGGTCGGCATGGCGCGGGTGGTCTCTGCCGCCCCGGAGCTGGCGTTGGCGCTCGGCTATGACGTGGACGCTGCGATCGAGACACGCGACGGGGACCAGGGGTGAAGGACAGGCCGCCGGCCCGACTGCCCCACCGGGTCGGCCGACGCACACTGCGGCACCTCGTCGAACTACGGCGAACCCGTGCCGACAACGGGCCGGCACCTGACCGATTTCATCCCATCGAGGCGATGCCGTCGAAGCGGCGGGACGTAACGATGGGCGGAGATCGCTGAGCGGTGCACGGCATCGCTCAGCCGAATCCGAAGGGAGTCGAATGTCAACTTTCCTCTGGTTTCTGCTCGCGGCGCTCTATCTGACCGCGCTCATCGTGCTCGGGCTGACGACGCTCCGCAAGGGCCACACCGCGCTTTTCTGGTTCGGGATTATCTTCCCGATCCTGTGGATCGTCGGCGCGCTGATGGCACCCACGCCACGCGTGGCCGCCTCCGAGGCACGAGCCGGTCTCCAGCAGCCCGCACCTCCGACCTGAAGGAGACGCAACTGGCATTGGACCCGCTCAGCTGATCGTCCTGGGCAAGCGTGTCGACCTCGCGCGCCGGGGTCCGGGGCGCTTACCCGTCGCCCATTTCACCCCAAGTGGACGATGCGCGCCAGGTTGGATTGCTGAATCCTTCCCTCCGCCGTCCCACGTCCACACTGCAAAGAAAGGACCCATCGATGGCAGATCGCCAACTCGTACTCGCTTTTTTCCCGGATGAACCCGCCGCCGACGACGCTGCCGGCTCGCTGAAGGAGTCTGGGATCGCCGACGGCGACGCCATCGGCATCCTGGTCCTCGAGTCCCACGGCAAGCTCAAGCAGGACAAGGTCGGCGCGCGAAGCACGGGCAAGGGCGCCGCTGTCGGCGGCGCCCTCTTTCTACTCGGCCCGGCTGTCCTCGGGGTCGGTGTCCTCGGCGGCACGGTGGCTGGGGCACTCCACCACAAGAGCCTCGGGCTGAGCGATGCCGACAAGGCGCGCCTCACAGTCGACCTGAACGAGGGCAAGGCAGCAGTCGGTGTGCTCGTCCACTCCGACGTCGCGCCCGCGGTCTGCGACCGACTGAGCCAGCTGGGTGGCGCGGCCGAGGCGCACGAACTCACCGACGAGGCTCTGGAGGCTGCTGCAGCGGACACCTCGCGCGCCTGATGGAGAAGGCCGGGCGGCCTCCCGCCTTAGTGGCGAACGACACAGCGCAGCGAAGTATTCCCGATCAAGGAGCGAGCATGGAAGTCACCAATCTGGATGTACTTGGGCCGGTCGATTACCTGGTGGTCGAGTTCCCGGCGGACAAGGCGAATTTCTCCGGCGAGATGGCGGCGGAGCTGACGGCGCTGGTCGATCGCAAGCTCGTGCGCGTGCTGGATCTCGTGATTATGAGCAAGGATCTCGACGGCGCGGTCACGGTCGACGAGCTGCACGAGGTGGACGAGAGCAATCTGGGGCAGCTGCGTGCACTCGAGGCGGATCTCGCGCTGTTTCTCGCCGAGGAGGATCTCGAAGCGATCGGCAAGGGTCTGGAGCACGGCAACATCGCGGCCGTGCTGGTCTACGAGAACAGCTGGGCCGGGCCGTTTGCCTCCGCTGTGCGACGGTCGGGTGGCCAGCTGGTCGCGGACGGCCGCGTCCACACCCAGGCGCTGTTGGCCGCTATCGAAGCGGAAGAAGAAAACGACAAGGTGGGAGCTTGACATGCCGCTAGGTCCAGGACGTAGAGGCAGGCCGGGAGTGCTGGGCGGCCGACCGGTCGTGCGAACGGCCGCGGTCGTCGGCACGGCGGCCGTCGTAAAGCATGGTCACGATCGGCGCGCGGACCGTCGCGACGACCGGCGCGACCGGCGGCGCTGAGGCGACGTCGGGGGGTCGGCGCGCGAGCGGAGGCCACGGCGAGGCACCGTGCTGAAAGGCCACCATATTCGCGGTCGGCTCGCTGGCGGACGGACTCCATGGCCGCCCGGCGCGGGTGCTTGGAGTCAGCCTCGCCCATCCATCGCCGCCGCGGCAATCGGAGCCCATTTGGCCCCGTGCTGCGCGCTGCGCCGATTTGTCCAAACCGGCGCTGAGCCATCACCGACCTCACCACAGCCGGCTGACAGCCGCCGCCGTGTGCACTAGGAGGGCAGGCCATCCTATTTTTTCGGCTCACGAGTTGGGAGCTGGGGCTCCTATTCTTTGCGGCGATCCTCGGCGCGACAGGGCTCGGGATTTTCCTGGGCCACCGCGTTCGGCACCTTTCGGACAGCCTCAAGGAGCCGTTTGGCGTCCTGCAGGGAGCGCTGCTCGGCGTTGTCGGGCTGCTCCTCGCTTTCGGGCTCTCGCTGGCGGTAACCCGCTACGAGGATCGCCGCTCGAACGTCGTCAGCGAGGCGAACGCGATCGGCACGACATACCTGCGCGCCCAGACCCTGGCGGAGCCCATCCGCAGCGGCTCGCTAGACCTGCTGGTCCGCTATACGCAAAGCGCCGTCCGCATCTCAGCCCAGGTGCCTGGCAGCGACGAGGCCGACGACGCCCGCGCACACGAGGCACGGATCGAACGGCGGCTGTGGGCACTTGCAGGAGAAGCTCTCGAGACGGCGCCGACAGCCAGCGCGCCACGCCTCTACGTTGAGACGCTGAACGAGATGATCGATGGGGAGGCCGTTCGCGTCGCCGCCCTCAGCAATCGGGTCCCGACCGCCGTTCTGGTGCTCGAAGTGCTCGGCTCCGCGCTCGCCCTGGGGCTGCTCGCAGCGTACCTGGCGATCGTCGGCAGGGGTGTGCTCGCGGTCTCGCTCGCGGCGGGGCTCGTCGCGTTCCTGCTCCTCGTCACCACCGACCTCGATCGCCCGACGCGAGGAATGATCCGCGTCCCCGACACCGCGCTGACGGACCAACTCGCGTCGATGACACAACCGCCTGCCGCTGCGGCACCCCGATCGCGCTGACCCTGTGGCCGAGTTCCCCGAGTCCGCCCCTCAGCGAGGTCATCTGTGGGAGCGGGGGGGCCAAGTCGGGACGGGTTTGGTCACTCGTGACCAAACGGAGGGGCCCCCGGCGACCCCGCCCCCGACCCTGTCGGGCCCGGATCCCGCTCCCAGAGCGGCATCCGGCTAGCGCGAGCGACCGGACTCGAACCGGCGACCTCCGGCGTGACAGGCCGGCGCTCTAACCAACTGAGCTACGCCCGCTAGGCGAGGGACGAGGATAGCGCCAGGAGGGCTAGCCGCCGCTACGGCGGTCCTTGATCTGGGTGATCACCAGCCACGCGAGGAAGAGGACCACGGGCACGAAGTAGGCGATCGTGGTGAGGACGTGGCCGGTGTGGGCGAACAGCACGCAGGGAATGGTGACACGCGGAGGACGGCCGGCAGCGTTCATTGTCGAGTTAGCGGTCGCGGGGACCGCTAAGTCGACGATGGAGCTCTGGGCGCAGCTCGGCCGCGTCGCGCCGGGCCGACCGCCCGCCGCCGCGGTCTAGTCGAGCACCCTGTCGTCGCGGTGGCGCCCGAAGCGCTCGGCATAGCGAGCCGACACCCGTTCCATCGTTGCCTCGTGGCGCTCCATGCCGAAGACCGTGCGCGGGAAGTCCAGGGTGCGCTGGATTGCCCACAGCTCCTCGTGGGCGTCGGGGGGGAATAGCTCGGCGGGGTCCCCCACCGCGATCCAGGAGATCGGGATCGTGGTGCCGTCGGGGACCTGGGTGTTCACGTGGACGACCGAATTGATCCGCACCTCGCTGCCGTGGCCGATCCGTGCGCCCGGGAACACCGAAACCCCCGTCGCGAGGAAGACCTCGTCCTCGATCCGGGCGCCGTTCAGGTGCGCGTGCGGGCCAACGAGCACATGGTCGCCGAGCACGGTCGGATGGCTCTCGCGCCCCCGCAGGACCGCGTTCTCCATCACGATGCAGCGCTTGCCGAGCACGACCGGCCCGCCCTCGGCGGTCAGGATCGCGCCGAAGAGAACGCGGCAGTCGGCGCCCACAGTAACGTCGCCGCAGACGACCGCGGTCGGCGCCACATAGGCCGAGTCCGCCACCTGCGGCCGTTGGCCTTCGTGTTCGATCAGCACGCCCCGAAGCGTACGACGGTGGGGTAGCGTCTCGTCGATGCAGCTTCACGGCGCGACCGTCCTCCTCACCGGGGCCACAGGCGGGATTGGTCGCTCGATCGCGCGGGCGCTCGACGCACGTGGCGCGCGTGTGCTCCTGAGCGCCCGGCGCGAGGACGTGCTGGAGGAGATCCGCGCCGAGCTCGGCGGGCGTCCCGAGTGCCTGCCCGCGGACCTCTCGGACGCCGAGGGCGCGGCCGCGCTCGCCGAGCGCGCGGGCACGGTTGACGTGCTCGTCGCGAACGCGGCGCTTCCGGCCAGCGGCGCCATCGACGGCTTCTCGGCCGAGGAGATCGATCGCGCGCTCGACGTGAACCTGCGAGCACCGATCCAGCTCACGCGGACGTTGCTACCGGGGATGCTCGTTCGCGGCCGTGGCCACATCGTGTTCCTGTCCTCGCTCGGCGGAAAGGCGGCCTCGGTGGGCTCGTCGCTCTACTCGGCGACCAAGTTCGGGCTGCGCGGCTTCGCCGGAGGGCTGCGCGAGGACGTGCACGGCCGCGGCGTGGAGGTGACTGTGGTCTTTCCGGGCTTCATCTCGGACGCCGGCATGCTGGCCGACTCCGGCGTTGCGCTCCCGCGCTGGGTCGGCACTCGCACCCCCGACCAGGTGGCCGCGGCCGTGGTTGAGGGAATCGAGCAAGGGCGCGCCGAGATCGACGTCGCTCCGCTGGCGCTGCGAGCGGGAGCGCTGGCGAGCTCGCTGGCGCCGCTCACGATGGCCCGCATCCAACGCCGGCTTGGCTCGGCGGACCTCGCGGCTGCCTTCGAAGAGGGGCAGCGAGAGAAGCGCTGATGCTCTTTCGCCAAATCACCCACGACGACCTCGGCTGCGCCTCCTACCTCGTCGGCGACGAAGACGCCGGCGTGGCCGCGGTGGTGGACCCGCGGCTCGAGATAGACGAGTACCTGCGCCTGACCCGCTACATGGGCGTGCGCCTAGAGCACATCCTCGAGACGCACAACCACGCCGACCACGTCTCCGGCCACGGCCGCTTGGCGGCAGCGACCGGCGCAACGATCCACATCCACGCCGAGGCCGGCGCCGATTACGATCACGAGAAGTTCGAGGACGGCTGGGAGCTCGAGCTCGGCGACGTCACAGTCCGCGCGATCCACACGCCGGGCCACCGGCCCGAGCACACCGCCTTTGCGCTCGTCGATTCCGGGCGCAACGGCGAGCCCTGGGCCGTCCTGACCGGCGATTCGCTGTTCGTGGGCGACATCGCCCGGCCGGACCTGGCGGTGGACCCCGAGGACGGCGCTCACCAGATCTTCCATTCGCTGCACGAGCGGCTGCTGGTGCTGCCGGACACCTGCGAGGTCTGGCCGGGTCACATGGGCGGCTCGCTCTGCGGCGGCCCGGGGATGGACATGAAGGTGGCCTCGACGATCGGATTCGAGCGCGAGCACTCTGAGCTGCTCGGAGTGCGCGACGAGGACGAGTTCGTGCGTCGCGCTACCGCGACGCTGCGCCCGCAGCCGCCCAACTTCAAGCGGATCGTGGAACGCAACCGCGGGCCGCTGATCGTTGAAAGCGCGGAGGTCCATCCGCTCACGCCGCGCCAGGTCGAAACGGCACACGCGGCCGGCGCTCTCCTTGCCGATGTCCGGACCGACCTTCATTTCGACGAGGCGCACATCCCGGGCGCGGTCAGCATCACGGCGCTGCGCGCGGGCTTTGGGTCCAAGCTCGCCTGGCTCGTGGGAGCCGATCAGCAGGTGGTCCTGGTAGGCCGCGACGACGCGGACGCACGTCGCGCCGCGGTGCTCGCGGAGTCCGTCGGGGTCACCCGCATCGCCGGCTTTCTGGCGGGCGGGATGACGAGCTGGCGCGAGGAGCGCCTTGCCGTCGAGCGAATCGAGCGGATCACCGTCGGCGAGCTGCGCGAGCGCGCCGCCGGCATGCAGATCCTCGACGTGCGCGACCAGGGCGAGTGGGACGCCGGCCACATCGAGGGCTCGATCCACACGCCCTACTACGAGGTCCACGGCATACCCGAAGGCATCGACCCCTCACAGCCCGTGGCCGTCATCTGCAGCTCGGGCCAGCGTGCGGCGCCGGCCGCCAGCCTGCTGCGCAAGTACGGCGCCGAGGGCGTGCTGCACGTCGTGGACGGCGGAGTGCGGGACTACATCAACGGTCGCTGAGCCGAGGAATCGGGCTCGAGCCGGTCCTCCTCGAAATCGAGCGCCACGCGCACGATTCGTCCCTGCTCGCGCTTATGAGCAGCGGAATAGCCCTCCCCGGGCGCGGCCCGCAACTGGCGGCCGACGTAGTCATAGGCCAGGCGCTCGGGCAGGATCTTGGCCATACGCCGGCGCATGAACGCCCGCGCGCCCATGTTGCGCGGCTCCTCCTGCACCCAGGCGACGTGCTCGAGGTTCGGGTAGCTCGCGAGCAGCTCGGTCAGTTCGGCCTCCGGGAACGGGTAGAGCATCTCCACCCGCGCCACCGCGATGTGAGCAGCCTCGGCACGCTTCTCGTACATGGCGATGTCGTAGTAGACCTTGCCCGAGCAGAGCACGAGCTTGGTCACGGCTTCGCGGTTCCCCGGCAACGCCGGATCGTCGATCACCCGCTCGAAGGCGCCGTCGGCAAGGTCCTCGACGGTCGAGGTGGCGGCCGGCAGGCGCAGCAGGCTCTTGGGCGTCATGACCACGAGCGGGCGCGCCTTTGACACGAGCGCCTGGCGGCGCAGGAGATGGAAGTACTGGGCCGGCGTGGTGCAGTTGGCCACCCGGATGTTCCCCTCGGCCGCGGATTGGAGGAAGCGCTCCAGCCGTGCGCTCGAGTGCTCCGGCCCCGAGCCCTCGTAGCCGTGCGGGAGGAGCAGCGAGAGGCGCGAGGTCTGGCCCCACTTGGCGAGGCCGGAGACCATGAACTGGTCGACGATCACCTGTGCGGAGTTGACGAAGTCGCCGAACTGCGCCTCCCAGAGCACCAGCGCATCGGGAGCCTGAACGCTGTACCCGTACTCGAAGCCGACGCAGCCCTGCTCCGAGAGCGGCGAGTTGTGCAGCTCGAATGGGGCGTTTGCGTCGCGCAGGCCCTGCAGAGCGCACCAGCGGTCTCCGGTGGCGGAGTCGTGCAGGACCGCGTGGCGCTGCGAGAACGTACCTCGCTCGGTGTCCTGGCCGGTGAGCCGCACGGGCACGCCGAGGGCGAGCAGCGAGGCGATCGCGAGCGCCTCCGCGTGGGCCCAGTCGATCCGCCCGTCGGGGTCGTCGAAGCCGGCGCGGCGGCGCTCGAGGAACGGCCGGAGCTTGCGGTGGACCTCGAAGCCCTCGGGCGCCCGCAGGAGCTGCTCGTTGAGCGAGCGCAGCGTGTCTTCCGGCACCGTTGTGCGCGGCTCGCGGCTCATCGTCCGGTCGAGCTCGTGCTGTCCGGTGTCGGGCGGCCCGGCCATCGACTCCTTGAGCTCGGCATGGGCGTCGGCCACGCTCTGGTAGGCGCGCTCGGCCACCTCGCTCGCGTCGTCGGCGCCGACCACGTCCTCGGCCGCCAGCCGGTCGGCGTAGAGCTTGCGGACCGGCGGGTGCTGCTTGATCCGCTCGGACATGAGCGGCTGCGTGTAGGCGGGCTCGTCGGTCTCGTTGTGGCCGAACCGCCGATAGCCGATCAGGTCGATCAGGGCGTCTCGGTTGAAGGTCTGGCGGAAGGCGTGCGCCAGGCGGACGGCCGAGACACAGGCCTCCACGTCGTCGGCGTTCACATGGATGATCGGCACGTCGAAGCCCTTGGCGAGGTCGGACGCATAGCGCGTCGAGCGGCTCTCCTCGGGGTCGGTGGTGAACCCGAGCTGGTTGTTAGCGATCACGTGGATCGTGCCGCCGGTCGAATAGCCCTCGAGCGCCTGCAGGTTGAGCGTCTCGGCCACGATGCCCTGTCCCGGGAAGGCGGCGTCCCCGTGGATGAGCACGGGCAGCACCGCGTTGGGGTCATGGGTGAGCTCACGCGCCTTGCGGCTGGTCTGGTCAGCGCGCGCGCGGCCCTCGATCACCGGGTTGACGTACTCGAGGTGGCTCGGATTGGGCGACAGCGTGACGGTGAGGCTGCGCCCCTCGCGCGTCTTGTAGGCGCCGGACGCGCCGTAGTGGTACTTCACGTCGCCGGTGCCGCCCTCGGGCGCCGCGGTGTCCTTCGAGAGCGTCTGCTCTCCCTCGAACTCGACCAGGATCGAGCCGTAGGGCCGACCGACGGTGTGGGCCAGCACGTTCAGGCGCCCGCGGTGCGCCATCCCGAGCACCACCTCGCGGGCGCCGGCCGCGGCCGCCAGCTCGATGGTCTCGTCGAGCATCGGCACGAGCGCGTCGAGGCCCTCGATCGAGAACTGCTTCTTGCCGAGGAAGGCCTTGTGCAGATAGCTCTCGAGCGCCTCGGTCTGGGACAGGCGCTCGAGTAGCGAGCGCTTCTCCTCCGGTGTGAGCGGCTTGCGGAATTCGCCGGACTCGATCGCCTGGCGCAGCCACACGCGCTGCTTGTGCTCTGAGATGTGCTCGATCTCGTAGGCGATCGTGCCGGTGTAGGTCTCGCGCAGCCGCGGCAGCGCGTCGGCGAACGTCTCGCCCTCGACGGCCACGCGCAGCACCGAGGCCGGGATGCGTCGGAGCAGGTCGTCGGTGAGGTTGACGGTGGCCGGATCGAGCGCCGGATCGCCGACCGGCTCGGAGCCGAGTGGGTCGAGCCGCGCCGCCAGGTGGCCGTGCATGCGATGGGCCTTGACGAGCGAGGTGGCCGCCTGCACGGCTTGCAGCAACCCTTGGTCCGCACCCGGCGCGGCAGCGGGGGTGGCGGCCGCGGGCACCGGCTCATCCGCAGTAACGGCGGCTGGGCTGCTGTAGCCGCGCGCCATCCCGGCGACGCCGCTTGCCTCGAACAGGCTCTCGTAGAACTCGTCCTCCCCCTGGAGCAGCTGGTCGACCTTTCGCAAGAACGAGCCCGACTCCGCGCCCTGGATGACGCGGTGGTCGTAGGTCGAGGTCATCGTCATGACCTTCTGGACGCCGAGGTCCTTGAGCATCGCCGGCTCGACGGCCGTCAGGCCGGGCGGGAAGCCGATGGCGCCGGTGGCGACGATCGTGCCCTGGCCCGGCATCAGGCGCGGGACGCTCGCGACGGTCCCGATGCCGCCCGGGTTGGTGAGGCTGATGTTGGCGCCCTGGTAGGCATCGGGCGCGAGCGTGTTGTCGCGAGCACCCACCACAAGCTCGTCGTAGCTCGAGACGAAGTCGCCGAAGCCGAGCTCCGATGCGTCGTGCAGGACGGGCACCACCAGCGAGCGCGTTCCGTCCTTTCGCTCGACGTCGACCGCCAGCCCGAGGCTGATGGTGGCGGGTACCACGCGCTGGGGCTTGCCCCCGGCGTCCTCGGCGTAGGAGTGCGCCATCACCGGGAGCTCGCGCGCCGCCTGGACGATCGCCCAGGCGATCAGGTGGGTGTAGCTGAGCTTCTTGCCGACGGACTTGAGGTCCTTGCGCCGGGCGTCGAGGACGTCGACCGACACCGTCCGGAAGCTGGTCGCGGTCGGGATCGAGCGGCTCTCGTCCATGAAGCGGGCCAGCGTCGCCGCCGGGCCTCGGATCGGCCTGAGCTCGGCTCCCACCGGGGCCTCGGGGGCGGCCGCCCCGTTGCCCTCGAGTGCGCTGAGCACGTCGTCCTTCGTCACGCGCCCGCGCGGGCCGGTCCCCTTGATCGAGTCGAGGTCCACCCCCTCGGCGCCGGCGATGCGAGCGGCGATCGGAGTGGCGTTGGTGGCCCCGTTCCCGGCCGTGGGCGTCGAATCCGCGCGCTTGGCGGCCGCGGCCGGTTGCACCGGCCCGTTCCCGGCAGACGCCGGGCGCCCCTCTCCCGCCGCGATGCGGCACAGGACGGTCCCCACGGCAACGGTCGAGTCCGGTTCCACGAGAAGCTCGGCGATCGTGCCCGCCACGGGAGAGGGCACCTCCGCGTCGACCTTGTCCGTGGAGATCTCGACGAGCGGATCGTCTACGGCCACGGCGTCGCCGGGCTTGACCTTCCACTCCAGCACGGTGCCTTCGGCGACCGAGTCGCCCATCTCCGGGAAGGCGATGTCGACGAGCTCCGCCTCGGCGGCGTCCGGCTCGGCGGCCTCGGGGCTCGCGGGGCCCGGCGCCATCGGTCCCTCGCCGTCGACCTCGATCTCCCCGAGCACAGCGCCGACGGCGACCGTCGAATCCGGGTCGGCTGCGATCTTGGACAGCGTTCCGGCGGCTGGAGCGGGCACCTCGGCGTCGACCTTGTCGGTCGAGATCTCGACCAGCGGCTCTTCGGCCTCGACGCGGTCGCCGACCTGCTTCAGCCACCCAAGGACGGTGCCTTCGGTGACCGACTCCCCCATCTGGGGCATGGTGATCTGAACGGTCGTTGCACGAGTGGCCATCCCGTTGGTCAAGGGTACCCCGTAGCCTCGGCGGCGTGAGCGCGCGACGGCGAAAGTTCTGGGGCTGGGGCCACGAGGACCAGCAGCCCGCGCATGCCGAGGTCGAGCAGGTGGGGCTCGGGGCTCGCGAGCACCTCGGCTTCGGCCCGGCCGAAGTGGAGCGCCCGGTGGCGCTGCAGGACGTGCGGCTGGCGCCCGCGCGCCTCGACCCTCCCGCGGCGCTGGCGGGCATCTGCCGCAGCGACCCCTATGAGCGCGCCCTCCACTCGTACGGTCGGGCCTACCGAGACGTGGTGCGCGCCTTTCGAGGCCGCTTCGACCATCCACCCGACGTCGTGGCGCATCCGCGCGACGAGCGCGAGCTCGAGCAGGTACTCGAATGGTGCGCCGGCGCCGGCGCGGCGGCGATCCCCTTCGGCGGGGGCACGAGCGTGGTCGGGGGGGTCGAGCCGCGGGTCCCCCAGGCCGCCGCCGTGAGCATCGATCTCAAGGCGATGGATCGCGTGCTCGAGGTCGATCGGAAATCGCGAGCCGCGCGCATCCAGGCCGGCGCTACCGGTCCGCGGCTCGAGGATCAGCTCAAGCGACAGGGGCTCACACTGCGCCACTACCCGCAGTCGTTCGAGTACTCGACCCTCGGCGGGTGGATCGCCACGCGCGCAGGCGGGCACTTCGCCACGCTTCACACTCACATCGACGACTTCGTGGAGTCGGTTCGGGCGATCACCCCGCGTGGCGCGTGGGAGAGCAGGAGGCTGCCCGGCTCGGGCGCGGGGCCGAGCCCGGACCGCATGCTGATCGGCTCGGAGGGCATCCTGGGGGTCATCACCGAGGCGTGGGTGCGCGTGCAGGAGGCCCCACGCTTCAAGGAGTCCGCGGCCGTCCTGTTCGACTCTTTCGAGGACGGCGCCAGAGCCGTGCGGTCGCTGGCACAGACGCGGCTGTTCCCGACGAACTGCCGCCTGCTCGACCCGGACGAGGCGGGGCTCACCGGCGCCGCTCCCGCGGGCAGGGCGCTGCTCGTGCTGGGTTTCGAGGGCCATGGCCCTCTCGAGATGGCCATGGCGCAGGCGCTCGAGCTCTGCCGCCAGGCCGGCGGCGAGCCGCGCGAGCAACGCGGCGAGTCGGAGGGCGCCTGGCGCGACACCTTCCTGCGTGCGCCCTACCTGCGCGACACGCTGATCGCCGCGGGCGTCCTGGCCGAGACGTTCGAGTCAGCGATCACCTGGGACCGCTTCGAGGACTTCGTCGCGGGGGTCCGCGAGGCCACGGCGGGCCACCTGGGCGCAGAGGCCCGGGTCACCTGCCGCCTGACGCACGCCTACCCCGACGGCGCCGCGCCGTATTTCACGGTGCTCGCCCCGGCGCGCCGGGGCGCGGAGCTCGAGCAGTGGGACGAGGTCAAGGCGGCCGCATCCGAGGCGATCACGGCCGCCGGCGGCACGATCACCCACCACCACGCGGTCGGGCGCGACCACCGTCCCTGGTATGACCGCCAGCGCCCCGACCCGTTCGCCGCGGCGCTGAGCGCGGCCAAGGCGGCGCTCGACCCCCACGGGATGCTCAACCCCGGCGTCCTGATCGGCCCATGACCGCGCGAAAGCGAGAGCTCGCGCGGGCCGACCGGGTGCTTCCCGGGCTCTGGCGCCTGCGCCTCCCGCTGCCCTGGCCCGGCGTCCCGCACGGCAACGCCTACGCGATCGCGGCCGGCAGCGGGGTGGTGCTCGTGGATACCGGGCTTCACGAGCCCGGCTCGCTCCGGCAGCTCGAGCTCGCGCTCGACCAGGCCGGGCTGCGCATCGAGCACGTGCGCCTGGTGGTGTGCACGCACGCGCACTCAGATCACTACGGCATGGCGGCGCCGATCATGCAGGAGGCGGGCTGCGAGCTCTGGATGCATCCCAACCACGCGCACACGACGCAGGCCGCGAGCGACCCCGAGCTCGCCTTCGAGCGACGCTTTGAGATCGCGCGCCAGTCGGGGGTGCCGGCCGCCGCGCTTGCGGCCTACAAGGAGGCTCGCCGCGGCCAGGGGTTCGGGATCGCCGAGGTGGTGATGCCCGACCGCGATCTGGTGCCGGGGGTGGAGGTCGAGACCGATCTCGGCGCCTGGCAGATCTACGAGACACCGGGACACGCCCCCTCGCACGTCGTGCTCCATCAACGCGAGCGCCGGCTGCTGCTCTCGGGCGACCACCTGCTCGGCCGCGTCTCGCTCTACTACGACTACGGCTGGTCGCCGGATCCCGCCGGCGAGTTCCTGTCGAGCCTCGACGTGGTGGACGAGCTCGACGTTGCGCTGATCCTGGCCGGCCACGGCCGGCCGGTGCGCGAGGCCCGCGCGCTCGCCGAGGCAAACCGCCGTGCGGTCCACGAGCGCATGGAGCGCGTGCGGCACGCGCTCGCCTCCGGGCCGCGCACGCCGTTCGAGATCGTGCCCGAAATCCTCGACCACGAGCTGCCCGCGCCGCTGATGATCGCCTGGGGCCTCAGCGAGGTGCTCTGCTACCTGCGCCACCTCGAGCAGCTCGGCGAGGTCGGCCGGCTCGAGGACACCGACCCCGAGCGCTGGGCGCTCGCGGCCTAGACCGTCGCCTGCGCGCGCGTCCAGGGGTGCGCGGCGCGCAGGGCGGCCAGGATCGCCCGGGTTGCCGGCGAGCGGTTCAGGGTGTAGAAGTGGATGCCGGGCGCGCCGCGCGCCAGGAGATCGGAGCACTGGAGAGTCGCGTAGGCGACTCCAAGCTCCGCAACCGCTTCCGGGTCGTCGGCGCGCCTGGTCAGCTGCCGTTCGAGGTCATCGGGGATCGAGGCGCCGCACATCTCGGTGAAGCGCTTGATCTGGCCGTAGTTGGTGATCGGCATGATCCCGGGAATGATCGGGACGCTGATGCCCTCCTCGCGGGCCTCCTCGACGAACTCGAAGTAGCGGTCGTTGTCGAAGAACAGCTGGGTGATCAGAAAGCCCACGCCGGCTTCCTGCTTGGCGAGCGCGTAGCCGAGGTCGCTGCGGCGATCGGGGGCGTCGGGATGGATCTCCGGAAAGCACGCGGCGCCGACGCAGAAGTCGAACTGCTCACGGATCAGCCGGATCAGCTCGACCGAGTACTGCAGGCCGCCGGGGTGCGGCTGCCACTCGGACTGGCCGCGCGGCGGATCGCCGCGCAGGGCGAGGACGTTCTCTACGCCCGCTGCCTGGACCTGCCCGAGGATCTCGACCAGGCGCTCCTTCGGCTCGCCCACGCAGGAGAGGTGGGCCATCGCCTCGATGCCAAGGCCCTGCTTGATCCAGCGCGTGAGCTCGACGGTCGCGTTGCGTGTGCTGCCGCCCGCTCCGTAGGTGATCGAGACGTAATCGGGACCGTCGTCCTTGAGGACCTCCAGGGTGGCCTCGAGCGTCCGCTGGCCATCGTCTGTCTTTGGGGGAAAGAACTCGAACGAGAAGACCGGGCGGTGGTCGTCGAGCATCTCGGCGATGCGCATGGCACAAACCCTAACACGATCGTGTCAAGGTTGTGGGGAGCGCATGACGTCCGGCCGCGAGGGCGCGGGATCGCCGTCACCCGGCTCCGCCGTCACGGCCAGACCCGGGTACTTGGCGGGGTCGACAGCTGCGGCGAAGCGCACGTTCGAGCGGCCCTGAGCATCGGGATGGAAGGTGCCGGCCGAGATCCTGTTCACCCGCCCGGGGCGGTCGCCGGGCCCCACGAACCAGAGCTCGTAGTACTCGCCCTTGGGCAGGATCGGAAGCTCGTCGGTACGGAAGTCGATCACCCGCCCGACGCCCGTCTCCCGCACCGTGGCCGAGGCGCTGGTCCCCGCCGGCGAGCTGAGAGTGGCCCGCAGCTCCAGCGAGCCGGGGAGCTCGTCGCCTTCGATCTGCGTGCCTGCGAAGACCGCGGCACCCAGCAGCGCCGCGAGCCCGCCGGCTAGGGCAAGGCGGCCGGAGCGCAGCGACAGCCCGCGGCGCCGGGGCCGGGGCGCGGGCGCGGGCGGCGCGACCCCCGCGGCCCCGCGCACGGCGCGCAGCGTGCGCTCCTCCAGGCCGGGCGGCGGCACCACCGGGGCGGCGGCGCGGGAGAGCAGACCGGCCGTGCCCTCGAGCTCGGCCGCCGCCGCGCGGCAGGCCGCGCACTCGGCCAGGTGCTCCTCGACCCGCGCGCGCTCGCCGGCGTCGAGCTTCCCCAGCAGATAGGCGCCGAGGTCCACGTGGATGTCGATTCGGTCAGGCAAGAAGTCCTCGTTCCTCGAGCTCCAGGCGCAGCGCACGCAGGCCGTAGAACGTCCGCGTCTTGACGGTACCGAGCGGAATTCCCAGCCGCGCGGCGATGTCCGCCTGCCCAAGATCCTCCTCCAACATCAGCTCGAGCACGTCACGGTGCTTGGACGAGAGCGCCCCGAGGGCGTCGCGGACGTCGAGGCTCAACAAGAGCGAGTCGAAGGAGCGGTCGTCCACCAGCTCGATGTGCTCCTGGGAGAGCAGCGGGCGCGACGCCGAGCGCCGCAGCAGGTCGACCGCCACCCGCCGGCCGATCGTGAAAACGAAGGCGCGCACGCTGCCCCGCTCGAGGTCGAAGCGGGGCGCGCTTCGCCAGAGGCGCACGAAGGTCTCCTGCACCATCTCCTCCGCCATGCCGTGGTCTCCCAGCAGCCTCACGCCGAGGCCGTAGAGGCGCGAGCCGTAGCGGCGGTAGAGGTCCACCAGCGGCTCCTCGGTGTCACCGGCCGCCACGCGACCGAGGAGGAGCGCCTCCTCCTCGGTCGTAGTGGCAGCGGTGATGGCGTTGGTCTGCATCCGTGCGGGTCCCGCACTCTTCTTCGCAGGACAACCGCTGTTTGGTTCAGCGCACCCGCACCCGAAGCGAAAGCGACCTTGCGTCACCCTGGGCCAGCGCCCGCGCGAGCGCCCGCCGGTCCGAGCGCGAGAGCTCGATCGTGCCGCGGCCCCTGCCGCCCGCGTCCAGGCTGACGGTCACCCGGTCGAGCGCCCGCCGGCCGAGTCGCAGTGACGAGCCGACGCGGTTCGGCTTGGCCGCCGCGGGCTTGTCGTCGTCGTCGACGATCGTGAGCGTCGTCGTGCCCTGCCCGCCGACGAGTGCGTTCGCGCCGGCGTTGGAGAGCGTGAGCGTGACCTTCTCGTCGGCCTCGTCGCGCGTGTCGCCCGCGACCGGGACCGAGATGACCTTGGTCGTCTGACCGGGGTCGAAGGCCAGCGTGCCGCTCCCGGCGCCGTTCGAGCTCGAGTAGTCGACCGTGGCCGTCCGGTTCTCCGGCCCGGAGCGCACGACCGCAACCTGCGCCTGGCCCGCGCTCTCGCTCGCCGCGGATGCCTCCACGGAGAAGGCGATCACCGATGCCGGCACCACCGACAGCGACTCGATCACCTCACCGCCTCCGATCGCGCCGACGGGGGTGGCCAGGCCGTTGGCGAGGTTGACCGTGTGCAGCATGGAGCTGCCGGGGGTGCCCGCGAGCTCGAGCGCCGCGTAGGCGACCTTCGACCCCTGGGCGATGTCGAAGCCGGCGTTGTCGGTCGCGTTCACGCCGAGCATGCCGCGCGGCTCGAGCGTTCCCGAGTTGGGCGGGTTCTGGCGAAACAGCATGTCCGAGCCAGAGTCGATGTCGAACAGCTCGGTGGCGGGAGTGCCGTCGAAGTTGTTCGTGTAGGCGGCGGCCACGACGTTCGGGTCGCCGGGATTGAGCGCGGAGTCCTTGCCGCCCGCCGCCGTTCCCGCCCCGCCGTTGCCGTTGAGCGGGTTGAAGCGGTAATTCTCGTTGGCCTCGTTGACCACACGCACCGCGTCGGCGGCCGGGTTGACGTCGAGACCCGTGTCACTGGCGGCCGGGAAGGCGCCCAATCCTGCGCTGACCTGCACGGCGGTCCAGGCGCCACCGGCCATCGCGGGCGGAGTCAGAACGTAGAGCGTCCCGAGGCGGCCGTATGCATAGAGCTGGTTCGATCGAGGGCGATAGTCGAGTCCCACCAGATCGGTGTCAGTCGCGGCCAGCGGGAACGTGATGGCGGCGGTCTGCGCCGAGCCCGGGGTTGTTACGCCGAAGGTGACCAGCGTGCTGGGGCTGTCGGTGGACAGACCCACCGCCGTCTCGTCCGCGAGCGCGGGTGTCGCCGTTGCGGTTGCGGCCGCCGACGCGCACGCAAGCGCGACCGCGACCCTCCGGAGATGTCTCCTTGACATCGAGTCCTCCCGTTCGTTGAGGGGTCGTTGCCAGGCAGTTCGCGCCGAGCGGCGCGCGAGGTTCAGTCGGGCTCGGGCGGGAGGATGTCGAGCCCGGTCGCGTGCACGTCGCGCCCGGCCAGGCGGTACTGCACGTCGACCTGGTCGTTCTTTCCGTAGGAACCCCAGAGACCGAGGAACATCGCCGTCCAGCGGCCGACGCCGAGCCGCTCCTTCTCCAGCGGCTGGGTGAAGTGGAGCTCTCCGCCGAGAACCTCGTAGTCGCTGCCCTGCTTCTGGGGCACGCCGTTCAGGAACACCCGGTACGGCGGCTCGGCGCCGCGCGGCAGCGGGACGCGCCAGCGCTTCAAGGCAGCAGCTCCCTGCGCAGGGCGTTGTAGGGGCTCTCGCTGCGCCGCTGCTCGACCAGGGTGCGCCGCAACCTCCCAATGAACGCCTCGCTCGAGCCGTCGCCGCGAACGTCCACCCCCGCGCGCAGCCGGCCCGGGCCCGACACCTCGATCCGGCCGACGACCTGCTTCACCGGCTCGATCCTGCGGATCAGCGTGCCGCCGGCCGGACTCGCGCCCGCGCCGTTCGAGAGCTCCCGCCCGACCCGCTCTACGGCGTCGAGCGCTGCGGCGAGCCCCTCGTGTCGTTCCTTGCGCACCTTCGCCTTGCTGCGAATGGTGACCGTGTACCTCCGGCTGCTCCCCGCCTCAGCCACCGATCGCGGACATCGTCCGCGCCGGCTGGCGGAAGCCCGGTTCGCCGACCCGGTGCTTCAGCTCCTTGCGCCAGACGGCGTCGCGGATGACCGTCTCCAGCACGTCGCTCGACGCTCCGGTGCGCAGGACCTCGCGCAGATCTGTCTCGTGCATGGAGAAGAGGCAGGTGCGCAGCTTGCCGTCGGCGGTCAGCCGGATCCGGTTGCAGTCCGCGCAGAAGGGCTCGGAGACCGGGTTGATGAAGCCAACCTCGCCCTGGCCGTCTGCGAAGCGGAACACGCGCGCGGTTGCGTGCGGCTCGCGTGGCACCTCCTCGAGTGGGTACACGCGGTCGATGATCGCCCTGATCTCGTCGCCGGTGAGCACCTGGTCGGGACTCCAGGCCTGGTCGCCGTCGAGCGGCATGAACTCGATGAAGCGCACCTGGAAGCTCGTGGAGCGGGCGAACTCCGCGAACGGCAGCGCCTCCTGCTCGGTGAAGTCGCGCAACGCGACCGCGTTCACCTTGACCGGGCGCACCTCGGGATGCTCAGCGATTGCCTCGAGGCCGCGAAGCACCTGGGGCAGGGAGTCGCGCCGCGTCTGCTGGAAGAAGCGATCGCGCTGGAGCGAGTCGATCGACACGTTCACGCGATTGACTCCCGCCTCGACCAGCGCCGCCGCCTGGCGCTCGAGCAGGTAGCCATTGGTGGTGAGTGAGAGATCCTTGATTCCGGGCACCGCTGCGAGCATCGACACCAGCTTCGGGAAGTCGCGGCGGACCAGCGGCTCCCCTCCGGTGAGGCGCAGGTCGCTCACGCCCATCTCCGCCAGCACGCGCACGAGGCGCTCGATCTCCTCGAAGCTCAGGATGTCGCCGCGCTCGAGCCACGGCAGTCCCTCGGCCGGCATGCAGTACTGGCAGCGGAAGTTGCAGCGGTCGGTGACCGACACCCGGAGGTCGGTGATGCAGCGGCCGTGGCCGTCGAAAAGCGGTTCGCGAGGCACTGAGTCGTAGGGTACTCGCGGTGGAGATTCCCGAGCTACAGATTCGAGTTCCCACGCGCGGCAATCGCCGCCTGGAGGCGCTGCTCGCCGCCGCGAACAGCGACCGGCGCCTCCATGCGTGGTGGTACATGCAGCAGGTAAACGCCGACCGCCGCGACATGTCCGACCACTCCTGGGTTCACATCCAGATCATCGTCAACATCGCGCTGCGGATGTTCCGGCTGCTCACCCGCGCCGGGGTGGAGCCGACGATGGTGTCCGACCACGGGATGACAGCACGCGACGCCGAGGTCGTGATCGCGGCCGCGTGCCTGCTTCACGACACCGGCATGTCGATCCACCGGACTGACCACGAGCAGTATTCGCTGTTCCTGGCCGCCGAACGGCTCCCGCACCTGCTCGACGGGGTCTACGAGGACCCCGCCCTGACGGTGATCGTCTCCGAGTCTCTGCACGCGGTGATCGGCCACCGCCGCCGTGGCGACCCGATCACCGTCGAGGCCGGAATCGTGCGCGTGGCCGACTCGCTCGACATGGCCAGCGGCCGCTCGCGTGTCCCGTTCGAGACCCGGCGCCCGAACATCCACTCGGTGTCGGCCGCGGCGATCGACGCCGTCTCGATCGAGCCTGGAGAGGAGCGCGCGGTGCGGATCGAGATCGAGATGAACAACTCATCGGGGCTGTTCCAGATCGACGAGCTGCTGGCCACCAAGCTGCGTGGCTCCGGCATCGAGGAACACGTCGAGGTCGTCGCCCAGATCGAGGCCGAGCACGAGAAGCGGCTGCTCCCTGTGTTCAGGATCTAGCTGCGCCCGCGTAAGTCCTCCGCCGCCGCTCGGTTGGATGAGCAAGCGACGAAAGGACTCTCATGTCTCGCAGGCTTACTCGGCGGCTCACCTACTCGAATGTGATCGCCACCGCGGCCCTCTTCATGGCGTTGGGGGGCGTCGGCTACGCCGCCGCGACGGTCGACAGCAGCAGCATCGTCAACAACAGCGTGCGCGGAAAGGACCTCCATCAGCGCACCATCCGTGGCGGTGATGTCCGCAACAACGGACTCGGCGGCAAGCAGATCAAGGAGTCGAAGCTCGGGCCGGTGCCCGACGCGCAGGCACTCCAGGGCGCCGGACCCGAGGCCTTCGTGGCCGCAGGCACTCTGGTGCGCTACTCGCTCACGCTGAACGGCGGGGAGACGCGCGAGGTCGCCGCGAACGGGGCTCTCAAGCTCACCGCCCATTGCATCGACAACGGCGCCGACCAGAACGCCAACCCCGACAAGGACGTGGCTCGGATCTACGCGACGACCACGCAGGACGGGGCCGTGATGGCGGCCGTCGACAGCTTCGACGGAGGCGCCTCGGGCTATCTCAACGCCGCGACGGCCGAGACCGACGCGGTCTGGAGCGAGACCGCAGCCGACGACGGCGTGGTGAAGGCGTTCCACGGCAGCGACGACGACCTTGCGGTCGCCTCCGCTCCCGACGGGGTCACCATCTCCGGGCTCCGTGACCCCGGCGTGCAGGGCGTGAACGTGTTCGGCGCCTCCTGCGCCTACCGCGGCTGGGCGATCGTCCAGTAGCCCGGCAGTCCGGCCGCATGCCCCGTGAGCCGGGGCGTTACAAGAGCGGGCCAGGGTAGAGGAAGGTCAGCCTCTTGCCGGGTCGATCAGGCCGGGCTTCGCGACAGGCTTGTCGGTCAGCTTCTTGCGCCCGTCGATCTGCTCGAAGTCGCGGCCGCGCGAGCCCGTGTAGATCTGCCGCGGACGAGCGATCTTCGTCTCATCGTCCATCTGCATCTCGCGCCACTGGGCGATCCACCCCGACGTGCGCGGGATGGCGAACATCACCGTGAACATGTCTGGCGGCAGGTTGAGCGCCTCGTAGATCAGCCCGGAGTAGAAGTCGACGTTCGGGTAGAGCTTGCGCTCCACGAAGTACTCGTCGTCGAGGGCTCGCTTCTCCAACTCGACCGCGATGTCGAGCTTGGGGTTCTTGCCGGTCACCTCGAAGACCGCGTCGACGTGCTCCTTGATGATCTCCGCCCGCGGGTCGAAGTTCTTGTAGACCCGGTGGCCGAAGCCCATCAGCTTCTCGTTCTTGTTCTTCACGCCCTCGAGGAAGTCCGGGATGTTGTCGGTGGTCTCGATTCGGCTCAGCATGCGCAGCACGGCCTCGTTGGCTCCGCCGTGCAACGGCCCATAGAGCGCGGCGACGCCCGCGGCGACGGCCGAGTAGGGGTCCACCTGCGAGGAGCCGACTCCGCGCACGGCGCTTGTCGAGCAGTTCTGTTCGTGGTCGGCATGGAGGATCCAGAGGACGTCAAGGGCCTTCTCGAGCCGCGGGTCGGGCTCGTACTTCGCCTCGGTCATCTTGAAGATCATCGAGAGGAAGTTGCCGGGGTAGGACAGGTCGTTGTCCGGATAGACGTAGGGGAGGCCGATGCCGTGGCGGTAGGCGAAGGCGGCGAGCGTCGGCATCTTGGCGATCATGCGCACGGCGGCCATATGGCGTTCTGTGTCGTCGTCGATCTTCTTCGCGTCCGGGTAGAACGTCGACAGCGCGCCGACGGTGGCGAGCAGCATGCCCATCGGGTGGGCGTCGTAGCGGAAGCCCTCGACGAACTTCTTGATGTTCTCGTGGACGTAGGTGTGGTGGGTGACCTCGAAGATCCACTCATCGAGCTGCTGCTGGGTGGGCAGCCCGCCGTAGATGAGGAGGTACGCCACCTCGAGGTAGCTCGACTTCTCGCAGAGCTGGTCGATCGGGTACCCGCGGTACTCGAGCACCCCGGCCTCGCCGTCGATGTAACAGACCGAGCTGCGGCAGGAGGCAGTGTTGGTGAACGCCGGGTCGTAGGTCATCAGGCCGAAGTCGTCCTCGGACACCTTGATTCCGCGGAAGTCCATCGCCTTGACCGTGCCGTCCGTGATCTCGAACTCGTACTTCTCGCCGGTCCGGTTGTCGGTGACGCTCAGCGTGTCCTGCGCGGTGGCTACGCCGCCGCCGTCGTCCCGCTGCTCTTGTTCCTCGGCCATCGTCTCTCCTTGATCCTCTCAGTCCACCCTCTTTTCCCTGATTTTGCCGGAACGGCACACTCGACCTCGTGCCGGTCGCTTCGGCGGCAGGTCGAAATGTCGGTTTAGTCGCTCCCCATTCGTCGTACTGGCACCATTTTCCAAAGGAGGAAGCGATGAAGTTCATGCTGCTGATCCACCAAGGCTCTACCCCGACGCCGCCGTCGGAGGAGTGGGACAGGCTCTCGGAGGCCGAGAAGGGCGAGATCTACGCTGCCTACAAGGCGATCGGCGAGACGCCCGGCGTCAGCCCGGGCCTCCAGCTGCAGCCTCCGGAGTCGGCAACCACCGTGCGCGTGAAGGACGGCAAGACGCTGACCACCGACGGCCCGTTCGCCGAGACCAAGGAGGCGATCGGGGGATACCTCCTGTTCGAGTCCGAGGATGCCGACGCAGCGGTCGAGCTGGCCACGCGGATCCCGGCGGCCCGCCTGGGCGGCGCGATCGAGGTGCGCCCGATCGTGGAGTGGTAGCGAGGGGCGGGCGGGCCGTCTAGCGCCCGCGCCGGCCGCGAAACAGCTTCTTGATCGGGCTGCCCAGCGCCGGTCCGGACTCCGGAGGGGCGAGCTCCGCTGCCTCGGCGGCGCTGATGGTGAGCGTCACGCCTCGCTCCGCCGTTCGCGCGACCTCGGGTGCGTCGACGAAGCGGCGCACACCGCTCCGGTCCTCGAACACGACGCCGTCCATGATGTGCTCGCGGTGGTTATCGAGCACCTCGACCACCGTGCCCACCGGCTGCTCGTCGGAGCCGTAGACCGGCGTCCCGCGCTCGACCGCCAGGTAGTGGACAGCGTGCCCGTCGTCGATCGGCGTCATCGGGTTCAGACCCTCCAAACGAGCGCCTGCTCTGTGTCGCCGCCCTCCTCGGACTCCTCTTCCTCGGTCGCCGAGGTGTAGATCGCGCTGCCGATAGCGGCCATCGCGAGCAGGACCGAGATGGCGCCCACGGCGCGGGCGGCGCCGGCGGACCCCGGGAAGCCCTCGCGCGTGATGCCGAGGAAGGAGACCGTGAGCGCCCAGAGGGCGAGCAGAATTCCGCAGACGTGGAAGGCGTTCACGGCGCGCAGCCTACTAGTGGTCAGGCACGCGCGGCCCGCGCTTGGCCACGCGAACGCGGCCGGGCGCTTGCGGGGTGGGCTCGGCGTGAGGGCCGCGTCGCGGCGGCTGCGGCGGGCGGATGCGCGGGTGCGGATCGCGGCGCGTGCCGCCGCCGCCCTCGCCGGCATCCGGCTCTGCCACGGGCGGCTCGCGGATCGCCCACCAGACGATGTAGAGCAGGGCGGCGATGGGGATCTTCAAGACGAGGATCAGCCAGAACATTGCCCAGAAGCTCGACATCGACTGCGATCTTAAGCGATCGCAGCGCACCCGGCCAAGCCGGGTCCTTGGCGCACGGCGCCATTCAGGCGGCGCGGTCAAGCGCCCAGCTGCGGTAGTCCGCAGACAGGCGCGGGGCCGCCAGCAACCGCGGCGCGAGCCCGTGGTCGACCAGCACCGCCTCGGCGATCAGGCGCACGCTCACGTCGTGCTCGGGACGCTCGACCAGTTCCACCTCGTCGCCCGCTCCCAGTTCGCCCGCCTCGATCACCCGCAGGTAGGTCCCGGTGCGCAGGGCTTTCGCGAAGCGCTTCACCATCTTCGGGTCGGCCATCCGCACGCCCAGCTTCCAGCACGGAAGGCGCGGCTCGGAGACCTCGAGCACGACGCTGCCGATTCGCCAGCGCTCGCCTACCAGCGCCTCGGAGGCGGCCACTCCGTACAGGGTGAGGTTCTCGCCAAAGGCGCCATGCCCGAGCGGGCGGCCGAGCTCGCGCTCCCACCACTCGGTGTCCTCGCGCGCGTAGGCGTAGACCGCCTTGTCGGCGCCTCCGTGGACGGTCCGGTCGGCCTGGAGATCGCCGTGGAGGCCGAGCGTGCCGGCCGCCACGCGCTCGGTGGTCGGCAGCTTCCAGATGCCTGTTGCCACACGCTCGCCGCCCCGCAGGACGGTTCGCACGTCGGCCAGATTCACTGAGATCACCGCGGCCATGCTCAGAGCATCGCAGTCGCTTTCACCCACTAGGCTGCCGTCGCCGCCTACGCGGTGGTGACGCCCTCGATCACGCTCATCAGCCGGAAGGCCTCGAAGCGCTCGTCGATCTCCTCGCGGGTGAGGGTCGCGGCCCGCTCGCAGCCGAACTCCTCGACCCACCGCGAGGCCACCGCCGAGCCGTAGGCCATCGCCCGGCGAAGGGTGGCGTCATCGGTGGCGCCGCCGTGGGCGTCGAGGTAGCCGAGCAGGCCGCCGGCGAATGAGTCACCGGCGCCGGTGGGGTCGATCACGGTCTCCAGGGGGAAGGCCGGAATCGAGAAGAAGCCGTCCTTCGTGAACAGCGCCGCGCCGTACTCGCCCTGCTTGACCACCACCACACTCGGGCCCATCTCCATGATCTGGCGCGCGGCCTTGAGCAAGGTCGGCTGCTCGGTGAGCATGCGCACCTCGTCGTCGTTCATCAGCACGACGTCGACGGTCGCGATCGTTCGCACGAGCGACTCCCGTGCGCTCTCGATCCAGAAGTTCATCGAGTCGAGGCCGGCGAGCTTGGCGCCGCACTGCTCGCGCACCTCGCGCTGGAGGTCGGGTTGGATGTTCGCCAGGAACAGCGTCTCCGCCTGCTTCGAGGCGTCGGACAGCTTGGGCCTGAAGTTCTCGAAGACGCCGAGCTGGGTGTCGAGCGAGTGCCGGATGTTCAGGTTCCACTCGTACTCGCAGGCGTAGAAGAAGGTCTTGCCTCCCGGCACGTGCTCGATGTCCTCCGTCACGACGCCATGGCGATGCAGCACGGCGTACTCGTCTTCGCCGAAGTCGTCGCCCACCGGCCCGACCACCCGGACGTCGGTGAAGTAACTCGCCGCCAGGGAAAAATGCACGGCGGCGCCGCCGAGCGCGCGTTCGCGCTCGCCAAAGGGAGTCTTGATCGCGTCGAAGGCGATCGAACCGACCACTACGAGGCCCATGCGGCCGCGGAGGCTAGCCGATGCGGGGCGCCAGCCCGCGTACTACGCTGCCCGCCTCATGCGAGCGGTTCAGATAGACGAGTTCGGCGGCCCCGAGGTCCTCAAGGTGGTCGACATCCCAAAGCCCGAGCCGGGGGACGGGCAGGTGCTCATCGAGGTCTCGCGCGCGGGGATGAACTTCGCCGACACCCATCAGCGCGAGAACTCCTACCTGGCCCGCTACGAGGTGCCGCTCGTGCTGGGCGGCGAGGTGGCGGGTAAGACCGAGGACGGCCGGCGGGTGATCGCGCTCCTCGCGAGCGGCGGCTACGCCGAGTACGCGGTCGCGCCGAAGGAGATGGTTCACGAGATCCCAGAGGGGGTCGAGGACGGCGCGGCACTCGCGTTGCTCATCCAGGGAATCACCGCGTGGCACCTGTTCAAGACGTCCGCCAAGCTCGCCCCGAGGGAGGCCGTTGTGGTGATTTCCGGCGCCGGCGGTGTGGGTTCGCTGGCGGTGCAGCTGGCCAAGCCGTTCGGGGCCGGGCGGGTGATCGCGACGGCGTCCACCGAGGAGAAGCGGGCGCTGGCGCTGTCGCTGGGGGCCGACGCCGTCGTGGATCCGGCGGTCGAGGACCTCAAGGCGGCCCTGATCGACGCCAACGGCGGGAATGGCGTCGACGTCGTGCTCGAGATGTCCGGTGGACGGGTGTTCTCGCAGTCGGCGGAGGCGCTCGCTCCGTTCGGCCGGATCGTGGCCTACGGGATCGCCGGACGCGAGCAGAACACGGTCGAGACGGGGCGGCTGATGCGAAAGAGCCGCGCCGTCGTCGGCTTCTGGCTGATGCACTGCCTGGGTCGCCGGGACATGATGGAGGAGCCGCTGGCGGACCTGTTCGAGCGCGCCGCGCGCGGAGAGCTCGTCCCCCAGATGGGCGAGACCTACGCGCTCTCGGACGTGCGCCGGGCTCACGAGGACATGCAGGGCCGAAAGACGAGCGGCAAGGTGCTGCTCGACCCGTCGCGCTAGGGGGCCAGCA
>JBEVKF010000159.1:0-10208 GCA_040509755.1 Thermoleophilaceae bacterium | reverse complement strand
TGCACCCCGGCCAGCAGCAGGGCCGGCGCTGGCCATCCTCCAGCTCCTCCTGGGTCCGGCGAATGCGACGTTCTCGGGTCGTCTCCTGCTTGGCATCCTCGACCCAGCAGATGAACTCGTTGCGCGCCAAGGGCGTGATGTCCTCCCAAGCATCGAGTGCCGTGGCGTTGGCGACCAGCGCCTCGCGCAGGTCTGCGGGTAACTGGTGCACCACCCCACCGGGCACTCGCTGGCTGCTCACAGGGCAACGGTAGCGGGCCGCAGGCGAGCCCTGCGTCGCTCCGCACACTTCCCACGGTGGCCGACGAGTGTCACGTTGGAGGATGCGTTAGCGGGACTCGGTGAGCGCGCTACCGCGTCGGGGCGAGTGCGACGGCGAGGATCGCCGCCGGATTGCCCGGCGGCCAGCCGGGAAGCGGATCGATGGTGTCGAGCTGAATGAACCCGCGAGCCAGCCAGAAGGAACGCGTCGCGTCGTAGGGGGCATAGCCGGCGGACGGATCGAGCGTCTTGACTTCGACGATCTGCACGCCGTCAGCGCTCAACTCGTCCAAGACGTGGTTGACGAGCCGGGCGCCGAGGCCTGCTCCTCGGCGATCGGCGGCGACCGCGGCCCACAGGATCTCCGCCACGCGCATGCCGCGGCGCTGCACGATGGCGAAGCCGACGACGCCGCCTGCGTCGTCGATGACCCAGCCACCGTGGTCGCGCAGGTCGCTTCGCACCTTGTCGGGCACGTCATCAGTAAAGAAGTCGGGCAGACCGGCGACGATCGCCTCGCACGTGACGGCATCCTGCGCGGTGGCGGCCCGTACCGACGCCATCCCTCGTCAGCGACTCCGATTGACCGTTTGCGCGTGCATCCGCCAAGCAAACCACACGCTGGACAGCTCGCCGTCCGCAGGGGGACGCCGGTAGTGCGTCGGGATGCGGGCGGCGCTGTCAGGCGAAAGCGACAACCATTCGAGCGGCGATTCGCGGCGCGACGTCAGGAGAGTCTTCGCGCGCAGATCACAGCATCGACGCCGGTGCCGGCCATGGCCCGCGGACGGTCCTCGACGACGATGAACTCCCAGCGCCCGGGATCGAGCGCAGCGGCCGCGGTGTCGACGGAGACCTGCACCTGATCGGCCGCGGCTGTTGCGGCTCCAGTGGCCGGGTCGATCGGGCGGTGGCCAACCAGAACCAGGATCCCGCCGGGAGCGACCCCTGCCGCCATCCGCCGCACCATCTCCTCCACCGACCCCGGCACGTGGACATACAGGCAGGCGACGAGGCCGTAGCGGCCCGGCTGCGGGGTCCAGGTCGCTAGATCACCCTCGACCCAGTCGATGCGCTCCGCGACGTCCGCCCCGACGGCCTCGGCTGTCGATCGGCCGTGCGCGAGGGCGGTCGCGGAGAAGTCGACCGCGGTGACTTGCCATCCGCGCTCGGCAAGCCAGAGCGTGTCGGACCCGTGACCGCAACCCGCGTCGAGGGCCAACCCGGGGCGCAGATTCCTGACCTCGTTGCTCAGATGTGCGTTTGGGGGGCGATGCGCGACTCGATCCGCGTGCTCGCGCAGAACCCGCGACCAGCGCCCTTCCCAGAAGCTCCGGTCGAACGCCGTCATCCCAGCTTCAAGATTGACCTGCGGGAGCTACTGCCGGGGGCGTGAGCCGCAACGACCGGCGGGGCGGTCAAGGTCTTCCACGGGGCCCTCAAGATGTGGCACGGCGAGATCCCAGGTGGCGAACGCCAGAAATTCGACGATCTTGAGCTCCCGGAAGCGCACCAGGTGGCCCGCCTCGACTCCCCTCACTTCGACCCGGCTCTGGCGTCCGCGTCCAGTGAGCCAGATCTGGGCGACGACATCCTCGCCGCGGGCCATCGTTCGGCCGATCTCGATCTGCAGCGACTCCCACGGCTCGGTCGCCGCGTGCCAGAACTCCCGTATCTCGTCGTGGCCGAGATAGCGTTCCCGCATTCCGGGAAACACGCCGCTCGTCCTGTAAAAGCCGTGCGCATCGAAGTACTCGGGTATGCATTCGAGGCGGCCCTCGACGAATGCATCGTAGACGGCGAACAGCCGCGCCAACTCCGGGCTTTGTGTCTCACGCTGGACGGCTTCGACGTTCCCCTTGAAGCTCATCGTGGGGAGCTTATTCGGGCAGCAGAGATGCGACCCTCCGTCTCGCACACCCGCGCTCGCCTGATTGCGGCAACACCCATACAGGCATTCTCGACTCGGCTGCTGCTACTTGATCCCCACGACCATCGAGTCGGGTCCGGCGAGGTGCTCGACGTAGCTTTCGCGAAAGCCGGTCTCCTCCATCCAGGTGCGGCAGTCGGCGCCTGTGTAGTCGAAACCCCCCGGTGTCTCGATCAGCATGTTGAGGCTCATCAGTAGGCCGAACGCGTTGCTGCGCCGCTCGTCGTCGATGATCGCCTCGTAGACGATCAGGGCGCCGTCGGCGGGCAGGGCGTCGTAGGCCTTCTTGAGCAACAGCCGCTTCTCGTCGAGGTTCCAGTCGTGCAGGATGTGCCCCATTACGAACACGTCCGCCTTGGGCAATGAGTCGGCAAAGAAGTCGCCCGCCGTGAAGCTCAGGCGCTCGCTCAGCCCGAACCGATCGACGTGAGCCTGGAAGATCGGGGCGATCGGGGGCAGGTCGAAACCGCCGCCCGTGATGTGCTCGTGCGCCAGGGCAATCTGCACCGGCACGGCACCTTCGGCGCAGCCGAGGTCAATCACGCTCTGGTAATCGCGCCAGGAGAACTGCGCCGTGATCGCCTGGGCAGGGCCGGTGCTTACGCCGCTCATCGCGCGTGCGAACTGAGCCAGCCTCTCCGGGTCTGAGTAGAGCGCCTCGAAGAAGTTCTCGCCTCCCTTCGCTTCGTTTTGCGGCGCTCCGGTCCGCAGCCCCTCGGTCAGCGACCCCCAGAACCCATAGAGCCGCGCATTCGCCATCTCCAAGAGGCCTCCGACATAGGAAGGCTTGGCCGGGTCGAGAAACAGCTCGGTCGCCGGGCTGTTGGAGTAGCGCCCGTCCGCGCGCTCGAGCATGCCCAGTGCGACCAGCGCGTCGAAGAAGTCGCTCGCGCTCCGGGGATGCAGTCCCAAGCGCTCGCGGAGAGCCTCGCCATCTAGGCCGCCCGCCTCCGCCAGCTCGCGGAACACGCCGAGCTCGACGGCGCTCAGCAGCGTCTTCGAGCCCCAGAACCCAAGCCCCAGTTGCAGGATCGCGTCGGGCGTGACCTCCACTGGGTGCTCGACTGCTGCCGTGTCCGCGTCGCTCATTCACATCCCCCATTTCCCCGAGAACCAAATCTGCCGCCAAACCTCGCTTCCCAGCGTTCCGCCCGACCAGCCAACCGGCTACGGCAGTCGACCCAGCCACAGAGTGTGCGCGGCCTCACAGTGGCCGCTCGCGCCGGAGGAGATACTCGAATTTCGATCCCTTCCCTGACGAAAAGGTCACCTTTGTTTTCAACGAATGCATACGTCATCCGCCAAGCCACTCTCGACGACGAGCGCGCGCTCCGCCGGCTCGCCGAGCTGGACGGTCGCCGGCCGCTATCCGGTCCGGTGCTGATCGGCGAGATCGGCGGGCTCCCGGCGGCGGCGGTGTCGCTCGCGGACGGGCAGATCGCAGCCGACCCGTTCCAGCCGACCGCACATCTTGTCCCGCTGCTCGGCATCCGCTTCCGCGCGCTGAGAGCCTTCGAACAGCAGCCGTCCCTGCCCGCGCGTCTGAAGGCGAACCTGAGCGGGTGGAAGGTCAGGAACCGCCCGGCCCCAGCCCAAGAACTTCCCGTTGCGGGGCCCGCGGAGGCGATGGAGACCGAGCACGCGCGCGCTGCCTGAAGCTCCATGTGCGCATAGCCGGGCGAGGGCGGCTAGAGCTCGTTCGAGTCATGCGCGCTGTACCCGGATGGGGTAGGTTCGGCCTGGCGGTGGTGATCTCGATCCTGACCAGGCGGCTGCGCGAGGGCAAGACGCTCGACGACTTCCGTGCAGCCTGGCACCGAGAGGGTGGGTTCGGCGTGCCGACACGCGTGGTGACCGGGCAGGGCCTCGACGATCCACTCGAGATCGTGACGATCGGTTTCACGGATATCCAACTCGACGAGATCGAGGCGTTCCTGGAGCGGACGGCGCCCGAGGAGGGGCGCAGACACGAGCGCATCGCCGACGTGATCGAGCCCGCAATGACGCGGGCGTTCTACGTCCAGGTCGCCGACGACGACCTGAGCTGAGCGGCGTTCGCCCGGGCCAACAGGCTGCGGGGTGGGCGACGCAGGGCGGCTGTGGTCACAATCGTCGGGATGTCCGTCCCCCCCGATCGCGTTCGCGACGACATCGCCCGGTTGCTTCACCGCCGGTCAGGTGTGCATGAGTTCTCGCTAGCTGCCGCACGTCTGCTGCGACGCGCGGTTCCGTACGAGGGAGTCTGCTTCCTGACCATGGACCCCGCGACGCTCGTGCCGACCGGCGAGGTCGTCGAGAACGGGTTGCCGGAGTCGGTCCACGCGCGGATGGCGGACATGGAGATGCGCGGCGAGGACTTCAACACCTTCCGGACGCTCGCACTGGCGGGGCGCCGGGCGGCCACGCTAAGCGGGCCACGGGCGGCGACCTCAATCGCAGCAGACGCCACCGCGAGCTCCGGGCGCCGAACGGCTTTGGTGACGAGCTGCGCGCCCCGCTCATCGACGGCCACGGGACCTGGGGCGCGCTCACGCTCCTGCGAGCCGAGGACTGCGAGCCGTTCACCTCGACCGAGGCGGCGCTCGTCGGCTCCGTTTCGGAGCACCTCGCCGAGGGGCTGCGGCGCGCGCTGCTGCTGGCGAGCGTCACAGATGCCAGCCCGGTGCGAGGCCATGCGTCAGGCGTCGTGGTGATCGCCACCGACGGCTCGATCGCCTTCGTCGACGACACCGCCTCCGAGTGGCTCGAGGAGCTGGGCGGGAGCGCGGCGGCGCTTCCGCATGTGGTGAACGCCGTCGCTGGGCAGGCGCGCGCCGTAAGCGACGGGGGCGCACCCGTCATGCAGGTCGCACGGGCGCGCGTACGGGGCCAGTCGGGGCGGTGGCTTCTGGTGCGCGCCTCGGCACTCGGCGACGAGCCCGATGCACAGGTCGCCGTGATGATCGAACCCGCCCGCCAGCACGAGCTCGCGCCGCTGATTGCCCACGGCCACGGTCTGACCCCGCGCGAGCGGACCGTCACCCAGCTCGTCGCCCGCGGGCTGCCGACGGACGCCATCGCCACTCGCCTGCACCTCTCGTCTTACACGGTGCAGGACCAGCTCAAGGCGATCTTCGAGAAGCTCGACGTCCGCACACGCGGCGAGCTTGTGGCGCGGTTGTTCTTCGAGCAGCGAGAGCCGCTGCTCTAGCGCCAGCGCTGCATCAGCGACCGCCGCACGCAGCGACCGGCTCTGAGCCGGCAAGCGCCGGGCCGGCGCCGAGGCCGGAGCCCGATGTCAGCCTGATCGACGAGGTGTGAGGTGACTAGCGCGTGCCGCGCGACCAGTTCCGTATCGAGATGGTCTCGTCACGACCGGACACGCTGGCGGGGGCGAAGGCGCCGGGCGCGCCGCCGTGCACGTCGTGGTAGGGGTGCTCGGCAATCCCGCTTCCCTCCACGGTGTAGTAGCCGTAGACGACGCCTATCAGCATGAGCACGCAGAAAATCAGGATCTCCATGGCGCCAGCGTCTCGCGTAAGGGTGCCGTCGAGTGTGAGGTGGGTCACGCTCGACACGCAGATGCCGCTCGTCGCGCAGCCCGGCGCCGCGACCGACCAACGACTCGATCCGGCAGCCGGCGATGACCCTTCCGGTCTTCATGGTCAGCCCGACAGGCTTTTCGGCACGATCATGACGCGGTCGACGACGGATCCGCGGAACCAGTCGAACACACGAGCGTCCGGCGGCGCGCTGCCGCTCACCCGGAAGATCGCTATCTGGGCGGGAGTGATGTCCCCGTGTCGGTCGAGCCGGAAGTCGCCCAGGACGCCGTCCTTCACGACGACGGTGCGGAGCTCTCGGAGCACCGAGGCTCGGGTCCCGTCGGACCGTGCGATCGCGTCCAGCACGACATCGGTCGCCTGCGCCGCCGTCAGGACACCCTGGACCGGGTCGTCAAGCGTTCCGTAGTCGCGCGCGAAGCTCCGCCCCGCCGGGCTCCCCTCGCGGGCGGCGGGTGGGACGTCCACGTAGCTCATGTAGAGACCGTGCGCGGCCCGCCCGGCGAGCTTCAGCAGGTCCGGGACCGGGCCGAGCGGGTCGACGGCCATAATCACGGCACCCTGGCCCAGGCTGGCGCGCAGCGCCTTCACCAGGCGAGCTGCCACCTCCGGGCCGGCGTAGCCGGCCAGGAAGACGCCCTGCGCGCCGGAGCGAGCGACCCTCTGGGCGAGCGCGTCATAGCTCGTCGCCTCGGGGTTGTAGGCCGCGGAGCCGGCGACTCCGACACCCAAACGTCTTGCGGCCCTGCCGAACGGGTCGGTGTACGTGATCCCCGCGTCCCCTCCCTGCTCGTGGACCAGGAAGACCCGCCTCAGCCCGAGCTCCTTGGCGAGCATGGCCTGCGCCACGCCCTGGAGGTCCTCGCGCGGGACGACCCGGGCGAAGTTGCGCACGCCGGTGGGGTAGTAGACGCCCGGCTCGCCACTTGTGCCGAGGCGCCCGGGCTGCCCCAGGCGGCCGCCACGGGTGAGCCCCGAGTGCGTGGCGATCGGGCTCACCACCGCGAGCGGGCCGCCGGGGGCCCGGTTCATGATCGGAATCCCGACCGCTCCGCAGTACGAGGAATACGGTCCGATCACCGCGACGAGCTGCTCCGCATGCGCGAATGCGGAGGCGTTGGCGGCGCACTTGCGGAACTCGAAGCTGCCGCTCTGCGGAGTGGAGGGGTCGCAGGACTGATAGCCGACCGTGTAGTCGCCGGCCCTGAAGCCGCGCCGCTCGAGGGCGAAGCGGATTGCGCCCTCCATCGCTCGTGGGTCCCCGCTGCCGGGACCCTGCAGCGGGAGGTCCGAGGCGATCAGGACGTCCGGGGTCGCACCCCCGGAGGCGACCTCGCCGCAGCCCGCCGCGGTCAGGGCGCCCTCGGTCGTCCCGCCCGCGACGCTTACCCAGGCCGCGCCGGCGCCGGCGGCCAGGGCCTGTGGGGTTCCGATCGACGTTTTCGAGCTCACGGTGTTCGTGCCCGGATCGATCCGGGCGACCGTCCCATCGACATAGGTGCCCGTCCAGGCGGCGCCCTCGCCGAAGGCGACGAAGCTCACCCCCTTGCCGACGTCGATCGTCCTGAGGAGCGGCGGCCGTTGGGGGTCGATCCGCCACAAGACGCCCTCGTCGTTTGCCGCCGCCCACACCGAGCCCGCGCCCACGGCCACCCCGGCCAGGTTGTTGCCGCCCACCGGGATCCTCTGCGTGACCCGGTTCGTCCTCGGGTCGATCCGGATCACGGCGGTGATCGGGTCGTCGTCGCCAAGGAACCAGACGCCCTCGTCGCCGGCGGCGATCGTCCATGCCGGGTTGTTCGTGTCGATCGTGGCCACGATGCGTCCGGTCTTTGGGTCGATGCGAGACACGCTCCCGTCGGGGTTGGCGGCCCAGACCGCACCGGCGCCCACCGCGATCCGCGGCGCGCCCGCCACCGGATACACGCCTTCGTCGCCTCGGAGCCGCACGGTTCGCGTGACGCGGCCCGAGTCGGGATCGAGCCGCGACACGCTGACCGTGGCGTTGCTGAAATCTCCTCCGCCCGCGTTCCCGATCCACAGCGCCCCCTCGCCGGCCGCGAGCTCACTCGGCAAACCGGGCGTGTCGAAAGTCCGCGAGACCTCCTTGGTCTCCGGGTCGATGCGAGAGACGGTCCGCTCCTCGTTGTTCAGGGCCCAGACCGCGCCCTCGCCCACCGCGACGTTGCCCGGGGGCGTCCGCGACTCCGTGAACGCGGCGACGCTCCCGTCCGCCGGGTCGATCGCGGCGACTCCGTTTCCGAGCGGCTCGGTGCCCGTGTCGTCGCCGCCGGTCAGGGCCACGATCACCAGCGCAATCACCGCGGCGAGCAGTAACAGGCCGGCGGCGAGGATGGCCCGTCCACGCCGTTGCAGCCTCGGTGACACGAGCGGCCGGCGCGCGGCTCGGGGAGCCTGGAGCCCCAGCGCGTTCGCGGCCGCGTCGATCAGCTCGGTGCAGCTGCCGTAGCGGTCCTCGCGGTCCTTGGCGAGCGCCTTGCGCAGCACCGGGTCGAGTCGCGGGTGCCCGCGCAGCGGGGCCGGCTGTTCCTGCATGTGCGCCCACAGGATCTCGGCCTCGGTCGGGCGCCGAAACGGCGGCCCACCGGCGAGGCACTCGTAGAGGACGCAGCCCAGCGCGTAGACATCGGTGCGGCCGTCGACCGGGTCGCCGCGGATCTGTTCGGGCGCCAGGTAGTCGAGCGTGCCGACGACGCGGCCGGTGTCGGTCGAGTCGCCACCGACCTGTTTCGTGATGCCGAAGTCCGTCAGGTAGGCGTGCCCGTCCTCGTCCAGGAGGACGTTGGCGGGCTTCACGTCGCGATGCACCAGCGCCCGCCGGTGGGCGGCGTCGAGCGCGTCAGCGACCTCGGCCAGCAGCGGGAGCGCCCGCTGCGGCGAGAGCTTCTGCTCGCGCTCGAGGATCGTTCTCAGATCGCTTCCCTCGACGAAGCGCATCGCAAGGTAGAGCTGGCCGTCGTGCTCGCCCGCCTCGTAGATCGGGATCACGTGCGGGTGGTCGAGCGACGCCGCCAGCCGCGGCTCGCGCAGGAAGCGCTCCCGGAAGCGCTCGTCCTCGGCCAGCTCCGGGGCGACCAGCTTGAGCGCGACCGGCCGCTCCAGGGACAGGTCCGTCGCGCGGTACACGACACCCATCCCGCCGCGCCCGACCAGCTCCTCGACGCGGTAGCCGGCGAAGATCATGCCGCGGCTGATGGCTGCCTTCATGCCGAGCTCCCCAAGGGGGCCGAGTCCATGACCGACCGTACCATGAGAGGGGCGGCGCCAGCGGGCGCCACCCCTCGCACATCAGACAGGGTCGCGTGGGTTAGTGCGTCGCGACCTTGACGCCGCGGCGGCGCTTGCGCCCGGTCAGCATCAGCGCCGATCCGGCGGCGATGCTGAACAGCGCGAGCATTCCGGCCGCGCCGATGCCCGCGTCGCCCCAGTCGAAGCCCCCGGAGGGCTCATGGACCGCGACGACCGTGGGTGTCTCGCGTATCTCGCGGACGGCGCGGCGCACCATCTCCTGCACCCCGGCCGACTCGACCAGCTTGCGCTCCGAGTCCGTGTAGGGGCCGGGCCCCGCATGCGTGCCGGCTGGCACGGACGGCAGGTCCCGGGCCGCGTCGGCCGCGTCGGCCGCGTCGGCCGCGTCGGGCGAGCCGTGGTCCCGGTTCAGGGCATACTGACCGGGGTCGGCCTCGTGTAGGCCGCGGTGCTCGGCCGCGTCGACGGTGTCGGGCGAACGCAGGTCCTGGTACTCGTCGGCGGCCGAGGCTGCGATCGAGGACGGGGGCGGAGCAACGTCGCCGCTGGCGGCGCCATCCGACTGCAGGTCCTCGTACGTGGCGGCGGACGCCGGCGTGGCGCAGACAGCCAGGAGGGCCGCGGTGGTGAGGATGTGGCTACGTCGAAGCATGTCGCCTCCTTCAGGGCCGGCCGCCCTATGCGGCCGGATTCGCGGATCAGCTTCGGCCCGGCCGGTTGCAGCCCGGGGTGGTCGCGGGTAGACGCTGGTAAACGGCGTGCTGCTAGCGCTCGTGCCCTGTCAGCGACCAGCTGAAAGGCGTGCGGGTCTCGACCGGCGCGAGGCCGTCCGGTCGCCTCCCGCGCCGGACGAACACCGTCGGCGCCGGCGGAGCCAGTGCGAGCTCGCCCCGCACACGGCCGAGTCCCTCCTCGCGCCAGCGCTCCGACAGGCCGACCACGAGCAGGGCCGCTCCCCCGGCGAGTGCGGCGATTCCCTGGCGGCCGGGGCGCGCGAGCAGCGGCTCGGCGACGATGCCCGCGGTGCGCTGGACGATCAGCGAGGCGTCGGCGAGCAGCCGGCTCGCATCGCGTGCCTCCTCGCCGCCCTCCGCGGCCGAGCCGATCAGCCGCAGCGGGACGTCCGTGGCGCGGGCAACCCAAGCGCCGAGCCGGAGGGCCGCCCAGTCGTGTGACCGGGCGCCGAAGGGCACCACCACGGGACC
>JBEVKF010000158.1:0-44384 GCA_040509755.1 Thermoleophilaceae bacterium | reverse complement strand
CGGCCGGGGATCGCCTCGAGCGCGGCCTGGATCACGTCAGGCTCGGTCGAGTCGACCTGGATGGGCGCGGGCTGGGTCAGCGAGATGCGCTTGACGACCTCGCGCATCTGCTCGTCCTCGTCCTGGCGCTCGGTGAGCGCGACGCAGACATCGAGCACGTGCGCTCCGCCCTCGACTTGGTCCTCGGCGATGCGCATGATGCCGTCGTAGTCGTCCGCCAGGAGCAGCTCCTTGGCCTTGCGCGAGCCCTGGGAGTTCACGCGCTCGCCCACGAGTGTCGGGCGCGGCTCCTGCACGAGCGGGGTCGCGGTCATCATCGACGACACGAGCGCCTCGCGTGTCTTGGGGCGAGCCACGGCATCGCGGCCGCCAACCCGGTCGACGATCGCGCGGATGTGGTCGGGCGTAGTGCCGCAGCAGCCGCCGACGATCGACACGCCGTAGCGCTCGACGAACTCCTGGAGGCTGTTCGCGAGCGGGTCGGGCTGCTCGGGGAAGATCGTCTCGCCCTCGGGGCCCTGCAGCGGCAGGCCCGCGTTGGGGATGCAGTGCACCGGTACCGGGCTGTTCTCGCCCAGGTAGCGGATCGCGTCGCGCATGTCCTCGGGGCCGGTCGAGCAGTTGAGGCCGATCACGTCGACGTCGAGGGAGACGAGCGTGGTGAGCACCGCCTGGATGTCCGTGCCGAGCAGCATCTTGCCGCCGTTCGGCAGCAGCGACACGCTCGTCTGAATGGGCAAGGTGCGCCCGGTGAGCTTGAACGCCTCGCGCGCGCCGAACACGGCGGCCTTGACCTCGAGGATGTCCTGAGCGGTCTCGATGATGATCAGGTCGGCGCCGCCCTCGACGAGACCGCGCGCCTGCTCGGTGAAGATCTCGAACAGCTCACGGAAGGTGATCTTGCCGAGCGTGGGATCGTCGCTGGCCGGCAGGTGGCCGGTCGGGCCGATCGAGCCGGCCACGAAGCGGTGCTCGCCGGCGGCGGCGCGCGCGAGCTGTGCCGCCTTGACGTTGATCTCCATCGTGTGCTCGCCCAGACCCCACTCCTCGAGTTTCAGGCGCGAGCCCTGGAAGGTGTCTGTCTCGACCACCTCGGCGCCCGCCTCCAGCATCGACTCGTGAACACCCTGGATCACGTCGGGGCGGTTGAGGACGAGCGCCTCGTGACATTTCCCGGGGAGCCCGCCGTAGTCCTCGGAGGTCAGCTCGAACTGCTCGAGCGTGGCGCCCATGCCGCCGTCAAAGACGACGACGCGCTCACGCGCGGCCTGAAGGAAGTCACGTTCTGCGGGCAAGGTACGGCCAGTCTACCTAACCTTGACACGAATGTGTGAAGGTTTGCCGCTGGGGCGAGTTGCCTAGGCTTCGCAGCGCATGCCCACTGCACTCGTCACCGGCGCCAACCGCGGGATCGGCCGCGAGACCGCGCGCCAGCTTGCCGACCGTGGCTACGACGTGATCGTGACCGCCCGCGACGAGGAGAAGGCGCGCGCGGCCGCCGCGGAGGTGGGCGCGAGCTCGCTCAGGCTCGACGTGTCGGATCCCGAGTCGATCGAGCAGGCCGCCGCGTCGGTGAGCCGCGAGCCGGGCGTCCTCGACGTGCTGGTCAACAATGCGGGCATCGGCTCGGACTTCGGGGTCGCCGGCGTCGAGCCCGACTTCGAGGCCATCCAGCGCGCGCTCGACACCAACTTCTTCGGCGCCTATCGCCTCACGGTTGCTCTGCTGCCGCTGCTGCGGGCCTCCAACCACCCGCGCGTGGTCAACGTCTCGAGCGGCATGGGCGCCGTGAGCGAGATGGGCGGCTGGTCGCCCGGGTACCGCGTCTCGAAGGCGGCGCTCAACGCCATGACGCGCATCCTCTCGACCGAGCTCGCGGAGGCCGGCGTGAAGGTCAACTCGGCGTGTCCGGGGTTCGTGGCTACCGACATGGGCGGGCCGATGGGCGCCCAGAAGCCGGTCGAGGACGGGGCGAGCGGCATCGTCTGGCTAGCCACCCTGCCCGACGACGGCCCGACGGGCGGCTTCTTTCGCGACGGCAAGCCGATCGCGTTCTAGGTGTCGTACCCGCGGTGTTGCGTGCTCCATTGTCGTGTTAACGGTCCCAGCAACCGCTAACTCGACAACGAACGCCCAATCGAGCAAGCCGCACGGAGCGCCGTGGCAGCCTCCGAGGGGAACCCGACGCGCTCAGCGCGCAAACAGCTCGATCCTGCCGCGCTGGGTCGCGATCAACGTGCCGCCGTCGCGCAGCTCGAGCGTGACCGTGTAGGTGCCGGGCGCGGTGAACGCATGCGCGGCACTCGAGCCCGATGCCCGGTTCGCGGCGCCAGAGACCGGATCGCCGAAGTCCCAGCGATAGCCAAGGCCGGGGTTGCGAAAGGCGGCGGAGAAGGCGATCGGCGCGGCGCGCCAGGGCAGGCGCGAGCCGCCCCCCGGACTGAAGAGGGCGATCCGCTGGTCGACTCCGGCCGCGGGCCGGCGGTAGAGCGCGCGGGCGCCGCGAACGTCGTCGCGCCGGATCAGCGGGCCGGGCCCGCAGCGAGACGGCAGCCGCGTGCTGACGTTGCCGGTGGAGTTCATCAGCGCACAGCGCCGGTCCTCGTGGGCCAGGCCAAGCGCGTGGCCGAGCTCGTGAGCGGTCGTGAGGCGGCGCAGGGCGGGGCTGCGGCAGCTTCGGATCACTGTGATCGCCCTGGGCAGAAAGGGGCTTGGATAGCCCGCGCCGGAGCCGCCGGCCACCCCCTCGCAGCCGAGCAGCCCGCCGCCGTCGCCTGTCGAGTAGCGAAAGACCACGCGCGCTCGCGCGGCTTCCTCGACTCGCGTGAACCGCACGCCGACGTTCGCGCGGTTCCAGGCCTTGATCGCGGCCCTCACCGCCGGCCCATAGCGCGGCGCCTCGTTGGCTACGGAGATCGTCTTGTTCGGCCAGCGCGGGCCCGCGAAGCGGTAGGCGACGGCGACCGGAGCGAGCGCGAAGAACGCCAGCGCGGCGGCGCAGCCCGCGATCAGGGTGTTTGTGCCCGGCCGCCGCGCCGGGCCGAGCCTAGCCCTCGACCTCAGCCGGCTCGCCTCGGTGTGAGCGGCTTGCCAGCTGGACCGGCGCCGCGTGCAGCGCCCGCAGGCGCAGGTCCTTCCAGGTCATCCCCTCGCGCACCAGCGCGGGCATCCCCATCGCAAGCGCAGTGGCGATCTCGACGGCCTGCAGGATGATGCCGTAGGCAAGGGCGTCGGTCTTGCCGACGCCATAGGCCGAGAGCACGGCCACGCAGGCGGCCTGGAAGACGCCGAGGTTGGAGGGCGTGACGGGCAGCGCCGCGGTCACGTTGACCGCGAACAGCACCGCCGCCGCGGCGCCGACGCCGGCGCGCTCATCGAGCCCGAGCGCCACCAGGAGCGCGTAACAGGCGATCCACTGGATGGCCCACGCGCTGAGCTGCGTGAGCGCCGCCCAGCCGCCGAGCTTCGGCCGGCGGAAAACCTCGAGGCCGGCCCGCACCTGCACCATCGCGTCGCGCACCGCAGCGGCGGCCTGCTGGACGCGCTGGAAGCGCGACGGCTTGCCGCGCCGAAGCAGCCAGGGCGCCGCAACCACGAGTGCGAGCACCACAATCGGCGCGATCGTCGCGATCACGAGCGCGTCCTCCCCGCCGCGGAAGATGCCGACCGTCGCGAACATCACGCCGCCCAGCACCACCAGCGCCAGGATGTTCAGCAGGGTCTGCGACACCATCGTGCCGAGCACGAGCGGGAAGCGGTCGCGCATGCGACCGAGGCGGCGCGACATGATCAGCGCTCGGCTGGGCTCGCCCAGACGGGCGGGCAGGGTCGCCGACATCAGTACGCCGATCATCGTGGCCCGCGCCGTGTCGCGCCGGCGCACGCGCGTGAGCGGCAGCGCGGCGCGCAGAATCGCGTGCCAGGCCTCGGCGCGCAGCAGCATCGAGGCGCACATGAGCGCGAAGGCGACCAGCACCCAGATCGGCGTGGCCGCGACGATCGCGCGGCCGGTCGATTCGATTCCGATGCGTTGCACCGCAAGGGCGGCAAGCGCGGCGCCGCCCACCACTCCGGTGACCGCGAGCCCGCGCCGCAGCGCGCGGCTTGCCCGGGGGCGGCTCGGGGACGACGCGTCCTTGGGCTCGAGCGAGGGCAGACGCCGGGGCGGCACGCGCGGACCCGATTCGGCCGGCCTCGCTCCAACTCGCGCCGCCAGGCGGGCATGGGCCGATTCGGGGCGGGGTTGCGCGAGGGCGTACTCGTAGACCTCGGTCACCTCTTGGGCGATCTGCGGCCATGCGAAGCGCTCGGCGCGCTCGCGGGCGGAGGCGGACATGCAGGCGCGGCGCTGGGGATCGAGGGCGAGATCGCGCAGCGCCTCGCCGAGCTCGACGGCGTCGCCGACCGGGACGAGCAGGCCGTCCTGGCGGTTGCGCACGACGTCGCGGTAGCCGGCGATGTTCGAGGCGACCACGGGGGTGCCGGACGCGAAAGCCTCGGTCAGGACCATGCCGAAGCTCTCGCCGCCCAGCGAGGGCGCGCAAAGCAGGTCCGCCGAGCCGAGCAGGCGCCACTTCTCCTCGTCGGAGACGCGGCCGGCGATCTCGACGCCTTCGGAGTCGAGCAGCAGCGGGGCGACCTCCTCGCGGGTCGCGCCGGCCACGGTCAGGCGCGCATCGACTCCCGCGGCACGCAGCGCCTCGAAGGCGCGCAGCAGCACGGGGAGCCCCTTGCGCTCCTCAGCGCGTCCGACGAAGAGAATCTCGAGCCGCTTGTTGGGACGCTCGCGGCTCGGCCTTGCGGCGGCGAGGTCGACGCCGTTGGGAACGATCCGGTAGCGCCCGCCATAGAAGCGGCGTGCGGTCCACTCGGCTGCCTCGGACACGGCGATTCGAGCGCTCAGCTTCGAGTACAGGCGCCGGGCGCCGAAGCCGTTCGCGGTCCAGGTTCCGGCCAGCCAGCTCTTGGAGTAGGTGTGGAAGGTGCCGACGACCGGCTGGCTTGCCGTCTCGAGCGCGTACCAGCTGGCCACGGGCGCGTTTGGCTCGTGCACGTGGACCACGTCATAGCCGCCGGTCCGCAGCTCTTTGGAGACCGTGGCGACCGCCTCGGGAAAGAGCGAGAGGTTCGTGACGGCACCGTTCATGGGCAGCCCGAAGGTGCGCCCGAGCGGGACCAGGAAGTCGGGCATGGGCCGCTCCTGCGGCTCGGCTCCGCGATGCAGGACACGCGCCAGGCGATCGTTGGGGTCGTAAGGGGCTAGAAGACGAACCTCGTGGCCCTCACCAAGCAACTCCTCCGCCAGAGCCTCTACGTGCCGCCCAACACCACCCGGATACGTGTACGAGTAAGACGAGACAAGCGCCACACGCACGGCCGTCATCCTAGCCGCCGGACCCGGCGGACACAGTGCGGTTCGCCACACTATGGGCGTGAGCGAGCCCCGCAACTACGTCAAGTACACCTTCCTGTCGGTCGACCCCGCCTGGCGCCGGCGCTCGGCAGAGGAACGCGCAGCCGACAAGCGCGAGTTCGCGGCCGCGTGCCAGGAGTTCGCGGAGGACCACTACCTGCGCGCGTACTCGCTCGTCGGCACCCGCGGGGACTGCGACCTGCTCGTCCGGGCCATCGCCCGCTCGCTGGAGCCGATCCACGAGCTACACGTGTTGCTCAACCAGAGCGGCCTGATGCGCTTCGCCGACGTCCCCCACTCATACCTGGCCATGACCAAGGAGTCGCCCTACTCGGATGAGCCCGACAAGCCGCTCGCGCCACGGGCGGGGGCCGACTCGAAATACCTGATCGTGTACCCGCTCTGGAAGCGCCGCGACTGGTACCGGCTGCCCGGCGAGGAGCGCATGCGGGTAATGCGCGAGCACATCGACGTCGCCCGCCGCTTCACCGGCATCGAGACCAACACCGCCTACTCGTTCGGTCTCGACGACCAGGAGTTCGTGGTCGCCTTCGACGCCGACGACCCGGCCGAGTTCCTCGACCTCGTACAGGAGCTACGGGCCACGGAGTCGAGCACCTATACCGAGAAGGAGACGCCGATCTTCACCTGCATTTCCGCTTCGCTCGAGCGCGCCTTGGACGCCTTGGATGGAGAGGTGGTCAGGGCGCCGGCCTGAACGGTTTCTTGCAGCCGGGCGGCCAGTAGCACGGCCACCCGGTCGGCCTCGTCGGCGATCTGCGGCCAGGACAGGCGAATCGCGTGCCAGCCGGCGAGCTCGAGGTCGAGGTCACGCGAGCGGTCTGTGTGGAAGGCGTGCGGGTTGTCGTGTGTCGCGCGGCCGTCCGTCTCTCGACGACGAGCCGGGCGTTCGGCCATGCGAAGTCCACCCGGTGGCCCGCGCCAAGGGTCTTCGCCACCTGGGAGGAGGCGGAACTGATGGAGGAGCCGATGAGCGCCGCGAGCGGCACGGCCGCCGCCGAGTCGCTCGGCGTGAGGCCGCTGGCGATGCAGACCGTGCTGGGCACGCTCTGAGCTCCGAGAACAACGGCGGCAAGTAAGGCAGCCCGGGCCGGGAGCCGGGCCGTCGTCCGCACGCTCCCGAGTTTTGTCTGTCGGGCAGAGAAAAGCGCGGGAGCATGGCCGGCCGCATCCCTTCGACCACAAATGCGCTGATGTCAGGTGCTCGGCCGTCGACCGGTGACTGAGCGCGGCTGCTTCCCCGGACGCAAGGACGGCCGCTAGCCGGCGCCCGCACGCGTTCACTCGCGGGGTGCCCACTGCATAGATGCCGCGATGTAGCTGGTAAAGGCGGTCGTTCTCGAGCCGGTGGCGGATCGCCTGGCTCGTCACGCCCGCGGCAAGCAGCTGCCGGCGCGCGACCACTCGATGCCGGCGGGCCGCCACGTCCGCGATCCGGGCGTCCGCACTCGCACTCGTCGATGCGGGTGTCTTAGTTTCTTGTTCTATAGCCCCCACAACGTCAGGCACCCTCGAGCCTGACCGCGCGCGCCGCACCCGTGGGTTACGAGTGCTACTTCTTTGCGCCGGCCGCCACCAGCTCCGGGATGCTGACGAACTGGTAGCCCTGGGCGCTCAGGCGCTCCAGGATCTCCTTCGTGGCGGCCACCGAGCGCGAGCGGTCGCCCTGCGGCTCGGTGTGGATCCCGTCGTGGAGGAGGATCACGTCGCCGTCGCGAGCCTTGAGGCCGTGGCGGGCGATGCTCTCGGCGGTCTGGCGGTCCTGCCAGTCCCAGCCGGTGATCGACCACTGGACCGCCACGTAGCCCGCCTCGCGGATCGCACGCAGCGTTCCCGGGCGCCGGCGCCCCCACGGGCAGCGCATGAGCGACGCCCCGTCGACCTCGGCGTAGTGAATGCCGGCCTGGGCCGAGGCGTCGTGGCAGCGCTGCAGCTCCTCCTTGACCCGGGCGCCGGTGCAGAGCGCGAGAGTCGGGTGCGTGAAGGTGTGATTGCCGATCGCGTGGCCGGCGGCTTGAACCTCCTTCGCGAGCGCCGGCTCACGCTCGACCCACTTGCCGATCTGGAAGAAGGTGGCGTGAGCGTTGTGGCGCTCGAACAGCTCCATGAGCTGGGGCGTGTGCTTGGGGTTGGGGCCGTCGTCGTAGGTGAGCGCGATGCGCCCGACCGCCTCGGGATGGCGAGCGATCGTCGCCCCGTAGAGCTGCGACGTCGGCATCTGGCCGTGGTAGTAGGCAAAGCCGGCGGCGGCCACCGCCCCGAACAGCGGTGCGGCCCTCATTGCGTCCCTCCTTTGGCTGAGCGCTGGCGCGGCGCTCGGCGGCGGGCGGTGTGCCGTGCGCGGCGGCGCTCGCGCGGTACGGCGCCGGCCGCGGCAAGCGCGCGGTCCTCGACAGCTTGCAGCGTCACCGAGTTGCCCACCTGGTCGTAGCCTTGGAGCGCGTTCTCGAACTCGGGCAGGCGACCGATGAACTCGCCAAGGGCGGCCTTGGTGGTCCGCGGAATGCACATGCCGTAGCCCATGCGCGCAAGGTAGCGCGCATTCATGACCTGCTCGAACTGCCCACGCAGCGGGATCGAGAGCAATGGCTTGCCCAGGTACACGGCCTCGCTCATCAACGAGAACCCGCCGCCCGCCACCACGCCGCGGGCGGTGCGCAGCGCCTCGACGAAGCCCTCGTTGGAGGGCGGGCGGAACTCGAGGTTGCCGTCCACGACCGGCTTGTCCGGGCCGCCGCGCATCCCGTAGATCAGGCAGCGCATGCCCGCCGACCGCAGCGCCTCGATCTGGCGCTTGGCTCCGCTCGAGTAGACCACGAGATGGTCGCCGTCCTCGGCGTTCGCCTGCGCGATCTCCGGTCGCACTATGGGCGGCACGAGCGTGGTGCCGCGCCGGGCGAGCGGCGGCGAGAAGAACGTCAGCACCATGTACTCGACCGCACCCGGGACCATGCTCCGCACGACCGCGCGCGCGATCAGGAAGTCGTCGCGCTGCTCGCCCACGATTTCGCGGTCGTGGCGGCAGCGGTCGATCATGTTGATGTTGTCCACGGCCAGCAGCGGCGTCCGCGCCCAGCGCGCGTAGACCGCGCACAGCGGCTCGAAGTCGGTGATCACGACGTCCGGCCGCCACTCGTGGACGACCCCCAGCCAGTGGCGCATCGTCTCGGGCAGCTCGTGGCGAGCGAGGCGCACGTTCTGGGTCACCGTCTGCCAGCGCCGGATCTGTCCATCTCCCATGGCGAAGGTCGGGCCGAAGATCTCGTCCACGCGCGGGAGCTTGCCCTTGAGGTGGCGCAGCGCCGCCCCCGACGCGACAACGCGGACGTCGTGGCGCTCGAGCAGATGGTCGATGACCACGTGCGAGCGCGTGGCGTGGCCCAGGCCTTCCCCGTTGACGCCGTAGAGCACCCTCATACGACCACGCTATCCGCCCACGCGCTGGCGGTGTCGCAAGGCCTGCACGCGCTCGGCGTTGAGGTCGTCGACAGCGGCCAGGAAGCCGCCCTGGTCGTAGTGGTCGGTGGCGATCAAGCTGACCGGCAACCCGCGCACGCGCGCGCAGCGATGGGCGCGCCCGACCACCGCGCGCTCGGAATGGAAAGGCACGTTGGCCTCGAGCCGCGGGGGAAACAGGTCGGCCCAGTGATTGAGCATGAGGAACGGGCTGTCGGCATCGCCGCGCTCGAGCTTGCAGCTCAGCTGGTTGACCTTCGTCGCGCCGAGCGGCGTGTCCTGGACGAACGAGAAGCCGTCGAGGTACCACGGGATCGTGCCGTCCGCGTCCTTCTCGGTGAGCACGACCACCCGCTTGTTGCGCCGCACGAGCGCGCCGAGAGTGGGGAGCGGCTCGTCACGCTGCAGGGCGACGACGTAGCGATCGAGCCCCGAGCGCTTGAAGACCTTCTCGATTTCGGCCGGCGGCACGTAGGGCTCGATGAACAGGATCACGACCTCGCCGCGGTTGTCCTCGAGGAAGCGGACGACCTCCTTCAGCGAGTCCTCCATCCGAATGGCCCCCAGCTCGCAAACGGTATGGCAGAGCCAGACGCCGCGCTCGCCCGTCGTGTCGCCCGCGCCCAGCCTCCCGGCTAGCCGCTCGGCGGCCTTCAGCACGTTGGGCGGCAGGCCCTTGGCCACCCGGTTGCGGTCACGGCCCTCGGCGGCGAAGTCCGTCCGCACGCGTTCGCGTTCGTCCTCCACGCCCCAGTGCGGATCGATCAGGAAGAGCCGAATCCCGTCGCGCAGCTGGCGCGGGATCGTGCGGCGCTGGTTGGAGATGAACCAGCCCGGGCTGTCGGCGGCGGAAAACGAGTTGTGCGTCCCGGCGAAGACGGCCTCGTTGAGGCGCAGCTCGCAGAGCGCCACCGATCCGTTGCAAGTGCCTGAGCGCGCGCCCGCGGCCGACGCCCGCCCCCCGTCGTCGCTTCCGTTGGTGAGGACCAACACGACTGCGACGAGCGCCCCAACGCAGACCACACCCGCGGCGGCGGAGACCGCCAGCGCCCGACCGCGTGAGCGCTGGTAGTGCTCGCCTTCGCTCGCCCCGCCGCGCTGCAGCATCACAAGCAGCTCGCTGGTGCCGAAGAAGACCAGCACTGCGCCGGCGGCGATCGCCGCAACCTGGACGGCGAGCGTCGGGTTGAGCACCACGAGCACGCCGAGCACGAGCGCGCCAACGCCGCGCAGGGCGCGCCTCCACCTGGACTTCGGCGTGGTGCCCAGCTGCCGGCGCAGGCGGGTGAGCGGCGCCTCCACGTCCTCGGGATCGAGCGCGGCGGCCGCCGCGCCGACGACCAGGCCGCCGAGCGCAAGCAGGAGCCCGCCGGCGATCAGCGGCCCGACGAAGGCGTCGAGCAGCCCGGCGCCCGCCGCCTGGACGTCCGCGTCGGTGAGCTCGTCCTCGCCCTCGAGACCCGCCAGGATCCGCGCGCGCAGGATCAGGAGCACCACCGCCAGCACAGCGCCCACGACTCCCACGGCGACGCCGCTGCGCAGCACCGCTATCCGCCGGTCCGGAGCCACCACGATCGAAGCCGCGAACGCCAGCAGCGCAAGCAGCGGAAGCACGACACCGAGCACGCGCACATCGTCGGCGACGGCCAGCGTCTGCCCGGCGAAGTCGCGCCGGCGCAGCGTCAGCAGATCCGCCTCGAAGTCCTCGGGCAGCTCCTTGGCGAGCTTCGGGGACACCGAGCGCAGTGCGAAGCGCACCAGCTCGGCGGCGTCTGAGATGTCGAACAGCGCGTTGCGCCGCTCGCGCGTGAAGAAGAGCCTGTTGGTCTCGACCGCCGCGCGGCGAAACAGCGCCCGAAATGGCGCGGACTGCATGACCGCGTCGACGACGGACTCGAGCAGCGGACGCGCCGCCACCAGGTCTGTCGACCCGCGATCGATCAGGTTCACGACGATCTCGCGCCGCACCACCTTGCGCACGCGGTCGTCGTCGAGCGCCCCGACCGCGCGATCGGCAAAGGCGTCCTGGTCGAGGATCTCGGTGCGCGCGTAGTGCGCCACAGCGCCGGCGAGCAGCAACAGCGCGGCCACGATCACGAGGAGCACGCTCGCCGTGCCGCGGGCGCGCCCGCCAGAGCGCTCCTTGTCCGTCACGCGGCGCCCGGCATAGGGTTCGGAGCGTGGACGTGCTCGCGGAGATCACCCTGGAATTCCAGACCGGTGAGACCTTCCTCTCGCCCGACGGGGTTCGCGCCGGCCTGGTCCTGCTGTTGTCGATGCTCGCCTCGTTCTTGCTGATTCGCACGAGCGCGCGGCTGATGCGCAGCCCGAAGGTGCCGTGGTGGCCGGGCAGCATCCAGACCGAAGGCGGGCTTCACGTTCACCATCTCGTGTTCGGCATCGTGCTGATGTTGCTGGCGGGCTTCGTGCTCGCCCTGCAGCCCGGCAGTCCCGGCCTCGAGATAATGGCCGCGGCCTTCGGCATCGGCGCGGGGCTCACGCTCGACGAGTACGCGCTCTGGCTGCACCTCGAGGACGTCTACTGGGAGGAGCAGGGCCGCCGGTCGGTCGACGCGGTGGTGATCGCGACGCTGGTCGCGGGCCTGGTCCTGCTCGGCTTTCTCCCGGTGGCCACCGACGACAGCCTGCCGGTGATCATCGTGTCCGTGCTGGCCACACTGGCGCTGGCCGCCCTCGCGATCGCCAAGGGCAAGGTGGTGCTGGGGGTGGTGGCGATGCTCTTCCCACTGGTCGGCCTGATCGCGGCGATCCGGCTGGCCAAACCCGACTCGCCCTGGGCGCGCCGGCGCTACCCGCCGGACGGCAAGAAGATGGCCGAGGCCGAGCGGCGCTTCACGAAGCACACCGCCCGTTACCAGCGCTTCCAGGACCGCGTGGCCGGTGCGCCGGGGCGGCCGGATACCTGAGGTCGAGTCGACCCCTGAGGTCCAGTTGACCGTCACCGTGGAGGGAACCTAACGTCCGGCACTGGGCCGCGCCGTATAGTGCCGAGCCCCGGTCGGCTTCGACCGTCACCCGAAAGGACTCGGCTCAATGCGCACCGCCGTCGCGGGCCTATGCCTGCTCGCTGTTCTGGCAGTCGCGGCGCCCGCCCTCGCGGCACCGCCATCGCCGCGCGCGGACCGCGCCCTCGAGCGCGCGCTCGATCGGTTGGTGGAGGCCGACGGCGGGCCCCCTGGCGCCGTGTCGGTCGTCCAGCGTGGACTCGACCGAGAGGTCCACACCGCCGGAGTCGCCGAAGTCGGCAAGTCGCGCGCGATCAAGGCCACCGACCACATGCGCATCGCGAGCGCCGCCAAGGCGTTCGTCGGCGCGACCTCACTCGCGCTGGCCGCGGATGGCGTGCTGTCGCTCGACGACACCATCGGGGAACGGCTGCCGAATCTGCCCGCGGCATGGGCGCCGGTCACGCTCGGCCAGGCGCTCAACCACACGAGCGGGCTGCCGGACTACAGCGCGAGCAAGGCGTTCCAGACCTGGTTGGTCAACAACCTGCACGCGAAAATCGAGCACGTCGCCTTGATCGACTTCGTCAAGGACGAGCCGCTCGGGTTCACGCCGGGAACCCAGTACGAGTACTCCAACACCGACAACATCGTCGCGGGGCTGATGATCGAGGCGGCGACCGGACACACCTACGAACGCGAGCTCGCCGAGGGCGTGCTGTCGCGGCTGGGGCTGAGCCAGACCAGCTTGCCATCGGGCTTCCGGATGCCGCGGCCCTACTTCCACGGCTACGACATCGACCCGCCCAACCCGCCCGACGACTACAGCGAGATCGCCAGCATGTCCTCGCTCTGGGCGGCCGGCGGCATCGTGTCCACGCCTGCTGATCTCACCCGCTTCATCCGCGGGTACGTGGGTCGCAAGCTGTTCCCGCGCTCGGTACAGCTCCGGCAGTTCGCCTTCGTCAAGGGCGAGTCGCAGCCGCCAGGTCCCGGTAAGAACGCGGCCGGCATGTCCGTGTTCCGCTATCGCACCCGGTGCGGAACGCTCTACGGGCACACCGGCAACATCTTCGGCTATACGCAGTTCATGGCGGCCACCCGGAACGGGAAGCGGTCCGTGACGGTTTCGATCAGCACCCAGCTGAGCCGGACCGGGGGCGCCCGGCCCGCGTTCAAGGCCCTGCGGCGGGCCTTCCTCGCCGGAGCGTGCGCTGCGCTGGCCCGCCGGTAGGGGTCAGCGCGCGGCGGCCTCTTCGGTGCGCGCCGCCTCGAGCAGCTCGTCGAAGGTGGTGAGCTTCACGCGCGGGCGGCCATGAGGCTCACCGGCCGTCCGTTCGGCGGCGTCGATCGCCTCCCAGCCGCTGTAGGTCACGTGGCCGGGCTTGCGCCGGTCGAGCAGCTCCTCGAGCGACTCGCGGCTTGGATCGACCGGGTCGTTGAGTGCGCCGGCGTCGAAATCGGCAAGGACCGCGTCGACCGTCTGCTGGGCGTCGCGCTTGTTGGTGCCGATGATCCCGGTCGGGCCGCGCTTGATCCAGCCCACGACGTACTCGCCGGGCAGCGGCTCGCCGCCGTCGCCGGTCACGCGCCCGCCCGAGTTTGGGATCGTGCCGGCGCGCTCGTCGAAGGGCAGGCCGGGCAGCGGTATGCCCTTGTACCCGATGGAGCGAAAGACGATGCCGCAGTCAAGCTCCTCGATCGTGTCGGTCGAGCACGCGCGCAGGCGGCCGTCCTCGTCGCGCAGCTCGTTGCGGCAGATGCGGATGCCCTCGACCCGGTCGGTGCCCAGGATCTCCAGGGGCGAGACGAGGAAGCGCAGGACAATCCGCCGCCGCTTGCCCGCCGGGGCTCGCCCGGCGTAACCCGCCAGGATGTCCACGTTCTTGCGCGACGTCGCGCTGGCGGCATCGGACTCGAGCCAGGCCCTGCTGAGCGGGTCGAGCTCGACGTCGCGAGCATCGACGAACACGTCGGCGTCGGTCATTTCGCCGAGCTCGAGCAGCTCGGGGTTGGTGAAGGCAACCTGGGCGGGCCCACGTCGGCCCAGCACGACGATCTCGCGGATGTTCGACTCGGCCAGGACCTCGAGCGCGTGGTCGGCCACGTCGGTGGCAGCGAGCTCCTCGCGAGTTAGGGCCAGCATGCGGGCGACGTCGGCCGCCACGTTGCCGTTGCCGATCACGATCGCTCGCTCGCCCGTGAGATCGAACTCCAGATCCCGGTAGTCGGGATGGCCGTTGTACCAGGCCACGAGCTCGGTGGCCGCCCAGCTGCCGGGGAGCTCCTCGCCGGGAATCCCCATCCGCTTGTCGGTCTGGGCCCCGACCGCGTAGACCACCGCGTGGTAGCGCTCGTGGAGATCCTCGTGGGTGATGTCGGCGCCGTATTCGACGTTGCCGAAAAAGCGAAACTCGGGGTGGGCCGCGGTCTTCTCGTAGACCCGGCTGACGGCCTTGATGTTGGGGTGGTCGGGCGCCACGCCGCCGCGCACGAGGCCCCAGGGAGTGGGGAGCCGGTCATAGACGTCGACCTGCGTGACCAGGTCGGGATGCGACTTGCTCTTGAGCAGGTGACCCGCCGCGTAGAAGCCCGACGGGCCCGATCCGACGATGGCGACGCGCAACGGCCGCTCCGCTGTTCCGGGCTCGCCCATGGACGGACGAGTCTAGAAAGGAGCTAGATCGAAGCGGGGCGCGAGTCCTCGCCGGGCGGATCCTCGTCCGGCTCGTCCTCGGCCATGATCAGATCGATCGCAGACACGGTCTCGAAGGACCTGACGACCACCTGCGGCTCGTCCTCTTCCTCGGGCTCGGGCTCGGGCGCTGAGGACGAGACCGGCTCGTCCACCGGCTCGACGGCGCCGAACAGGGGAACCGCGCGGACCTCGACGACCGGCTCGGGCTCGACGGCCGGCTCGGCTTCCGTGACCGGCTCGAGCGCGAACGCCGGCGCGACCTCCACGACCGGCTCCGGCTCGAACGCGAAGGCCGGCATGACCTTGACGACCGGGTCGGGGTAGGCCTCGACGACCGGCTCAGGGTCGGCCTCGACGACCGGCTCCTGCGCGGCCTCGACAACCTCAACGACCGGCTCCGGCGCAACCTCGACAACCTCTACAACCGGCTCCGGCGCGACCTCGACGACCGGCTCCGGCGCAAGCTCGACAGCCGGCGGCGCGACGGGGTCGAACGGGCGCATCTCGGGCGCGGCCAGACTCTCAGGGCCGGGGGCGGGGGCCACCGGCACCGTGACCGGGGCGGGGCCATAGCTCGGCAGGCTCAAGGTCTGGGTGACGGTCGGCGCCGCTACGGGCACCGGGCTCGCGGGCAGCGCGGCCGCGTCGGCGGACACGATCTTCGTCCGGGCGGCCAGATCGCCCAGGCGCCCGCGGCGCTTGCCGGTCGCGAGCATCACGACGAGGCCTACGAGGTACAGGAACAGCCCGTCGATCAAGCGCAGGATGGTGCGCACGCCGATGTCGCCCATCCCGGCCGTCCCGCCGTCCATCCTCACCACGCGCAGCTTCATGGCCTTCTTGCCGAGTGTCTGCCCCCCGCTCGACTCGCAAGCGAAGTAGTAGTAGAGCGCCCACGCGAGGACGACCGCGGTGAGCCCGGCGCCGCCCTCCCCCACGCCCGACAGGCCGGCGGCCAATCCGATCACGAACGCCCCGCCCACAACGATCGCAAGATCGATCAGGGCGGCCGCGATGCGGCGGTTATCGAGCTGAGGCCCGCTTGCGGGCACGGCGGATGCGTGAGCGATGGCATTCATCTCCACATGCATCGGCAATCGCCCAGGCCGTCTTTATCCCTGCATTGGCACGCTGGCCGAGCAGCCCGCGCACACCTCTGCGGCCCGAACGGCGATAGTTCGCCGCCATGGAGAGAGTCGCCATAGTCGACATGGGCTCCAACTCGTGGCGCCTCGTGATCTACGGCTACGAGCCGGGCACCCCCTGGTGGAGCATGGTGGACGAGATTCGCGAGGCGGTTCGAGTCGGCGCCGGGATGGGCGAGGAGCGCCGATTGCAGCCGGAGCGGATCGACCGCGCGCTTCACACAGCGGCGGTTTTTGCGTCCTTTTGCCGCGCCTCGGACATCGACGAGGTGGAGGCCGTGGCCACGAGCGCCATCCGCGACGCCGTCAACTCGGACCACTTGCTTGCCGCGATCCGCGCGCAGACGGGTCTCGACCCGCGCGTGATCAGCGGCACCGAGGAGGCGCGCTACGGCTATCTCGCGATCGTCAACTCGACGACGATCGAGGACGGCTTCGGGCTCGACATCGGGGGCGGAAGCATCCAGGGGCTGGCGATCGGGGGCCGCCGGCTCGTCAACGCCCAATCCCTGCCACTCGGCTCGGTAAACGTGAGCGAGCGGTTCCTGCCCGGCGAGAAGGCGCCGGCCAAGGCGATGAAGGCGCTGCGCAGGGAGGTCACCGAACAGCTCGAGGAGTTCGGATGGTGGGAGGGCGGCGGCCGGATCGTGGGTATCGGCGGGACGATCCGCAACCTCGCCGCGGCGGCCATGAGGCGCGCGGACCTGCCCCGCCTCGACGTGCAGGGCTTCGAGCTCGAGCGCGCCGCCCTCGACGACCTGATCGACGTGCTCGCCTCAAAGCCGGCGTCGAAGCGCGGCGACGTCTCCGGCATCAAGCCCGACCGCGGCGACGTGATCCTGGGCGGAGCGCTCGTCGTTGCCGCGGCGCTCGACGCCGGCGGCTTCGACCGCATCGAGGTGACCGAGGCGGGCATGCGGGAAGGCGTGTTCTTCGAACGGCTGCTCGGCGGGCCGGCTCTGTTCGAGGACGTCCGCAGCGCATCGGTCGAGAACCTCGCCCACCGCTTCAACGTCGATACCGGCCACGTGGAGCGCGTGGCGCAGCTGTCGCTCGAGATGTTCGACGGGCTCCGCTCCGCGGGCCTGCACGATCACGGGGCCGTCGAGCGAGAGCTGCTGTGGGCCGCATGCATGCTGCACGACATCGGCACGGCGATCGACTACGAGGACCACCATCACCACTCCAACTACCTGATCCTGAACACCGGCCTGCCCGGGTTCAGCGCGCGCGAGCTGATGCTCGTCGGGCTCGTCACCCGCTACCACCGCAAGGGCGACCCGGACGTGTCGCAGCTGGGCGACCTCGCGCTCAAGGGCGACGATGAGCTGCTGCGGCTACTCAGCGGGATCATCCGGCTCTCCGAGCAGTTCGAGCGCAGTCGCGACGGCACCATTCGGCGGGTCAGCGTCGCGACGCGCAACGGCGCGGTGGTACTCGGGACCGAGATCGACCCGGCCCGCGACCCGAGCGTTCCGATCTGGGCCGCCCGCCGCAACGCCGCCCTGCTCGCGGGCGCTCTCGGTCGGGAGGTCGAGATCGCCTGATGCGGCGCTGGTGGATCCTGGCCGGCTCATCGGTCGGGCTGTTCATGCTGATGCTCGACTCGACGGCGATCGCCCTGGCGCTGCCGGCGATCCGCCTGGACCTGGGTGCGTCGAGCTCCGGCATCCAGTGGGCTCAGAACATCTACCTGCTCGCCCTGGCCGCGCTCGTCGTGACGCTGGGCCGGCTCGGCGACCTGTTCGGGCGCAGGCTCGTGTTCGCGAGCGGGCTGGTGGTGTTCGCAGCCGGTTCGGTTGTCTGCGCGACCGCCGACTCGATCGCCGTGCTGGTGGCCGGCCGGGCGGTCCAGGGTGTCGGCGGCGCCGCGATGCTGGCGCTCTCACTCGCGATTGCCACCGTGGCGTTCCCGCCGGACCAGCGCGGGCGGGCGATCGCGATCTGGGCAGCGGTTTCGAGCATCGCGCTCGCCATCGGCCCGCTCGTGGGCGGCGCGATGGTCGAGGTGGCGAGCTGGCGCTGGTTGTTCTGGCTCAACGTGCCGCTCGCGCTCGTCGCGCTCGTCGTGATCGGCGCGGCGATGCCCGAGTCACGCGACGACAGCGCCGGCCGGCACATCGACCTGGGCGGCCTTCTGACCCTCGGCGCCGGGCTGAGCGCCGTGGTGCTGGCGCTTGTGGAGGGCAAGGGCTGGGGCTGGACCTCGGCCGCCACGCTTGGCTCCCTGGCGGCCGGGCTGGCGCTGCTCGGCGCTTTCGTGGCGATCGAGCTGCGCGTGCGCGAGCCGCTCATGGATCTCAGCCTGTTTCGAAGCCGTCCCTACCTCGGGGCCACGGCGGCCGCGTTCGCCCTCGTGGGCGCGTATTGGACGGTGATGTTCCTGCTGCCGCAGTACCTCGACCTCGCCCTACAGTTCTCGACAGCGCGGGCCGGCGTGCTGATGCTGCCCGTCACGGCCCCGATGGCGGTGCTGTCTCCGCTGGCCGCGCGCCTCGCGGCCCGATACGGGGCGCGCATCGTGATGACCGTGGGAATGGTGTGCGCAACCGTCGCCATGATCACGCTGACGCGCCTCGACGGCTCGTCCGACTACTACGACGTCGCCCCGGGCCTGATTCTGTTCGGGCTGGCGCTCGGCCTGGTGTACGCGCCGATGTCGGCGGCGGCGATGTCCGCCCTGCCGTCCGAGAAGGCCGGCGTGGCCTCCGGTGCGCTCGCCATGTCGCGGTGCGTGGCGGGCGCGGTCCTGCTGGCGGCCGCGGGAGCGGTCTTTGGGCACGTGCAGATCGAGGAGCGCGCCGACGGCGCCTCGTTCGAGGGCGCGTTCGCCCTGGGCATCGCGGACGCGTGCTGGCTGCTCGCGGCCGTCCTCGCGGTCGGCACGGTGCTCACGTGGCTCCTGATCCGCTCGGCGGACGCGGCGCGCGAGCCGCACCACCGCCGCTTTCATCTCTAGGTGTTGGATTTATTGTCGAGTTAGCGGCCCCACGGACCGGTAAGTCGACAACCAACGCCAAAGCCGGCCGAAAGGGGACGCCCGGCGGCCAGTCCCACCCCTTATGGCCGCCGTTGGCCCGAGCCCAAACGTGCGTCACCCGGAGATGCCCGCCCTGGGGATCAGCACCTAGGTCAGGGTGTTCTCGAGGACCCCCAGCTGCGGCGACCTGATCTCGACGTGGTCGCCCGGCCGCAGCCAGACCTTTGGGTCGCGCATGCTGCCCACCCCTGCCGGAGTCCCGGTGGCGATCAGATCGCCGGGCTCGAGCGTCATCAGCATCGAGAGGTAGGCCACGAGCTCGGGAATCGAGTGAACGAGGTCGGCGGTCGAGCTCGACTGCATCAGCTCGCCGTTCAAGCGCAGCTCGATCTCGATCTCGTCGTGGGGTCCGGCCTCGTCGGGCGTCACGAGCGCGGGGCCGCAGGGTGCGGCCCCGTCGAAGACCTTGCCCGGCATCCACTGCGGCGTCTTGAACTGGTAATCCCGCGCGGACAGGTCGTTGAAGAGCGTGTAGCCGGCTACGTGGTCCATTGCCTCGTCGACCGGGACGTCCTTGCAGCGGTCGGCGATCACGAAGGCGACCTCGGCCTCGTAGTCGACCCGGTCGCTGAAGCGGGGGAGCTCGACGCGGGCGCCCGGCGCGCTCAGCGCGTTGGCGAACTTGGCGAAGATCGTCGGTGTCTCGGGAGCGTCCTTGCCCTGTTCCTCCGCGTGGGCGCGGTAGTTGAGGCCGATGCAGAGGATCTTTCCCGGCCGTGCGATCGGGGGCTGCAGCTCGAGCTCCTCGAGCGGCACGCCGTTGTCGTCCTCGGGCGCGACGACGCCGAGGAGTCCTCCCTGGAGCAGCCTGAAGATCGTTCGGTCCGCAGCTCGCACGCCGGCGAAGGCCTCTCCCCCGATGTCGTACACGCGGCCGTCGCGGAGCAGTCCCGCGCGCGGTCCGTCGGTGGTGGCGAAGCTGACGAGTCTCATCGAAACCCGAACCCTAAGTGGTCTCGACCCGACGGGGCGTGCGTACCCTGGTCGGATGGCCGAGGATCTCCCCACCGGGCGCTGGCGCCGCGCCGCGAAGGTCGGCAGGCTCGCCGGCGGCCAGACCGCGCGGGGCTACGCGACCAAGGCGGCGAACCTTACGCGCGGCGAAGACGGCCGCGCCGAGGCGGCCGGGCGTCGCCAGATGGAGGCGGCGGAGCAGATCTTCGACGTGCTCGGCCAGATGAAGGGCGCGGCGATGAAGGTGGGCCAGGTCGCGTCGTTCATCGACACCGGCGCGTTTCCCCCCGAGTTCCAGGAGCGCATCCAGGCCAAGCTCGCCGAGCTTCGCGATTCCGCTCCGCGCGTGCCCGTCGCGCGCATGCGCAAGGTGATCGAGGACGACCTCGGCGAGAAGCTCTCGGACGTCTTCGCGGAGTTCGACGAGGACGCGGTGGCGGCCGCCTCGATCGGCCAGGTCTATCGGGCGCGGCTGCACGACGGCCGCGAGGTGGCGGTCAAGGTCCAGTACCCGGGCGTCGGCCAGGCGGTGCGTGCCGACCTTCAGAACCTGGGCCTGATCATGCGCGTGGCCAAGCGGATCGCCCCCGGGATGGACGCGAAGGCGATGACCGCCGAGATTCGGGAGCGCCTGACCGACGAGCTGGACTACGAGCACGAGGCTCAGCAGCACCGCGCCTTTGCCCGTAGCTGGCGCGGCCATCCGTTCATCTTCGTCCCGCCGGTGGTGACGGAGTTCTGCACCGAGCACGTGCTCGTGTCCGAGTGGGTCGAGGCGACGGGCTACGAGGAGGTCCGGGAGATGGACACGGCAACCCGCGACCGCTTCGGGGAGATCGTCTTTCGCTTCTTCTTCGGCTCGCTCTATCGCAACGGCCATTTCTCGGGCGACCCCCATCCGGGCAACTACCGGCTGATGGCCGACGGGCGGGTCGCGTTTATCGACTTCGGCATGACCAAGCGCGTCGACCGCGCCGACATCGAGGCCGAGATCGAGGCCCTCCGTGCCGCTATGGATGGCGACGTCGCCGAGCTCCACCGCCGCCTCGGTGCGATGGGCTTCTTCGACCCCGCGGACGAGCAGGTGACCCCCCAGGCCGTCTTCGAGCACTTCCGCGACGTGACCAGCTGGTACGTCGATGACCGCGAGGTCACGATCGATCGCGACGTGGTGACGCAGGTCCTGATCGACTTCGGCGACCCGCGCTCGCGCCACTGGCAGCTGATGCGCCGCGAGACGATGCCGCCCCAGGCGATGCTCGCGCGTCGCATGGAGGCGCTGACCCTCGGCGTGCTCGGCCAGCTCGAGGCGACGGCAAACTGGCATCGGATCGCGCGCGAGTGGCTCTTCGGCGAGGCACCGTCGACCGAGCTCGGACGGCTCGAGGAGTCCTTCCACACTCCCGCCGCCGCGTAGGCTGCACGCCTCCATGCCGAGACCAAGCGCCGGCTCCCGGGTCAAACCGGTCAGGGTCACACCGAAGGCGGTCGCCACGCTGCGCGACGGCGACCCCGTGATGGCGCGCCTGATCGACGAGCACGGCTCGGTCGTCAAGCGCGACCTCAAGCGCGAGCGTCCTGGCGACGCCTATGGGGCGCTGCTGCGGTCGATCGTCGGCCAGCAGCTCTCTACAAAGGCCGCCCGGACCATCTACGGGCGGCTGACCGACCTCTTCGACGGCCATGCGCCCACTCCGCGCCAGCTCCTGGCAGCCGATCCCGACGCGATCCGCGCGGCCGGCCTCTCGCGCCCGAAGATCGCCTACCTGCGCGACCTGGCGCAGCACGTCGAGGAGGGGACGCTCGAGCTCGAGCGGCTCCCCGAGCTGCCCGACGAGGAGGTGACCGCGCAGCTCACGGCGATCAAGGGCCTCGGCCAGTGGACCGCGGACATGTTCCTGATGTTCCACCTCGGCCGGCCCGACATCCTGCCCGTCGGCGACCAGGGCATCCGCCGCGCAGCCCAGGTCGAGTACCGCCTGCGCAAGCTGCCCGACGCCAAGCGCCTGGAGAAGCTCGCGCGCCCCTGGCGCCCGTACCGGACGCTGGCGTGTCTCTATCTATGGAGCTCGCTGGACAACGCGCCGGGCTGAGCCTGCGCTGCCAAGTGGGGCACTAGATGATTGGTTCCGAATCCGTGTGCCTTCGGGGGCGCGCCAGACCAAGCTGGGCGCCGCACGCGGACGAAGCCGATAGTTCCAGAACTATCGGCGAGGACGCGGGTGGCGAACCAGCGCCGGTATGGCGCGTCATCCGAAGGTGCAGGGATTTGGGATCAGTCATCTAGCCACAGATCTCGCCGGCCACGCTCATGAGGACCTCCGCGCAGGCGATCGTGTCGCGGATGCTCACCCACTCCACGTCGGCGTGAGCGCCCTCGCCGCCCGGCCCGAACAGGACGGTCGGGATCCCGGCCGCGGCTATGAAGGCCGAGTCGGCCCAGAAGCTCGCACCCACAGTCGGCGGCGGCGAGCCCATCACCCCGGTGGCGGCGCGGTGTACGGCGGCGACGATCGATGCATCCCGCGGTGTCTCGAGTGGGTCGCGCACCAGCAGCGTGCGCGCCGCAGCCACCAGCTCCGGGTCCACACGGCGGCACTCATCGAGCAGCGCGTCGAGCTCAGCCTCGACCTCCCGCTGTCCCTCCCCCGGCAGTGTCCGGCGCTCGATGCCGGTCGTGCAGCGCTCGGGGTAGGTGGCGAGGTCGCGCCCGCCGCTGACGAGCGATGCGTGGACCGAGCCGCGCCCAAGCAGCGGGTGGCCGCTCTCGGCTAGCCGCCGGTCCCACTCGCCGACTCCGGTGAGAATCGGGCCGGCCTTGGCGATCGCATCCACGCCCAGGTCGGGCCGCGACCCGTGGGCGGCCTTCCCGGTCACCTCGACCTCCAGCCATGCGAACCCCCTGTGAGCGACCGCGATCTCCATCTGCGTGGGCTCGGTCACCACAGCCGCTGCCGCGGGCGGACCGCCGAGCGCGCTCAGCACCTCCTGGACGCCGACGCTCGCGTACTCCTCGTCTGCCACGGCCGCGACCACGACATCTCCGGCCAGCTCGCGTGAGGCGGCCTCGCGGCAGGCGACCAGTGCGGCGGCCACGCCCGCCTTCATGTCATAGGCGCCGCGGCCGTGGAGGCGGTCACCGTGCACGCGCGGCGCGTGCCCATCGGCCATGCCCTCCACCCCGACGGTGTCGAGATGCCCGCAGAGCAGGAGCGTGCTGCCGCCCCCGGCGCCGCGGGCGCGCACGACGACGCTCGGGCGCCCCGCTGTCCGCTCGTGCACCTCGGCCTCGAGACCGGCGCTCTGGGCCCAGCTCGCCACGTAGGCGGCGACCTCGGCCTCGCCGGCGGCGCCCGGCTCGAGCGAAGGATTGACCGAGTCGATCGCGACGAGCGCGCTGGTCAGCTCGACGACGTCGGCGGTGCCCATTGCGGGCCGGCCCTACGAGAAGCTAGACGGAGGCCCCGCAGGAGGGCTCTTCTTCCGCGACTCGGAAGGAGGAGCCACAGCCGCAGGAGGCAACGACGTTCGGGTTGGAGACCTCGAAGCCCGAACCCATGAAGTTCTCGGTGTAGTCGACAGTGGAGCCTTCGACGTAGCGCAGGCTGGCCGGGTCGACGAGCACGCGGACACCGGCGGCGTCGAAGACGTGGTCGTCATCGCGCTGCTCGTCGAGCGCCAGGGCGTACTGGAAGCCCGAGCACCCTCCGCCGCGGACTCCGACGCGAAGGCCGATCGCGCTCTCGGCGGTCTGGCCCTCCATGAAGGCGCGGACCTTTTCGACTGCGATGTCAGTGAGTTCGACCATCTGCACAGATTGTATCGGCGCGGGGCGTCGGTACCCTGAGCTTTACCCGTGCCTCAAACTACGGAACTAGAAGAGCGGATCGCGGCAGCGCTGCCCGGCGCAGAGGTCAGCGTGGAAGACCTCACGGGCGGCGGCGACCATTTTCGCGCCGAGATCGTCTCCGATCGGTTCGAGGGCCTGTCGCGGATTCAGCAGCACAAGCTGGTCTACGACGTGTTCGGCGACGACATCGGCGGCGCGATCCACGCCCTCTCCATCAAGACTTCGACCCCTGGAGCCACACCATGACGAACAACGAGATTCGCGATTTCCTCGAGAGCTCGATCAAGGAGAACCGCGTGATGCTCTTCATGAAGGGCGTCCCGCATCAGCCCGCCTGCGGCTTCTCGTCCCGCACCGCGGGTGCGCTCAACGCCCTGGGCGTCCAGTACGCCGCGCTCGACATCCTGCCCGACCCGCGCATCCGCGAGGAGCTGTCGGCGCTCTCGGGCTGGCCCACGATCCCGCAGCTGTTCGTGGACGGCGAGCTGGTGGGCGGCTCTGACATCGTCATGGAGATGTTCGAGTCCGGCGAGCTTGCCGAGCTGCTCGGTGCCGAGCAGCCGCAAGAGGCGCTCGAGCCTGAGCCAGAGCCGGTGAAGCGCCCGCTGGGGCTCGAAAACCGCCTGGGTTGAGGTTGAGCCAGAGCCGGCCGCGCGCCTAGCGCCGGCGGCGGTCGTCGAGCGCCTTGCGCCCGCGCTCGGCGTACTGGCGGGCCTGGCGCTTGTAGCGCTCCTTGTCGTCGGGAGAGAGCGACTGCCAGCGCTCCCAGGCCATCAGGACGTAGGGCCACATGCGCCGGGCGCTGTGCGCGGCCCGGGCCGTGCGCCCGCCTCGTGCTCCTCCGCTCGGCAGTCCTCTCATGCAACCTCCTTGCCTTGGTCAGGTCCGGCCAACCAGTCCAGGTATTCCAAGATCCGGTGCGAGTCGTGGATGACCTCGTCGCCGTGCACGAGGACCGGTACCCAGCGCTGCCCGGTCAACTCCTCCACCTCGGGCCGGTCGCGCTTGAGAAACGGCACCCGGACCTGGTCAAAGTCGATGTCCATCGCACGCAGGCGCCGGGCGACCCTGCCACAGCGGCAGACGACGTCCGTGGGGGCCTTGCAGCGGTAGAGGGTGGCCATGGCGGGGCGAATCCTAGGGACGCGGGATCGGGATCCTGCGCAGCAGGCCCACCGCGCTCTCGGCGACGCCGACGGCCGCCCCCGCCGCCCGCAGCTGCATCGGCTGGGAGCGGCGCGTGCGGGCGATGCGGTCGTGCTCGCGCTCGGCATGCCACGCGACGGTGGCCTCGAGGGTCTCCTCGTGCGGGCGCGGCCTCCAGCCGAGCTCGCGCCGCGCCTTCGTCGAGCGGTAGGTCCACCAGTGGCCGGCTGCGCGCACCTCGGCCTGGGTGAGCGGCCAGGAGCGGCCGCTCGCCTCGAGCACGGCGGCGGCCGCGCGGGCGGCCGCTGCAGGCAGCTTCACCGGCGGGTCGATCCCGGACACGCGCCCGAGGTCGGCGAACAGGCGCTCGAAGGTGAAGTTGCGCCCGCCAACGATGTAGCGCTCGCCCACCTGGCCGAGCTCGTCGGCCAGCAGGTGCGCCCGGGCCACGTCGCGCACGTCGACGATCGAGGCCGCGCCGTCGGCGTAGACGGGGATGCGGCCGAGCAAGAAGGAGCGCACGAGCCGCGTGGAGCTGAGGAGGTAGTCCCCGGCGCCGAAGCAGACGGCCGGGTTCACGCACACGAGCGGCAGGCCCTGTGCCGCGACGCGCATCGCCTCCACCTCGGCCTCGTGGACCGAGGTGACGTAGGGGATCCCCAGGCGGCCGGCGGTGAACAGCTGCCCCTCGTCGGCCGCGCCGCCATGAGGGGCCGGACCGACCACCGCGGCGCTCGAGGTGTAGACCACGCGCTCGACTCCCGCGCCCAGGCACTCCTCCATCAGGAGCTTCGTCCCGCCGACGTTCACATCGAAGAGCCTGTCCGTGTCCTCGGGGCGTGCCGAGGTCACACCGGCGCAGTGGAACACCCGCTCGATGCCCTTGAGCGCCCGGCGGACGCTGCGGCGGTCGCGCACCTCGAGCCTGAGGCGCTTGAGCTCGAGATCGGCGATCGCGTCGCCGGGCGATCCCTCCTCCACCCCGAGCACCACGTCGTCTCCGCGCTCGGCGAGCAGGTGCGCGACGTGGGATCCGATGAAGCCCGTCGCGCCGGTGACCAAGACCGTGGTCAAGAGCGGGCGAGTGTAGTCTGCCCGCGCGCATGAGCCGTGTCTCCGTCGTAACCGACAGCACCTCGTATCTCCCGGCGGAGCTGCTCGAGCGCCACGCGATCACGGTCGTCCCCCTCTACGTGGTCTTCGGCGGCGACCGCACCGTCCCCGAGACCGACATCACGGACTACGACAAGTTCTTCGAGGAGCTCCGCGGCGCCGAGAAGCTCCCCACCACGTCGCAGCCGTCGGTCGGCGACTTCACCTCCGCGTTCGAGCCGCTGCTGGCCGATGGCGGGGAGGTGGTCTCGATCCACATCTCCGGTGGGCTGTCGGGCACGCCGGCAGCGGCGCGCCAGGCCAAGGAGGCGCTCGAGCGCGACGGCAAGGGCGGCGAGCGAATCGAGGTAATCGACTCGACGACCGCCGCCGGAGGGCTCGGCTTCATGGTGCTGGCGGCGGCCAAGGCGGCGCGGGAAGGCAACGCCGCCACGGAGATCGTTGCGCGCGTGGCCGAAGCCCGGGCCGAGTTCAAGCTCTGGTTTGCGATCGACACGCTCGAGTTCCTCAAGCGCGGCGGCAGGATCGGCGCCGCGAGCGCGTGGATCGGGTCGACCCTCAAGGTCAAGCCGATCCTGACCGTCGAGAACGAGATGACCCCGGTTGAGCGGGTCCGCACCAGCTCACGCGCGTTCGAGCGGATGGTGGACTACGCGCGCCAGCGCCACGAGTCAGGTGCCGATGCCTGGTCTGCGCAGCACATCCACGCGCCCGATCAGTGCGCCGCTCTCGTCGAGCGCTGCACCGAGGTGTTCGGCTGCCCGCCCACGATCATCAGCGAGCTCGGACCGGTGCTCGCGACGCACACCGGACCGGGCCTGCTGGGCGTGGGCGGCCTGCCAAAGCGCTTCGTGGAGTAGGAGGCGCGGCAGCCGGGGCGAATACCGACCCGGATGCACTCTGTTCGGGAGATCCTGCGCATCGTGTTCACGGTCGTCGCCGTGGTGATCGTGCTCTACCTGATCTACCTGCTGAGAAAGCCGATCAGCTGGTTGCTGATCTCCCTGTTCCTCGCGCTGGCGCTCTCGGGCCCGGTGAACTACCTCTCCAGGCGGATGAAGCGCGGGTTTGCGATCACCGTGGTCTACCTCGTGCTCCTCGCGATCCCGATGCTGCTGATCGCGCTGATCGCGCCGCCGCTCGTCACCGAAGCCGACAAGTTCGCCAAGAACGTCCCCCAGTACGCCGACGACATCACCCAGTTCGTGAACGACAACAAGCGCCTGCGCGACCTCAACGAGGACTACGACATCACGGGCCAGCTCGAGAAAGAGGCGAGCAAGCTGCCCGGGAAGCTCGGCGGAGCGGCCGGGACGCTGCGCGACGTGGGCTTCGGCATCGTCAACTCCGCCTTCGCGCTCGTGACCATCCTCGTGCTGACCGCGTTCATGCTCGGCAGCGGGCGGCGCTGGACCGACGCCGCGATCCGACTGCGACCTCCCGAGCAGCGCCAGCGCCTGCGCCGCTCGCTCGACCACATGGGCGAGGCGGTGGGGGGCTACGTGGCCGGTGCGCTCACCATCGCCCTGATCGCGGGAGTGGTCACCTACATCGTGCTCTGGATCCTGGGAGTGCCTTTCCGGGCTCCGCTTGCCGTGATCGCCGGGCTGTTCTCGCTGATCCCGCTCGTCGGCGCCACGATCGCGGCCTTCGTCATAGGGATCGTGACCCTGTTCGAGAACTTCCCGGTCGCCACGATCATCTGGGTCGGGTGGGCGATTCTCTACCAGCAGTTCGAGAACCACGTGATCCAGCCGCAGGTCCAGAAGCGCACAGTTCACGTGCAGCCCTTCGTCACGATCGTCGCAGTCCTGTTCGGCGCCACCCTCCTGGGTGTGATGGGGGCGCTCGTTGCCATCCCCGTCGCGGCCTCGATCCAGATCCTGGTGCGCGAGTACGTCGACCTGCGCACGCTCTCGATCAAGCGCGAGCCGGTCGATCCGCCACCTGCTCCGCCACCGCCCACGCCCCCACCCGGCACGCCGCCTCCCGACCCGGCACCGGCGTAGCCTCCGGGCCGGGATGAGCGCTGGAGGCCTCGCCAAGCGCGGGTTGGTACTCGCCGTCACGGGCGTCTCGCTCTACCTGCTCGCCCCCGCGCTGCTCGAGGTCTTCGGCGCCTTCGACAGGCTCGACGACTTCAATCCGCTCTGGTACGTCGCGATGGTCGCCCTGCAGATAGGCAGTTACGGCTGCATGTGGGCGGTCCAGAAGCTGGCGGTGCGCGCGAAGCGCTACGGGCCGGTGATCACTTCGCAGCTCGCATCGAACGCCTTTGGGCGAGTGGTGCCGGGCGGCGTTGCGGCGGCGGGCGCGATGCAGTACGCCATGCTGGTGCGCGCCGGCGTGCCCGCCGCCGCCGCGGCGTCCGGGATGGCGGCCTCCTCGCTGCTGGTGTTCGCGATCCTGCTGGCGCTCCCGGTGCTCGCCGCCCCGGCGATCCTGTTCGGCGCCCCGGTCGACCCCGGCCTGGGCTGGTCGGCGCTGATCGGCGCGGTGGTGTTCCTCACGCTCTTCGCCGCCGGGGCCACCGCGATGATCTACGACCGGCCTCTGGATTGGGTCGGGCGGGTCGCGCAGAGGGTGCGCAACCGCATCCTGCGCAAGCGAACCCCGCTCACCGGACTGCCGGCGCGCCTGGTCCGCGAGCGCAACGAGGTGCGCGAGGTCCTCGGCAAGCGCTGGTGGCAGGCCCTGTTGCTCGCGTCAGGGCGCTGGGTGCTCGACTACCTCACCCTCCTTGCCGCGCTCACCGCAGTCGGCGCGGATCCACGGCCGTCGACCGTGCTGCTCGCCTTCTGCGCCGCGCAGTTCCTGGGCACGCTGCCGCTCACCCCCGGTGGACTGGGCTTCGTCGAGGCCGGCCTGACCGGAACCCTCGCGCTGGCCGGGGTGCCCGCGGGCGCCGCCGTCGTGGCGACGCTGGCCTACCGGCTCGTGTCCTTCTGGCTGCCGATCCCGGCCGGAGGCGCGGCGGCGATCGTGCACCGCCGCTACTACGGCGCCGACGTCGCGGCGCTCAGCGCCCGCGCCGGCCCGTGAGCAGAGAGACCGTCGCGACCACTCCGCCGCCGATGACAAAGCCGGCAACCGCCGCGCCGATCAATGCCGGCTTGCGGTTCTCGGACAGCTGACGGCGCCAGTCGGTCAGCTCCGCCACCTTGGAGCGCAGGTCGTTGACCGAGAAGCTCAGCTCCTTGCGCGTGGCCTCGATCGAGGCTCGGATCAACTCGGGGCTCTGGGCGCCGTTGCTCACTTCTTCAGCTCCTCGCCCTTCTCGAGCGTCCGGCCTACCTGATCGCGTTGGATGGTCTGCGCCTCGAGCTCGGCGCGCGTCAGCTTGGCCTGCTCGATGGCCATCGCGGGCACGGGCGGCGACCCCTTCTTGAAGAAGCGGTAGGCGAGCAGGCCGGCGATCACCGCGAGGATGAACAGGACCAGAGACACGATCCCGAATCCCGGCCAGACCAGGTTCCCCCAGTTGCCCAGGTCGTTGATGAACCAGGCCGCGAATTGGAAGAACATGGTCACGCCGAAGACGAGGAACACGCCCGCGGCCACCGCGACGGCGGCCCCGGTGGCCAGCTTCGAGATCTTGCCGGTGACCTCCGCCTTGGCGAGCTCGACCTCCTGGCGGATCAGCAGAGAGGCCTTCTCCGAGACCTCGGCGACGATCTCGCCGATCGACTTGTCGGCGCTCTTGTTGGGAGGCACGCCGTTGCCGCTCATCGAACAATCCTTCTCAGGATCATGGCGAGCGCAAACCCGCCGGCGAAGGCGGCGCCGACGAAGGCCTCCGGACGCTCAGCGAAAGGGTCCTGCTCGGTCTCGACGCTGAGCGGGGTCTCGCCGTAGGGGCGCCCGCCGGTGGCGCCCTGGTTCACGGGGCCGGGTTCCACCGGATCGGGCTCGTCCTTGGCTTCGGATTCCTCGGCCATCAATCGACGGGCGGGTCTTCGCCGAAGACCCGCGTCCAGATCTCGGTCGCGATCCTGTGGGCGATGATCGACGACAGCGCGCCAACCCCCGCCAGGAGCCCGGTCCACAGCAGTCGCTTGGTCAAGTCGTTTTGCATCGAACGCGGATTCAAGCGGATCTGTCTAGCCGGCGCCGTTCTGCGCCGATTCGAGCCCGCCGCAGATCGCCTCGACGACCAGGCCCTTGGCGCGTTCGTACTCCTGGTCGGTGCGAGGTAGCACCTCGAAGATCCAGCCGGTCAGGAGCTGTTCGATCGCGCCGTAGAAGCACATGGCGGCGAACTCCGCCGGGATGCCCGACTTGAACGAGCCCTCGCCGCGCGCCGACTCGACGATGCCGGCGATCCCCTCGTAGGCCTCGCGGATCTTGCTCAGGTGCAGCGCGCCGAAGGAGTTGGCCGCGCGGGTGACCTCGACGATGATGACCTTCATCAGGTCGGGGTCGTAGCGGTAGGAGTCGATGATGAAGCTCGCGACCGCGTAGAGCTTGTCGCGCGCCGCGACGTCGCGGGAGTCGATCTCGGCGATGGCGTCGAGCATGATCTGCCAGCGCTCGAGGAAGAGCGTGTTGAGGATCTCCTCCTTGGAGCTGAAGTAGTGGTAGACGAGGCCGTAGGCGACTCCAGCCTCGTCGGCCACATCGGAGACCCGGCAGTGGTGAAAGCCGCGCGTGGCAAAGACGCGGACCGCCGCGTCGAGGATGAGGCGGCGCTTGTCGATCGCGCCGGGCTTGACGGTCGCGGCCATCAGGCGCGCACCTCCTCTGGCCAGCGGTAGGCGCCGGCCACCCGGTTCGCCAGGCTCGGCAGCTTCTCGCGCACCTCGTCCTGGCGTTCGAGGTCGAGATCGGCACCGACGAAGCAGGCGCCCTCGCCGCCCGCGCGCGCCAGCACCTCTCCCCATGGATCGACGATCATCGAGTTGCCGTAGCTGTCGCGCTCGGGGCCCTGGCGGCGCCCCTGGCCCGGAGCGATTACGAACACCTGGTTCTCGATCGCGCGAGCCCGCAGCAGGACCTCCCAGTGCGCCTCGCCGGTGATGCGGGTGAAGTTCGCGGGCACCGTGACGACGCGGGCCCCGCGAAGCGCGAGGATCCGGTAGAGCTCGGGAAAGCGAAGGTCGTAGCAAATGGTCAGCCCGAGCCCGTGCCCGCCGGCGGTCTCGGACATCACGATCTCGTCGGCGGCCTCCGAATGCTCTGACTCGCGGTACTCGACGCCGCCCACCTCGACGTCGAACATGTGGATCTTGCGATAGATCGCCTTGACCTCGCCGTCCGGGCCCACGTGCACGGACGTGTTGGCCACCCGCTCGTGGCCCTCGCGGCGCTCGGCGATCGAGCCGGCGACGAGGTCGATGCCGAGCTCGCGAGCGACTTCGCGAGCCCACGCCACCGGGCGACCTTCCAGGGGCTCCGAGCGCGTGGCGTAGTCCGCCGCGCTGCCGCGGATGTCGAGCCGCTCGGGCAGCACAACCAGCTCGGCGCCGTCGCCCGCAGCCGCGCGCACGAGCCGATCCGCCTCCGCCAGGTTGCGGTCCATGTCGGCGCTGCATTCAAGCTGGACTGCCGCGGCGCGCAGAGAGCTCTCCCATCCCTCGTTGACTGACCAGTCAATCTGGAGTGTACTGCGCGGCGATGTCGTCGCTGCCAGTACGCGGGCCGGCCGTGCGCTCGCTCGATCTGCCGCTGCCGCCGGGGCGGATGCCGCTCGTGCGCGCCGGGCGGCCGCTCAAGCGCTGGCGCTACGTGGCGGTCTATGGGCCGGACCTGATGCTCTGCGCGGGCGCCGCCCGGGTCGCGGGGCTGGCGCAGCGCTGGTGGGCGGTCGCCGCGGCGGACGGGTCGCTCTACGAGGGCGGCCGCGGCGTCGACCTCTCCCACGGGCGCGTGCGAGTGCCCGGCGTGATCGACCTGACGGTCGACGAGGGCGCCGGCGTGGAGGTCGTCTCGCCGCACGGCCGGTCGTACATCTGGACTCGCAAGCAGGCGGGGCTGGCGGTGCGGGGGCATGTGCGGGCGGGCGGGCGCGAGTGGCCCGTGGACGGCCCGCTCGGCTTCATCGACGAGTCCGCCGGCTATCACGCCCGCCACACTGCCTGGCGCTGGTCGGCGGGCATAGGCCGCGCCACCGGCGGCGAGGCGGTGGCCTGGAACCTCGTGGACGGCGTGCACGACGGCGCGAGCGCCAGCGAGAGAACGGTTTGGGTCGACGGCGAGCCCCGCGAGGTGGGGCCGGCCGAGTTCGCGGCCGACCTGTCGGGAGTGGGCGAGCTTCGTTTCAGCGAATGGTCCGCCCGCGAGGACCGCACGAACCGCCTGCTCTTTCGCAGCCACTACCGCCAGCCCTTCGGCTCGTTCTCCGGGACGCTGCCGGGCGGCCTCGAGCTGGAGCGCGGCCACGGCGTCATGGAGTGGCACGACGTGCGGTGGTGAGGGCGAGCAGGGCGGCGAGCTCCGGCCTGGAGGACCGCCCTCAGGGCCGCGGTCCCTCGCCGGCCGGGGTAGCTGGAGAGCAGAGCATCCAGGGAGGTGATGTCGCCGAGCCGCAGGGCCTGGGCCTGCTCGAGCGCGCGACCGCCGGGCGCCCCGAGTCTCCATATTCGGCACTGAAGGAGCCCACGGATCGAGTTCGCGACGCCCGGGCGCCCTAGGTCTCCATGTCCGGAACTAGGGGCCCGCCGATCGAGGCGCGCGCCGGAGGCCGTGAGGGTCGACCACCGCGGCGAGGTCGAGCAGGGTGCGGGCGGCGGTGGTCACCGGAATGCCTGGACCTGCGTGATCTCGTCGGCCGGGAAGCTTGCGCGATATGCCCGGATGCCCTCGCGCCCACCAAGTCGTCGAGGAGCGGTGACCTCGATCCAACCGGATCGTCCGCGGCGGATGCTCCAGAGCGCCGCCCCGGACCGGTGGCTAGCGAGGCACAGAGTCCGCAGGCGAGGACGGCCGCCATCCAGAAGCCGCTTCTCGACAGACCCGCCGCGGCCGACCGCGTAGACGCCGCGATGGACGGGCCGTAGCCGGCGCAGCTCGAGCCGGTGGAGGATGGCGCCCCGCCCGATCCCGAGTTCGAGCAGCTGGGGCCGGCTGACCACACCGTGTTGGCGATCGGCACGTTCGCCAACGAGGTGTTCGACGCCGCGAGGGGAAGATTTGGCAGCTATGTCATGTCGAAAGCTCCCCTCGCGGCCCATGCGCCCATGGTTGCTCGTCGCGGACGACGGCGGACAACGCCGGCGTTGCGACTCTGCGCGCGCAACGCGCTACCTTCGTGACGTGATCCCATGAAGGTCGCGCTGCTCGCCTTCGCGCTGGCCTGGTCCCAGGGCGTGGAGCCGGCCGCCGTGCCGGCGGAGCGCTTCACGGTGGCCGCCACGGGCGATCTCCTCATCCACGGCCCGGTCGCGCAACGGGCGCTCTCCGACGGGGGTGGTCGCCGCTACGACTTCGCTCCCATGTTCGGCGCCGTGAAGAGCCGGATCGCAGGCGCCGACCTGGCCCTGTGCCACGTCGAGACGCCGCTCGTGCCAGGGCCGGTGCAGGGCTACCCGAGCTTTCGCACTCCGCCCGACCTCGCGCGCTCGATCCGCGAGGTGGGCTGGGACGTCTGCAGCACGGCGTCGAACCACTCGCTCGACGCCGGCCAGTACGGAGTGGGCACCACGCTGCGCGCGCTCGAGCGCGCTGGCGTCCGGCACGCCGGCACCGCGCGCTCGCAGCCCGAGAGCCGGCGTCCCACGATCCTCGACGTGAAGGGGGTCAAGGTCGCCTTTCTGTCCTACACCGCCGTGAGCAACGGCCAGGTCGTGCCGCACCCCTGGAGCGTCAACTGGGCCGACGCCGGGCGCATCCTCGCCGACGCCCGGCGGGCCCGCGGCGCCGGCGCGGACACCACGATCGTGAACCTCCACTGGGGAGCCGAGTACACCCACGCCCCCCTCGCCTCGCAGTGGGCGCTCGCGCGCCAGCTCGCGCGCTCGCCGGCGATCGGCGCGATCGTCGGCCAGCACGCGCACGTGGTCCAGCCGATCCGCTTTGTCGCCGGCAAGCCGGTGGTCTTCGGCGAGGGCAACCTGGTCTCCAATCAGACCACCGCTTGCTGCCCGGCCGCCTCGCAGGACGGCCTGGTTGCGCTCATCGACTTCGAGGCGCGCGGCTCGCGGGTGCGGGCCCGGCGGGTGCGCTACCTGCCTACCTGGGTTCGCCATCCCGACTACCGCGTGCTGCCCGCCGCGCCGGGGTCGGCCCCGTGGCAGCGCACGGTCGCCGTGGCCGGCCGGCGGCCGCGGGTGCGGCCGGTGCGCTGACGTTGCGCGCCGGTTAGGTTGCCGCCATGCGGATCCGCGCCGCCGTTCTCGAGGAGTTCGCCAGGCCGCTCGTCGTCCAGGACGTCGACCTCGACGGGCCGGGCCCCGGTGAGGTGCTCGTGCGCCTGGCGGCCTGCGGCGTCTGCCACACCGACCTCTACACCGCCAGCGGTGCCGATCCCTCCGGCTACGCGCCGACCGTCCTAGGGCACGAGGGCGCCGGGGTGGTCGAGGACGTTGACGCGGGTGTGACGAGCCTCGCGCCCGGCGATCACGTGGTCACGCTCTTCTCGCCCCAGTGCCGCGAGTGCCTGCACTGCGAGTCGCTCAAGAAGAACATCTGCCTCGCCTTCCGCGAGCAGCAGAACCTGGGCTTCCTGCCCGATGGCTCGACCCGGCTCAACCGAGACGGCGAGCGCATCCGCCACTTCATGGGAACGAGCACCTTTGCCGAGGCCACGGTGATGCCGGAGATCGCGCTCGCGAAGGTCGACCCGGCCGCGCCGCTCGACGTGGTCTGCACGCTCGCCTGCGGAGCCACCACCGGCCTCGGCGCGGCGCTCTACATCGCCAAGGTCGAGCCGGGCTCGACCTGCGCCGTGTTCGGCGCCGGCCTCGTGGGACTGGGCGCGGTGGCGGGCTGCAGGCTCTCGGGCGCGGAGCGGATCATCGCGGTCGATCTCTCCGAGGAGCGCCTCGAGCACGCCCGCGCACAGGGCGCCACCGACACCCTCCTGGGCGGGCCGGACACCGTCGAGCAAATCACCGAGATGACCGGTGGCTTCGGTGCGGACTACACATTCGAGGCCACCGGGGTCGTCGCGGTGATGCGCCAGGCGGTCGAGTCCGCCCGGATGGGCTGGGGCCAGTGCACGATCGCGGGGGTGGCAGGCAAGGGCGAGGTGCTCGAGGTCGTGCCGCGCTTCCTGATCACCGGCCGGCGCGTCGCCGGCGCCTCCTTCGGCGGGGCCAAGGGCCGCGACCGGGTGCCCGAGCTCGTCGACGGCTACCTCGCCGGCGACCTCGACCTGGAGTCCCTCGTCACCCGCCGGATCGCCCTGGACGAGGTCAATGACGCCTTCGCGGCGATGGAGCGCCAGGAGGGCATCCGCACGGTCATCACCTACTAGGTGACTGATTAGGCGGCGGCGCCCGACTCGCGCAGCGCTGCGACCTGCTCCGGCGTGTAGCCGAGCCCCGCCAGCACCTCGTCGGTGTGCTCCCCGAGCGCCGGCCCCGGGCCCGCCGGAGCCCCCGGCGTGCGCGACAGCTTGACCGGCACGCCGAGCAGGCGCACGCCGTCCGTGCCGGGCTGGTTGACCTGGACGACCATTTCGCGAGCTCGCACGAGCTCCGACTCGAGCGCCTCGTCGAGGTCCAGCACCGGCTCGAGGCAGCAATCGTGGCGCGAGGCAAACTCGTGCCACTCGTCGCGCGTGCGCTGGAGGAAGATCTGCTCCACCTGAGCGTGCGCATCGGAGCCCGGGCGCTCGAACTGCAGGTCGATGAGGTCCTCGCGCCCCACCCCCCGGCACCACTCCTCCCAGAACTTCGGCTCGAGCGCTCCCAGCGTGACCCAGCCGTCGCTGCAGGCATACGGGCGATAGCAGATCAGGCGCCCTGACAGCTCGTTGTCTCCGCGCTTTGGCACGACGCCGTCGCACAGGTATTTCGCCGCTACCATCGCGAGCCAAGACAGCGAGCCGTCGAACATCGAGACGTCCACGAGTTGCCCCTCGCCGCTGCGCTCGCGCTCGCGCAGCGCGGCGAGAATCCCGAACGCGGCCATCACGGCGCCCCCGCCGAGGTCGGCGATCTGCCCGGCGGACTGCACCGGCGGTCCGCCCGCGTCGCCGGTCAGCCCCAGCACCCCGTTCAGGCCGAGGTAGTTCATGTCATGCCCGGAGCGCCCTGTGTAGGGACCGTCCTGCCCATAGCCCGAGATCGCGCAGTAGACGATCCGCGGGTTCTCCTCGCGCAGGCGCTCGTAGCCGACCCCAAGGCGCTCCATCACACCGGGCCGAAAGGACTCGAGCACCACGTCGTATTCGCGCACGAGCGCCAGAAGCACCGCGCGGCCCGCGTCCTCCTTGAGGTTGAGCCGGATCGAGCGCTTGCCGCGATTTAGCGACAGAAAGAGCGCGGACTTCGCCGAGTCGTCGGCGCCCTCATGGCCGGGCGCCGACCAGCGCACGTAGTCGCCCATCCCCGTGTCCTCGACCTTCAGCACCTCGGCGCCGAAGTCCGCGAGCAGCAGCGAGCAGAAGCCGCCCGGGAGCAGGCGCGAGAGGTCGAGGACCTTGATGTCGGCCAGGGCGCTCACCGCCGCGGCGTCCCGAGCAGCGCGCGCGCCTCGGCCACCGTGGCGGCGCGCCGCCCCATGTCCTCGACGATCCGCCGCGCCCGGGCGATCAGGTCTCCGTTGGAGCCCGCCATCTCGCCATCCGGGAGGTAGAAGTTGTCCTCCAAGCCGACCCTCACGTTGCCGCCCAAGGCCGCGGCGCTCGCCACAAGGCGCCACTGATCGCGGCCGATCCCGATCACTCCCCAGTTGTTGGGCCCCTCGGGTCCGCCGGGTATCTGGTCGGCCATGACGGCGAGGTTCCTCGGGTTCGGCCGGATGCCGCCGTTGACCCCCATCACGCAGGAGATCTGCAGCGGCTCGGCCAGCAGGCCCATGTCGATCAGCGGGTCGAGGTTCGCCACGTGTCCCGCGTCAAAGCACTCGTGCTCGGGCCGGATGTCGAGCTCGTTCATCGCCTCGAGGAACTCGATGATGGTGTCGAACGAGTTCTCGAAGACCGCCTTGAACACGAAGTCCTTGCGCTTGGCGGAGTACTTCGCGTAGTTCATCGAGCTCATGTTGAGCGCCGCCACATCAGGGCGCAGCTCACGCAGGTACGCGATTCGCTTCTCGACCGGCACGCCGATCGCGCCGGTCGAGTAGTTGACGATCACGTCGTCGACAGCGCCGCGGATCGCGGCCGTGATCGCGCGAAAGTCCTCGATCTCGAAGCTCGGGATCCCCTCCGGCGTGCGCGCGTGGATGTGGATCATCGCCGCGCCCTCCTCCGTCGCCCGCCTGGCCTCGCTCGCGTACTCCTCCGGCGTGTAGGGGATCGCCGGGCACTGGTCGCGGTTGGCGACCGCGCCCGAGATCGAGCAGGTGATGATGCAGGGGTCCTCGAAGCGGCTCATCGGCGGCGCTCGACGAACGGGGGCGCACGGCGTCCCGCGGCCGAGCACTCGATCAGCTGCGCCATCCGCCGCTCGCGGGTCTCCTGGCGCTTGGCGCTCGTCACCCAATGGACTGCCGTGCGCCGGTAGGAGGGCGCCTGGGAGTCGAACCAGTCCGCGGCGGCCGTATCGGCGCGCAGCCGCTGCTCGAACTCCGGCGGGAGCCCCGCCTCCTCGTCCTGCTCGAAGGAGTAGACCCCCGACCTGGCCTCCGAGCGCACCTCGAATGCCCTCAGCCCGGCCGGGCGCATCAGCCCGGCCTCCTTGAGCTTCGCCACCTTGGCGATGTTGACCTTGCTCCAGTTGCTGCCGCGCTTACGGGGGGTGAAGCGCTGCATGTGGCTCTCGGAGTCGATCGAGTTGAGACGGCTGTCGATCCAGCCGAAACAGAGCGCCTGGTCGACTGCCTGCGACCAGCTCATGCGCTGCTTGCCCGAGCCCTTCTTGTAGAAGCCGACCACCACCTCTGTCTCCTTCTCGTGATGCTCCTCGAGCCAGGCGCGAAACTCGTCGGGGGTGGGGTAGAAGAGCGGGCGATCGCTCAGACCGGCATCACCCCGTGCTTTCGCCACGGCCGCGCGACCCGCTTTGTCTCGGCCATCTCAAGCGCGCGGATCACGGTCGGCCGCGTCTCGCGCGGGTCGATCACGTCGTCGATCATCGCGTTGCCGGCCGCGATGTACGGATCGATGGTCTCGCGAATCCCCTCGACCAGCTCGGCCCGCGTCGCGTCCGGGTCGTCGCTTGCCTCGATCTGCTTTCGGAAGATGATGTTGACCGCGCCCTCGGGCCCCATCACCGAGATCTCGGCGCTCGGCCACGCCACGATCAGGTCGGGCTCGTAGGCCTTGCCGCACATCACGTAGTAGCCGGCGCCGTAGGCCTTGCGCAGGATCACCGTCACCTTCGGGACCGTGGCGCGCGAGACGGCGTAGAGCATCTTCGCCCCGTGGCGAATGATCCCCGCCTGCTCGACCTTGGTGCCCACCATGAAACCCGGCACGTCCATCAGAAACAGCAACGGGATGCCGTAGGCGTCGCAGAGGTTGACGAAGCGGGCCGCCTTGTCGGCCGAATCGTTCTCCAGGATGCCACCGAGGTGCTTGGGCTGGTTGGCCACTATGCCCACCGGCCGCCCGCCCATCCGGGCGAGGCACGTGATTATGGTTCGCGCCCAGCGCGGCTTGAGGTCGAACCACTCGCCGTCATCGACGATGCGCGCGATCACCTCGTACATGTCGTAGGGGCGGCGGGCGGACTCGGGGATGATGTCGAGCAGGTCGTCCGCGGCGCGGTCGACCGGGTCGGAGACCTCGCGCCGCGGCGGGGCCTCCTCGCAGCTCTGGCCGAAGAAGGAGAGGTAGTCGCGGATCGCCTGGATGCACTCCTCGTCCGAGCCCACCTCGAGGTCGCCCACGCCGGAGACCCGGGTGTGGATGCGCGAGCCGCCGAGCTCCTCCTGAGTCACGTCCTCCCCGGTCACCGCCTTCGTGAGGTACGGGCCCGCCAGCGCCATCGAGCCGCGGCCCTTGACCATCGGCACGAAGTCGGCCAGCCCGGGGATGTACGCGGTGCCCGCCGCGCAGGGCCCCATCAGCGCCGCCACCTGCGGGATCACGCCACTCGCGATCACCTCCTCGCGAAACAGGTGCCCGGAGCCCGCGAACAGCGACCCCGCGGCCTCCTGGATGCGGGCGCCGGCCGAGTCGAGCAGCCAGATCATCGGCATGCGCTTGCCGAGCGCCAGGTCGCGCAGGCGGGCGACCTTCGTCTCGCCGGTCATCCCCATCGAGCCCGCCATGACGGTGAAGTCGTACGCGGCCACGGCCACGAGGCGCCCGTCGACCTTGCCGTAGCCCGTGACCACCCCGTCGGCGGGAGCCTCCTTGCCCTCCATCGCGCGCTGGGAGAAGTGCGGCCGGCCGTGGATGCCGAGCTCCACGAACGTGCCCTCATCGATCAGCAGCGCGAGCCGCTCGCGCGCGGTCAGCTTGTCCTGCTCGTGCTGGCGGGCGATCCGCTCCTCGCCGCCGCCCAGCCGGGCCTGCGCGCGGCGCGCGTGGAGGTCGTCGACGAGAGTGCGCATCGAGCGCTCGGCCATCAGCGGCTGAGCCGGTCGAGCAGCGGGTCGAGCACGCGCATCGCGGTCTCGGCCATGTCCGCGCGAGCGTCCTCGTCCTCGGGCGCCTCGAAGGCGGTGATCTCGAGGCCGACCAGCTCGGAGTCCTCGGCCACAGCTTCCATCAGGTCGTAGAGCTTGTCCGAGGACAGCCCGCCGGGCGCCGGAACGGCCGCGGGAAACTCCTCGGGGTCGAGCACGTCGAAATCGAGATGGATGAAGACGGGCGCGCCGTCGAGCGCGTTCTTGACCGCCACGAGCGTCTCGATGACGCTCGCCCCGATCACCGTCGCCGCGCTGCGCTCCAACAGCTCGCGCTCCCCGGAATCGAGGTCGCGCACGCCCGCCAGCACCACCTGCTCCGCGTCGATCGCCTCGCCGAGCCCGGGCTCCCACTCGCCGCAGGCTCCGGCCAGGCACATGCCGCCGAGATAGCCGCTCCCGGTCGTCTGCGGTGTGTTGTAGTCGCCGTGCGCGTCGAGCCACAGCACCTTCGCGTCAGGGCGATGGCGAAGCGCCGCGGGAAGGGTGGTCACCGAGATCGAGCAGTCGGCCGCGGCGATCACCGGCACGCGCCCGCCGGCGAGAGCGTCATCGACCTGGCCGCCGGCCTCGAGCAGGCAGCCGCGCGAGTCGCGCAGGTCCACGTCGTAGGTGGTGGTGCGCGGCTCCGCCGGCGTCCCGATCGTCCGCGGCTCGAGCCCGAGCCGCTTGCCGATCAGCGGCGCCAGCGTCTGCGCCCCGCGCACCGCTCCCGGCGTGCGGTCGGAGGTCCGGCAGCAGAGCGCGACGAGGGAGACGCTCATCGGCCCGTCCACTCCGGCTCGCGCTTCTCGAAGAAGGCCGTGACGCCCTCCTGGATGTCATCGGTCGTGAACGCCAGCGAGAGCTGCGAGCGCAGGAAGTCGAGCGCGTCTTCGAAGGGCATGTCGAGCTGGCGGTACATGGCGTCCTTGCCGAGCCTCATCATCACAGGGGACTTCGACGCGAGCTTGACCGCCCACTCGTCGACGGCGGCATCGAACCCGCCGGCCGCCACCACGCGGTTCACGATCCCCGCCTCGCGTGCGTCCTCGGCCGAGATCTGCTCCCCGAGCAGGAGCAGCTCGTTGGTCTTCTTGCGTGGGACGTTGCGGTAGACGAGGGCCATGATCATGAAGGGAAACACCCCGACGTTGATCTCGGGGGTTCCGAAGCGCACGCCCTCCTTGGCCACCACCAGGTCGCAGCAGAGCGCCAGCCCGAGCGCTCCCGCAAGCACATGACCGTTGGCCGCGCAGATCGTCGGCTTGCCCAGGCCCATGATCGCCTTGAACAGGCGCGGGAAGCGCTCCGTTGCAAAGTGCTTGTGCACGAGCGGTACGTCGGCGGCGAACTGGTCGAGCGAGCCGCCGGCGGAGAAGACCTTTTCGTGCGAGGAGGTCAGCACGACACAGCGCACGCGCTCGTCATCGCGCGCCGAGCCGAAGGCGTCGATCAGGTCCGAGAGCAGCGCGTTCGAGAGCGCGTTGCGGTTCTCGGGCGAGTCCAGGGTGACGGTCGCCACGCCATCGTCGCGCACGTCGTAGAGAATCGTGTCGTAAGCCACCGCGGGGCGATTTCTACTACGGAGGGAAGCCCGGGCAATGTTTCGAACGATCGTCGTTGGCACAGACTGGTCCGACACCGCCGAGATTGCGCTGGTCCGAGCGCTCGAGCTGACGCGCGCGGGCGACGCCAAGCTGCACGTCGTCACGGCGCACGATCCGACCCTCGCGCCGGTCGTCGGAGGGCCCGCCTCGCCCGCATCCGGTCCGGACTACCAGGCCGACGTGGTGCTCGACCGGCTCCTCGAGCGACTCGGCGGCGCAGACCTGGACGTAAAGCAGCACACGGCGACCGAAGAGCCGGCCGAGGCCATCCTCGCGGTAGCGGGCCAGGTGGACGCGGACCTGATCATCGTCGGCAACAAGGGGATGCACCGCCGCGTGCTCGGCAGCATCCCGAACAAGGTCTCCCACAGGGCGCCGTGCGACGTGCTGATCGTTCAGACCACCGGCTGATCAGACCTCGACCCAGGCAGCGCGCATGTCCACGCGCTCGCCCCGAAACGGCACGCCCTCGGCCTCGAGCAGGCGGCGCTGGCGCTCGCCCTTGGCCAGCGACCCGTCGGCGCGCACGATGCGCTGCCACGGCACGCCCGGGTCGTCGCACGCGTACAGCACCGCGCCGGCGAAGCGCGGCGCCTCGGGGCTGAGGTCGCCGTAGGTGGTCACCCGGCCGCGCGGCACCCGGCGCGCGCGGGCCAGCACCGCACGCGCTCGCTTCGAGTCGGTGTCGACCGGCGCCCTCAGAGCGAGCGGACGGCCTCGTCCACCGGCGTGTCGCCGGCAAGCAGGTCGAAGGCCTTGCCGACCGTCGAGTCGGTGACCAGCACCGCGGCCAGCGTGGCGGCGACGTCGGCGCGCGGTATCTGCCCCCCGCCGAGGTCTCCGCCCACCCGGATGAGCCCAGTGCCCGGGTCGTCGGTAAGCCCTCCAGGCCGCAGGATCGTGTAGTCGAGTCCGCTTGCCGCAACCCGCTCGTCGGCCTCGGTCTTCGCCTCGTAGTAGGGCCGCATGGCCTCCGACCAGCGCTCGGGGCGCCCGGAGCCGATCGCGCTGAGCATCACGTAGCGGCGCAGGCCCTCGGCGTTGGCGGCCTCGATCAGCTTGACCGCGGCGCCAAGATCGACGGACCGCTTTCGCTCCGGGCCGCTGCCCGGACCCGCGCCGGCGGCGAACACCACGGCGTCGGCGCCGACGATGAAGGGCGCCAGGTCGTCCTTGGCCTCCATGTCGCAGAGCACGGGCTCGGCGCCGACCGCCTCGACGTCTGCCGCGTGGCCGGGATTGCGGATCAGCCCGTGCGCCCGGTCGCCCCGCTCGGCGAGCAGGCCAAGCAACTTCAGCCCTATCTGGCCGTGGCCTCCGGCGACTACGACGTCCATTGGGCGCAGGCTACCGGCCTCTCGCCCGGCATGGGGCGGTGTAGGGGCGACGCAAACCCGGTGACCTGCGACGCCTACCACCTGGTCTGGTCGCGCGACCTCTACCAGGTGGGAACCGCGCTGATCGCGGCCGGCGACCGCGACGGCGCGGAGCGCGCGCTCGAGTTCCTCTTCGAGCGCCACCAGAAGCCCGATGGCTCGTTCCCGCAGAACAGCCTGGTCGACGGCACGCCGAGGTGGACGAACCTCCAGCTCGACGAGGTGGCCCTGCCGATCGTGCTCGCGTGGCAGCTCGAGCGCTTCGACTCCGCCACCTACACCGAGCACGTCAAGCCGGCGGCGGAGTTCGTGGTGGCGAACGGCCCGGACAGCCCCCAGGAGCGCTGGGAGAACCAGGAGGGCTGGTCGCCGGGCACGATCGCGGCCGAGCTCGCGGGGTTGGTCGCGGCAGCGGACATCGCGCGCCGAAACGGCGATGACGACTCGGCACAGGCCTGGGAGCCGTGGCCGACGACTGGCAGTCGAAGGTGGACAGCTGGACGGCCACCGAGAACGGCCCGTACTCGCCGCGGCCGTACTACCTGCGCCTGACCAAGGACGCAAAGCCCAACGTGGGCACTACGTATTCGATCGGCGACGGCGGCCCTTCCGCCATCGACCAGCGCGAGGTGGTCGACCCGAGCAACCTGGAGCTCGTGCGACTCGGCGTCAAGCGCTTCGACCACCCGGCCGTGGTCAAACACGGTGCAGGTGGTCGACGAGCAGCTCGGTGTCGACACCCCCAGCGGCAGGTTCTGGCACCGCGTCAACTTCGACGGCTACGGCGAGACGGCTACCGGCGGGCCGTGGGACATCACCGAGCCCGACACGTTCACCACGTTCGGCCGCATCTGGCGGATCTTCGCCGGTGAGCGCGGCGAGTACGAGCTGCTGGCCGGACGCCCGGCGGACGACCAGCTGGCCGCGATGGCCGGCGCCGCCAACGAGGGATGGATGATCCCCGAGCAGGTCTGGGACGAGAACCTGCCCTCGGGGCAGCCCGGCTTCCCGCGTGGAGAGGGCACGTTTCTGCGACGCCGCTGGCCTGGTCGCACGCGCAGTTCGTGCGCCTTGCGTGGTCCATCGAGGCGGGCCGGCCGGTCGAGCAGCCGTCGATCGTGGCCTGCCGCTACGCGGGCTGCTGAGGCCTAGAAGCCGAGCTCTTCGAGCAGGTACAGCCAGACCTCGCTGCGCGTGGGAAACGACGGCACCGCGTGCGCGAGCCGCTCGAGCGGCACCTCGCCGACCACCGCGATCGTCGCTGCCTGCAGGAAGTCGGCCACCTCGGGGCCGGTGAAGGTCGCCCCGACCACCACCCCGCGGGCCTCGTCCACCACCAGCCGTGACGTCCCCGCAGCCGCATCGCTCCCGTAGAAGCTCGCGCCCGCGTTGCCCTGGGTGGGAACGTCGACGGCGCGGACGTCCAGCCGGGCCTCCGTCGCCGTGGCCACGGTGTAGCCCACCGCCGCCACCTGAGGATCGGTGAAGATGATGCGCGGCGAGCGCACGCCGTCCTCTGTGGCACGGGTGTCCTTGCCCAGGATCTGGTCGGCGGCCACGCGCGCCTGGTATTTGCCCATATGGGTGAGCAGCGCGCGGCCGTTCACGTCGCCGATCGCGTAGAGCCAGTCGTTCGCCCGCATCGCGTCGTCGACCTCGATCGGCTTGCCGGGCTCCAGGCCGACGGTGTCGAGCCCGATCTCGCTGGTGTTGGGGCGCCGGCCGATCGCCACCAGCAGCTGGTCGCCCCGCACCGGCCCGCCGGTCTCGAGCTCGACCTCGACCTCGCCTGACGCCGCGCGCGCCGCCACGGCGACCGCCTTGACTCCGATGTGCACGTCGACGCCCTGCTCGCGGAGCGCCGCCTCGACCTGCTCGCTCGCAAACGGCTCCTCGCGCGCGATCAGGCGATCGGCGGCCTCGACGAGCGTGACCTG